>NATV01000097.1 GCA_003094535.1 gamma proteobacterium symbiont of Ctena orbiculata | reverse complement strand
CGCAAATGAACGCAAATGAACGCAAATAAAGAATAATTATATTTGCTGATTTCAAAAGGCTTGTCACGAAGTAACGGCTCAATATCTAAGCTTCAGACAGGACGCATCAAGCAAATCGACTAAATTCAGGGCAACAATCTACAAATCCTGCGAAGCGCTAAAGATAAAACTAAATATCATTAGCGTTTATTAGCGTTCATTTGCGGACTATTTTCTTCAATTCCGGTGCTGAGGCAGGCTCTCCACCGTGGATTCGATCCAGTCTTCTGCGGCCTTGTTGATCTCTGCGGCAGTGAGGTCCTTGGACTCGATGAGGGGCCCGATGCGGACGTCGATGGTGCCGGGGTATTTTCTAATATCGCGGCGGCGCCAGAATACCCCCGCGTTGTGGGCAACGGGGAGCACCGGATAGCCCGATCTTTCCGCCAAAAGGGCGCCACCAATGCCGTAGCGCTTGCGGGTTCCCGGGGCAACCCTCGTACCCTCGGGAAAGACAAAGACATTTTTTCCCGACTCAAGCCGCTCCTTACCCTGGTCGATGATCTGTTCTACCGCTTTGCGCCCCGACTTTCGATCGATTGCGATGGGCTTGAAATAGTACATGATCCATCCCATGAACGGCAGGTAGAGGAGTTCGCGTTTGAGCACCCACGCCTTGGGCCCCGGAATCAGGCTGATGAGGGCGATAGTCTCCCAGGCGGACTGGTGCTTGGCAAAGATGATACAGCTCCCACGGGGTATATTTTCCCCGCCCTCCAGGCGATATTTCAGACCGCAGAAAAACCTAAGTCCCCATAGATTGAGCCGGCTCCAGCTATGGTCGATCCAGTAGATGCCATCCTTCGGCAACGCCCATGCGACCAGGGTACCGACGGTTGAGAAGAGGATGGTGCTTGTCAGCAGCAGTATGAAATAGAGGATGGATCGAAGAAGGATCATTGGTCTGTTCAGTCCTGCCTGAGCAAGGTTTCGGTGAAGCTGAAGAGATCTTCATGGACGGTGACTTGCGGATGCTGCTGTTTGATCTGCTTCTCTGCCATTCCGCCATTGCCGGTACGAACAAGGATTGGATCGGCCTTGACGCTGATGGCAGCCTCGATATCCCGTAACGAGTCGCCGACTATCGGGACCCCTTGCAGGGATTGCTGGGTGCGCCTGGCAATCTCCTCATAGAGCCCTGAATTCGGTTTGCGGCAGCGACAAGCGTCATCGGGGCCATGTGGGCAGAAGAGAACGGCATCGATGCTGCCCCCTACTTCCTGCACGGCGTCGGTCATTTTGCGGTGGATGGCATTCAATGTCTCGATATCGAACAGCCCTCTGGCTATGCCGGATTGGTTGGTGGCCACGAATACCCTGTATCCCGCCCGGCTCAGCTTGGCGATAGCCTGTAGGCTCTCCGCGATGGGGATCCACTCCTCCGGACTCTTGATGTAGGCATCCGAATCCAGATTGATCACACCATCTCTATCGAGGATGATGAGCTTCATAAAAGTAGGTACATACTATCATTCCATATCCCTGAATTCAGATACCCGGATACGGCCATTGATCATGCGCGATGGACGCTCGGTCAACTTCTTCATCTTATCCCAAAAGGCCTGATTGAGATCGAATTCCCCTGCGATGGCTGTTCCCATCACAAGGATCATCAGGTCGGCCACCTCTTCCGCCAGGGCCTGCTTGCTCTTGCCTTTGGTGACACAGCTCGATATCTCGCCGAGCTCCTCCGCCATCAGGGCGATGCGGTAAGTCATCTCCTCACCCCCCGTCTCGCGAAAGCGATGCTTGGCATGGAATGCCTTCACCGCTGTGAGCATCTCCTGGTAGGAATCAGGGTTCAAGATTGACTCTCCTGATGTTGCAGGCGGGAGATGTCGGCCACGCTGAGGAAGAGGTTTTCAAGTTGCGAGAGCAGGGTAAGGCGGTTGTTGCGCAGATTTCTATCCTCTGCCATGACCATCACCTGATCGAAAAATCGATCCACCGGTTCCTTGAGTGCGGCGAGGATCTGCAATCCCTGGGTATACTCGCCACGATCGAACAGCGGTTGAGTCTGTGGTTTGAGCTCGTCTATCTTGTCTGCGAGGGCACGCTCGGCCTCGTTTTCGAAGAGTGAGGGATCGACTGTTTGGGCCAGCGCTTCGTCGCTCTTTTTGAGAATATTGCGAATCCGCTTGTTGGCCGCGCTTAGACTCTCTGCCTCCGGCAATTTACTGAAATCGCTGAGTGCCTGGATCCGCCGATCAAAGTCAGCAAGGTTAGTTGGTGCCACCTCGGCGACAGCGTGAAACAGATCGATGCTCACCCCCAGCTCGCTATAGATTCCCCTGAGCCGGTCAAGCATGAAGTGATAAACCTCGTTGGCGACCCCGCTTTCACTCAATCGCTCGGACATGCTATCCGCTATCGAGTTGAGTAGTTTCTGGAGATCTACGGTTAGTGAATGCGCACGTACGATACGTAGGGCACCAAGCGCCGCCCGGCGCAAGGCAAAGGGATCCTTGTCTCCGGTCGGTCTCTGACCAATGCCGAAGATGCCCACCAGGGTGTCGAGTTTCTCCGCCAGCGACAGTGCGATTCCGGTCTTTGTCTGCGGCAGCCGGTCGCCGGAGAAGCGGGGCATGTAGAACTCTTCCAGGGCTTGGGCCAGTTGTGGATTCTCTCCGTCCCGCAGTGCCTGGTAGCGTCCCATGATGCCCTGCATCACGGGAAATTCGTTGACCATGTTGGTCATCAGGTCACAGCGACTCAGGAGACCCGCCCGGTAGCTGAGTTCAGGATCGCCACCGATAGCCAGGGCGATCTCCCTGGTGAGATGTGCCACCCGCTCCGATTTGTCGTACATCGAGCCGAGCTTGTTCTGGAACACAACTTTTTTCAGTGACGGCAGGTGATCCTCAAGGCGGCCCTTGCCATCCTGTTGCCAGAAAAACATGGCATCCGCCAGTCGCGGACGAATTACCCTTTCATTGCCTTCGCGGATCAATTCAGGCCTCGGGCTTTCAATGTTTGCGATGGTGACGAAGTGGTTGATCAACTCGTCGTTGCCGTCAAACAGTGGGAAATACTTTTGATGGCCTTTCATGGCGGCAACCAGGGCTTCCTGGGGCACCTCGAGAAAACTCTTTTCGAAGCTGGCGGTGATCGCCACCGGCCACTCATTGAGCGCGGTTACCTCATCGAGTAGATCCTCATCCAGATCGGCCCTGGCATCGAGGTCGCTGGCGCAACGCTCGACCAGGCCGCGGATCTTCTCCCGCCGCGCTTCAAAACCAGGGAGTACATAGCCGAGATCGTTGAGCACCGATGCGTAGTCTTCCGCATTGTAGAGGGTGATGGCCGTGGGATGGTGGAAGCGGTGGCCATAGGTCAGGCGGTCAGCCTTGGCATCGAGTATCTCGGCGGGTACTACCTGATCGCCATGCAGAAACAGCAACCAGTGGACCGGGCGCACGAACTGCGCTTCGCTGTCACCCCAGCGCATCCGCTTTGGAATTGGCAGCCTGTTCAAGGCCTGGGTTGCGATCTCCGGAAGCAGGTCGGCGGCGGGTTGTCCCGTTTCATGGATGTGGTAGCTGAGCCACTCTCCCTTGTCGGTCGCCGTTCTTTGCAGCTGATCCACCGTGGTGTTGCAGGAGCGGGCGAAGCCTTCCGCGGCCTTGGTGGGATTGCCGGCGTCGTCGAAGGCGGCCTTGACCGCGGGCCCGCGGCGCTCTATCTCGCGATCGGGTTGACGCATGGCGCAATCGTGAACCAGCAGCGCGAGGCGTCTCGGGGTGGCAAAGGCCTCTACCTTGCCGTGGCCGAGATTGGCTTGCTCCAGGCCGGCAATGAAACCGTCGGTAAGGGAGGCGGAAAGGTGCTTCAATGCCTTTGGCGGCAGCTCCTCGGTGCCGAGTTCGAAAAGCAGATGGGCCTGATCAACCATTGTCGTTCTCCTTGCTGCTCGTCAACATGGGGAATCCGAGGCGTTCGCGGGCGTCGTAATAGGCTTGGGCCACATCCCGGGCCAGGCCGCGGACCCGCAATATGTAGCGCTGGCGCTCGGTGACGGAGATCGCATGTCGGGCGTCGAGGAGATTGAAGGTGTGAGAGGCCTTGAGCACCTGCTCATAGGCCGGCAGGGGAAGACCCAATTCGATCAGCTTCTTCGAGTCCTTTTCGCACTGGTCGAAATGGCCAAACAGAAAGTCGATATCAGCGTGTTCGAAGTTGTAGGCAGACTGTTCCACTTCGTTCTGGTGAAATACATCGCCGTAGGTGACCCTGCCCTGGGGGGTTTCGGTCCAGACCAGGTCGAACAGGCTCTCCACCCCCTGCAGGTACATGGCGATGCGTTCCAGGCCGTAGGTGATCTCGCCGGTCACCGGACGGCAATCGAGGCCGCCGACCTGTTGGAAGTAGGTGAACTGGGTCACCTCCATGCCGTTGAGCCAGACCTCCCAGCCCAGGCCCCAGGCGCCTAGGGTGGGGGATTCCCAATTGTCTTCGACAAAACGGATGTCGTTGACGTTGAGATCGAGCCCAAGCATCTCCAGGGAACCGAGATAGAGTTGCTGGATATTCTTGGGGGAGGGTTTGAGTACCACCTGGTACTGATAATAGTGCTGCAACCGGTTGGGATTCTCGCCATAGCGGCCGTCGGTGGGCCGTCTCGAAGGCTGCACATAGGCGGCATACCAGGGCTCGGGGCCGATGGAGCGCAGGAAGGTGGCGGTGTGAAAGGTACCCGCACCCATCTCCATGTCATAGGGCTGCAGTATGATGCAGCCCTGATCCGCCCAATAGTCTTGCAAGGCGAAGAGCAGCTCCTGGAAGGTGCCGATCCCGCTGCTGTTTTGTTCAGTCGCTTGGTTCACATCCAAACCCCGGTTGATGTGGAGGAAAATCGCGTAAGTATAACGATGCTCAGAGGCTATGGCTAACCTGGTTGAACATCCACTCCACTGCACTGGGAGAGGAGAGCCAACCCGTCCCGCATCAGGGTTATCGTGGGATCTGAGGCTGAGTTGGTTCTAGGGCATAAGCGCGCCTTTCATTATCTCCATGACGCTGTTGCCCCCTGCCTGCTGCAGATATTCGAGAATGATGGGAGTAAAGTTGCCGATCATGTCAGCAGAAAGACCGAGTTCGTTGAAAGCGTTGGCCAGCGAGGCGATCCCGGCGATACTCCCCTCCCCTCCCAGCAAGTTCGCCACGGCAGCGGCACCGCCGGATGATTCAGCCAACGCGGGGGCATCGGCGATCAGCTTATCGACCTCCGGTACCACGGCGGCTATCTGTGAGAACTCTTCGCTTGGGAGACGGCTTTTCGCCAGATTGAAGAGGGCGCCTGCGCCACCTGCCGCCTGTTCCGAGGTGATACCCAATTGGCCGGTCAGACTATCCAGGAGTGAATTTGTGCAGAACGCCGAGGTCGATGTAATAAGCAAAAGGGCGAGGGTTATGTAGCGAACAGCTTCCATGTATCTCTCCTGGGTTGGTTCTTGATGGTGCGATGTTTGTTGCTCGAAACCAGTGTTAGAATGACGGATTATAGCCCTATACCCTGCATAGCCATTTATACCGCTTTGTAAACTATTGTGAGTCAAGGTTGTCCCCTCTTCCCCCTGAAATGGGGGTATAATTCCGCATTTTTTCAACTTCATTGATTTAGCGATGAGCGAGCAACGAAAAGCAGCAGCACTGATCTCTGGTGGACTCGACTCGTTATTGGCCGCCCGTGTGATCCTGGAACAGGGTGTCCATGTGGAAGGCATCAATTTCTACACCGGGTTCTGTGTCGAAGGACATACCCATGCGATTCGCAAGCGGGACCAGAAAAAGGAGAAGCGCAACAATGCGCTCTGGGTCGCCGAACAACTTGGCATCAAGCTCCACATCATCGATATCGTCGAGGATTACAAACAGGTACTCGTCAATCCCAAGCACGGTTACGGCGCCAATCTGAATCCCTGCCTGGACTGTAAGATCTTCATGGTGCACAAGGCCTATGAGTGGATTAAGGCCAAGGGCTTCGATTTTATCATCACCGGTGAGGTGATCGGCCAGCGTCCCATGTCGCAGCGTAAGGAGACCATGCCCATCGTCTCGGACGAGTCGGGCGCCCATGACCTGCTGCTGCGGCCGCTGTGTGCGAAAAACCTCCCATTGACTCGGCCGGAGAGAGAGGGTTGGGTCGATCGCGAGGCGCTATACGACTTCTCGGGCCGGAGTCGTAAACCGCAGATGGCGCTGGCGGCGCGGTTCGGCATCGAGGACTACGCCCAGCCAGCCGGTGGTTGTTGTTTTCTTACCGATGAACAGTATGCGATCAAACTGAAGGATCTGTGGCGCGCCCGGGGCGACAAAAACTACGAACTGGACGACATCATGCTGCTCAAGGTGGGCAGACATCTGCGTCCTGCGAGTCACTACAAGGTGATCATCGCCCGTGAAGAGGGAGAGGCCAATTTCATGCAGGGCTACCGCAGGCTCTATGCCTCTATGGCGACGGTGAGCCATGGCGGCCCCTTCGCCCTGATTGATGGAGAGGTCGATGATCAGGAGATCGAACTGATCGCCCGGGTGGTGGCGCGTTACAGTCAGGGCCGGGGCGCGGAACAGGTGGAGTTGAGCTATAGCGATACGTCGGGCCAGAGTCGGTCGTTGAGGGTGAAACCGATGGCTGCCCACGAGATTCCCAAGGAGTGGTTGATTTGAGTCGGCGGATTATCGACTGTCGCCGCCTGCTCTGTCCGATGCCGGTAATCAAGGTTCAAAACGCCATCGAAGGCCTGCCAGGGGGCAGCCAGGTCGAAGCGGTCTGTACCGATCCAGGCGCGCTGAAGGATATTCCCGCCTGGTCGCGGATCAATGGTCATCGTGTATTGGAGGCAACAAGCAGAGATGGAGAGTATATCGTGGTCGTGGAAGTGGTAGAGGGTGGTGCCTCATGAGTCAGGAAGAGCGTTACGATGTCAGTCGGCGGGTGGCGATAGTCGGTGCCTTGACCAATACCCTGCTGGCGATGCTGAAGCTGTTTGTGGGTTGGATTGGCCACTCTCAATCCCTGATTGCGGACGGTGTGCACTCCCTCTCCGACCTGCTCACCGATGCCCTGGTGCTGTTTTCCGCGCGTCATGCCCAGGAGGCACCGGACGAGGAGCACCCCTACGGGCATGGCCGCTTCGAGACCATCGGCACCCTGGTACTGGGGGGGTTTCTGCTCACGGTCGGGCTGGGAATTGTCTGGGATGCCGGCGAGCGCTTGTTTTCCCCGGAACAGTTGCTGAAGCCTGAACCCATAACCCTCTTTGTGGCAGCCTTTTCAATCCTCGCCAACGAGGGCCTCTTTTTCTACACCCGCCACTTCGCCAATCGGATCAACTCCAATCTGCTGCGTGCCAATGCCTGGCACCACCGCACAGACTCTGTCTCTTCGGTGGTCGTGCTCGTGGGGATTGGCGGAACCATGTTGGGACTTCCCTACCTGGATGCCATCGCCGCCGTGCTGGTGGGCCTGATGATCTTGAAGATCGGCTGGGATCTGGGCTGGACCGCCTCCCAGGAGCTGGCGGATGCCGGGCTCGAAAAGGAGTCCATATCGGAGATTCGCGATGTCATCGGTACTATTTCAGGGGTTAAAAGCGTGCATATGCTGCGCACCCGGAAACTGGGCGGTCACGCCATGGCCGATGTCCATGTCCAGGTCGATCCCTGGCTCAGCGTCTCAGAGGGGCATCGCATCGCCGAAGTGGTCCAGTACGGCCTCATCGACGGGGTGGATGTATTGGAAGACGTTACCGTGCATATCGATCCCGAGGACGATGAAGCCGGCCCCTCCTGTGCCCACCTCCCACTGCGGTCGGAGGCGGAGGCCGAACTCGATCGGCTGTGCAATGGCTTGACCTGTTACGAGCAGAAACAACGCCTTGTCCTGCATTATCTCTCAGGACGCATTGATATCGAGCTCTACTTGCCTTTAAACTGCTTCGTCTCTAATCGGCAGGCGGTGGCGTTGCACAACGAGTTTCAGACCGCAGTCAAGGATTCGGAGATATTCAGGGATGTCCAGATCTGGTTTGGTTAGCACTATTTTGGTGCGTTATTTCGGGGGTATGCACTGTAATGGTGCGACGACTCAAGCCCCTGACAAGCACACCTTTTTGCTTCTCGATCGGTGTGCCCCCGGGGGGATAATGGAACAAGCGGTCAAGCGCAGACTAACTCCCTAATTTTTATTGTGTTTCATCTTGCCTTGATTGGTCTAAGGCAGGATGGAATCGGATACTGATAGACGATTTTAACCGGATGGCATGAAATCTGCTTTTCAGCGGTATCCATAGCGCCCGGTCTGGTGGCTGGTCGTTAGCGCTACGAATGGCTGATTCTGCTCAGCACTTAATAACTGAAAATCCTGGAGATGACGATGGCCGTAAAAGCCCTGAAGATGATCAAAGACAATGATGTGAAGTTTGTCGATCTGCGTTTTACCGATACCCTTGGCAAGGAGCAGCATGTGACCCTGCCCACAACCGTGATCGACGATGACTTTTTCACCGATGGCAAGATGTTCGACGGCTCATCCATCGCCGGATGGAAAGGCATCAATGAATCGGACATGATCCTGATGCCCGAAGATGCCACCTCTGTCATAGATCCCTTTGCTGACGAGAATACGCTGATCATTCGCTGCGACATACTGGAACCCTCAACCATGCAGGGTTACGAGCGCGATCCCCGTTCCCTGGCCAAGCGCGCAGAGGCCTATCTCGCCTCTACCGGGATTGCCGATTCCGCCTTCTTCGGTCCGGAGCCTGAGTTCTTCGTCCTCGATGACGTGCGCTGGAGCGTCGATATGAGCGGCTCAATGGTCAAGGTCGATTCGGAAGAGGCCGATTGGAACTCCGAGCGGGTCTACGAGGACGGCAACATCGGTCACCGTCCCGGCGTCAAGGGCGGCTATTTCCCGGTACCGCCGGTGGACTCCCTGCACGACATTCGCGGTGCCATGTGTCTCGCGATGGAAGAGATGGGCGTAGTCACCGAGGTTCACCACCACGAGGTGGCCACCTCCGGCCAGTGCGAGATCGGTACCAAATTCAACACCCTGGTAACCCGCGCCGACTGGGTGCAGATCCAGAAGTACTGCACCTGGAACGTGGCCCATGCCTATGGCAAGACGGCCACCTTCATGCCCAAGCCGCTGGTCGGCGACAACGGATCCGGCATGCACGTGCATCAGTCCCTGGCCAAGGGCGGCGAGAACATTTTCGCCGGCGACCAGTATGGCGGTCTTTCCGAGGCCGCTCTTTACTACATCGGCGGCATTATCAAGCACGCCCGCGCCCTGAACGCCTTTACCAACGCCTCGACCAACTCCTACAAGCGTCTGGTGCCCGGTTTCGAGGCCCCGGTCATGCTCGCCTATTCCGCGCGCAACCGTTCCGCCTCGATCCGTATTCCATGGGTCTCCAGCCCCAAGGCTCGTCGTATCGAGGTGCGTTTCCCCGATCCGACCGCCAACCCCTATCTCGCCTTCTCCGCGATGTTGATGGCCGGCCTGGACGGTATCCAGAACAAGATCCATCCGGGCGATGCCATGGATAAGGACCTCTATGATCTGCCGGCCGAAGAGGCAGCCAGCATCCCCACCGTCTGCCACAGCTTCGACCAGGCGCTGGAGGCACTGGATGAGGACCGCGCCTTCCTCACCGCCGGCGGCGTCTTCACCGATGATCTGATCGACGGTTACATTGATCTCAAGATGGAAGAGGTAACCACCATGCGCATGACGACCCATCCGGTGGAGTTCGATCTCTACTACAGCCTGTAAGCGACTGCGCGGGATTGATGAGTGGAATGAGCGCCCCCCTTGCGGGGGCGCTTTTTTTTTGGTGTTAATGCGAACAGTGTCGCTTGTTTCCAGGGGTATCACTGGTCTATGCTTTGTGCATGCGCATCGGTATCCTGTTACTCACCCTCCTTATGGCGTTGCCTCTGTTCGCCAGAGATGTCTATAAATATATCTCCGAGGATGGCGAGGTCATCTACTCCGAGCGCTATCATCCGGATGCAGAGCGCATCAAGGTAACCGACAGCAAACGGGGAACATCACAACCTCAGAGTGAGCTGAGCGAAGAGGAGCTTGCGGCGGCGGCGGGTGAGTATGCCTCCTTCTCCATTGTCAGCCCGAGCGACAATGAGACCATTCGCAATGATGAGGGTTCGGTCCCGGTAGGGATCTCCCTCGACCCGGGGCTGGCGGAGGGTCATGTCATTCACCTCTACGTGGATGGTAACAAGCTCGACTCCGATGTCAGGCAGACCCAGGTTATCCTCCAGCAACTGAGTCGGGGCACCCACTCCCTGCAGGCGAAGATCGTCAACAGTGAGGGAGAGTCCCTGAAAGACTCCAACAGCATCACCTTCCACCTGCGCCAGGCAGCGGTGGAATAGACACTGCTACCGGGAGAGAGCCGTTCCGGATCTCTCCTACTTGTTCCCGACTCTTTTTACTGTGGAAATTTTCCCGGCGCCGGCCGAAGACCGCTCGTGCACTATAATGGTGCATAAGTGCCTCTTTCTCTACCAGCTCCGTCCTGGGTGGTGCTACCACTAGTCGAACGGTTGCTCAAGCGGTTTGGAACTCGCACACGACTAGCCGGGCCGAGTAGAGTTGCAACCAGCCAAATCAATTAGTTACATGGGCTTGGGAGGCTATGTCTGGAGCCAAGATAGCGAGAGGGGCGGGATGAAGACGTTGGCCCGCAAATTGCACTGAAAAGGCCATGATTTCCGATCAAGCAGCAACGGGCTTGGAGAAGCGCGTACTCGACAACCTCAGCACTGCCATTCTGCTCTTCGACAGGGAGTTCAACCTGCGTTACATCAACATGTCTGCCGAGATGTTGTTCGGGATCAGCGCACGCAAGATACTGGGCACACCTGCTGGCGAACTGATCAGCTGTTCAGGAAATGTTGTACACGAAAACCTTGAACGATCGCTGAAGACCGGCCAGCCATTTACCGAGCGGGAACACCAGCTATTTGTGCATGAGGGCAACGAGATCACTGTCGATTGTACCGTGATACCGATACGCTCGGGTCAATACGTCAATGAATTCCTGGTGGAGATACAGCAGGTCGACCGGCAGTTGAGGATATCCCGCGAAGAGCAGCTGCTGGCACGCAACCAGGCCAGCCGGGCATTGGTGAGAGGTCTCGCCCATGAGATCAAGAATCCCCTGGGAGGATTGCGGGGGGCGGCACAGCTGCTGGAGCGAGAGCTTCCCAACGCCTCCCTGGCGGAGTATACGCAGATCATCATCGAAGAGGCCGACCGGTTGCAGAACCTGGTTGACAGGATGCTGGGACCGAACAAGATCCCGGTGATGCAGCCGGTGAATATCCATCAGGTCCTGGAGCGCGTGTGTAATCTGGTACAGGCGGAGACAGGCCCGGCGTTGGCGATAAACAAAGACTACGATCCGAGTATTCCCGAGCTGAAGGCGGATACCGATCAGTTGATCCAGGCGTTTCTCAATATCCTCAGGAATGGCGTGCGTGCCGCAGGCCCGAGTGGAATCATCGAGATAAACACCAGGGTGCTGCGCCAGTTCACTATCGGCAATATTCGCCACCGCCTGGTGGTGGCGGTGGAATTCTCCGATAACGGCCCTGGTATTCCCCTCGATCTTCAGGAGCGGGTCTTCTTTCCTCTGGTATCAGGTAGCGATGGCATGGGATTGGGGCTGTCGATTTCGCAAACCTTGATCAACAGGCATCACGGTCTAATCGAATTCACAAGCAAACCGGGGCATACGGTGTTCAGAGTACTACTTCCGCTGGAGCAGGTAGATGGATAGAAGATGTCGAGTCTGGGTTATCGATGACGATCGCTCGATTCGTTGGGTGCTGGAAAAAACCCTGGAAAAAGCAGCTATGGATGTTACCTGTTTCGAGAGTGCGGACAGGGTCCTGAGCTATCTGGATAAGGAGCAGCCGGATGTCGTGGTCTCGGATATCCGGATGCCGGGAATGGATGGGCTGGAACTCCTGGAGCTGCTGCACACGCGCTATCCCGACATGCCGGTAATCATCATGACCGCGCACTCGGATCTGGAAAGTGCGGTATCGGCCTATCACGGCGGCGCCTTCGAGTATCTGCCCAAGCCTTTCGATGTTGACGAGGCGGTGCAGCAGATCAGGCGCGCCTGCCGTCAGCAGGTGGCCGGGGAAGAGAAGCCGAGTACCGAGTTTATCGACAAGGAAAAAGTGATCATCGGCGAGGCGCCGGCGATGCAGGAGGTGTTTCGCGCCATTGGGCGTCTCGCGCGATCGAATATCACCGTATTGATCAACGGTGAGTCGGGTACCGGTAAGGAACTGGTGGCTCATGCCCTGCACCGGCACAGTAGCCGGTCCTCAGGCCCTTTCATTGCATTGAACATGGCAGCGATCCCCAAGGACCTGATGGAGTCGGAGCTTTTCGGTCACGAGCGGGGTGCCTTTACCGGCGCACAGACCCGCCGTACCGGCCGCTTCGAACAAGCCGATGGCGGCACCCTGTTTCTCGATGAGATAGGCGATATGCCGTCGGAGTTGCAGACACGGCTGCTTCGGGTGCTGGCCGATGGCGAATTTTACCGCGTTGGCGGCCACGAGCCGGTGAAGGTCGATGTACGCATCATCGCCGCCACCCATCAGCATTTGGAAGGATTGGTAAAATCCGGCTCTTTCAGGGAGGACCTGTTTCATCGTCTTAACGTAATCCGGATCCACCTGCCGTCGCTGCGTCAGCGCCGGGAGGATGTCCCGCTGTTGATGATGCATTTTCTCAAGAGCGCTGCGGAAGAGCTGGCGGTGGAGAGCAAAGTGCTGCTGCCGGAGACGGAGGCCTACCTGAGTCAGCTGGACTGGCCGGGTAATGTTCGCCAGCTGGAAAATACGGCCCGGTGGCTGACCGTAATGGCGTCCGGGCAGGAGATCCATATCGACGACCTGCCGAGTGAATTGAGAGAGAGCAGCGAGACGCAGTCGAGCTATCATGAGGATTGGCGGCAACAGCTGCGCGACTGGGCGAGAAAGCGGCTGCAGGAGGGCGGGGAAGGCCTGCTCAACGAGGCTGGACCCGATTTCGAGACGGCAATGATCGAAATCGCTCTGGAACACACAGCGGGCAGGCGCCAGGATGCGGCGCGGCTCCTCGGTTGGGGACGCAATACCCTGACCCGAAAGATCAAGGAACTTGGATTGGAGAGATCCTGAAAGACCCAACGTTGTTAATTTCCCGGTATCTACTTATTTCCCTGGTGCGGACATGACGCTATGATTTAGCAGCTGATAGCGACGGCTGCGGAGTCACCTTCGTGGCAGTCGATGGATATCTTTATCTGTGGGTAAACAACTATGGACTCAAGTTCAATCGACCTCCCCGGCAGTGAGGTCGAATCGATCGTTTTTGATAATGGCCGGTTGACGATACGGTTTTCCCGGGCGATTGTCATTAAAACCATGAGCGGCTCAGAAGAGCGTACCCGCTGGTGGCAGGCGGGCGCTCTGGTCTACGAAGCCGCCGATCTCGAGTCCGCGATACCCGCTTTCCCATGTGTCTGCGAGGGCGGGGATGTGGGGGAGAACGTCTATACCTACCGGGATATGATCCCGATCCCTTTGGAGAGTCAGGGCCGTGCCCGTTGCGACCTGAAATTCGATTCCAGTGAAGAGCGGCTCCAGGCCTGGGCCGAAGGCGTTAAGCTGGTCATGGAAGATCGTCCTCACTACATTGAACACCTACGCAAATCGAATTGAGCGGGCATGGAGCAGATCCTGATCTATGCCGACAGCTTGACCTGGGGAATCATCCCCAACACCAGGGAGCGCCTGGCTTTCGACAAGCGCTGGCCTGGGGTGTTTGAAAAAACGCTGCTGTCGGCGGGCAAGGATATACGGGTCATCGAAAACTGCCTGAACGGACGACGGAGCGCCTGGCCTGACCCCTTCAAGCCGGGAAGGGACGGATCCGAGGGACTGGCCCAGGTGATCGAGATGCACTCACCCCTGAAGCTGGTGATCCTGATGCTGGGTACCAACGACTTCCAGTCTACCCACGTTAACGATGCCTGGCTGTCTGCCCAGGGCGTATCGAAGCTGGTCAATATCATCAGGCAGTCCCCCATAGAGCCGGTAATGTCTGTCCCGGATATCCTGATTGTCGCACCGCCCGGTATCAGTGAACCAAAAGGCCAGATTGCTGATAAGTTCAGGGGAGCGGAGATGCGCTTCAAGGGCTTGCCTGATGAACTCGAAAAGGTAGCGGCTGAACAGTCGACGCATTTTTTCAATGCCGGGGATGTAACTGAATCGAGTCGGGTCGATGGGATTCATTTGGATGAACCTCAGCACCGGGCATTGGGTAGCGCATTGGCTGAATTCGCTTTACAGCGAACATTGGTCTAGTTGGCGGTCACTCAATCCCAGCGCTGACAGGTTGGTCCTGTTGCTGATCGTTGATGGGATAGAGATCATCCTGACGCTAGACGGTGTGCTGCGCGTGTTGTTTCCGGTAGTCGATATCGGGTTGTACAGGCAAGTACCAAGCTGATAGATGCCTGGAGCGAGATCTTGTGGCCGACGGAGATGTAGAGCGGTTTAACCTTGTTTCGCGTACGCACCACCGCACCTATCGTCTCTCCCTTGTCAATCAACGGCACCCAACCCCCCTTCTGTTGCGGAACCTCACCATGGCTGCCGGTGAGGCGGGTTTTGGCGACACCGACGGCGGGCGTATCCGTATAGACCCCAAGATGGCAGGCGATGCCGAAGCGTCGAGGATGGGCCATGCCCTGTCCGTCACAGAGAAAGATATCGGGTGAATGCCGGAGCGTGGCTATGGCTTGCAGAATGGCAGGCACTTCCCGGAAAGAGAGCAGGCCGGGGATATAGGGAAAAGTCGTGGGGAGCCTGGCCACCGATGCTTCGAGGGGTTGCAGTTCGGGATAGCTCAATACCGAAACAGCCGCCCGTGTGATGCTGCCTTGCGCTTCGAATCCCACATCGACCCCTGCTACGCGATGTAGCGTTCCAAAGCAGTCCCGATCGATGACTCGAGGCCTTAGCCTCTTCTGCAGGGCGACTGCTTCGCTGGGTGTGAGGTTCCAATCGTGGGACAGCATTGCGGTTTCAGATAGGGTTTTGGACTGTGTTTTTGCATTATCTGGCTGAATTTTTTATTGAAATATATATTGATCCGGTTAAGCTTTTCCAAGTATTGTCGATATATGGTCTATATTGGCCGCTGCTTCATCGTCTGTCGGCTAACTTCGCAACCGTTATTTTAGACGTAGTAGAGATTATGTCAGTTGAGCTATTTAACAATGGTAGTCACATCTGTGTGGCATTCCGGGATCTGGTATCGGGTGAAGCGGTTCAGGCGAACCAATTTCTGATCTATGATCACCAGCACGCCGCATTGATCGACCCCGGTGGCGAGTTGACCTATTCCCGCCTGTTCATGGCCATCAGCGACTATATGAATGTGAAGAGACTGGACTATGTCATCGCTTCGCACCAGGACCCGGATATCGTCGCTTCGGTGAACAAGTGGCTGGTCGGCACGGATTGCAAAGTGGTGGTACCTGCCTTGTGGGAGCGCTTCATTCCCCACTTTACCCGTCCGGGCCGCTTGGTGGACAGGGTGGTGGCAATTCCCGATGAAGGCATCAATCTTGAGTTGGGCAACATACGTCTGATGGCCCTGCCGGCCCATTTCCTACATGCAGAGGGTAATTTCCAGTTCTATGACCCGGTCAGCCGGATTCTCTTCTCCGGTGATCTCGGGGCGAACCTGCCACCGGGGGACTTGAACGTACCGGTGAAAAAACTCTCCGAAATACTCCCCTACATGGAGGGTTTCCATCGGCGTTACATGAACTCGAACAAGGTCTGTAATCTGTGGGCAAACATGGTTCGTCAGCTTGAGATCGAGATGATTGTGCCGCAACATGGCAGGGCATTCGCGGGTAAGAAGGTAGTTAACGAGTTTATCAATTGGATAGACGGGCTTGAGTGCGGCGTCGATCTGGTGACTCAAAACAACTATCGCCTGCCATGATCGCCCCGTTACTGGCGATCTGAGGCAAGTTCACCGAGCCAGAATCCCAGGTTTTTCTCGATAAACTCTTCCACCGGCATATAGTGCGAGCCGTCGCATGAAAAGGTGAGACCCAACATGCCGTTCATGATATTTATCGAGGCGCTGCGCAGGTAGATTGTCTCGTCCGCAAAGCGTAATTCCTTGAATTCGCCGAGGACTTCGAGAATCTGCTCGGGCAGAACCTTTGCCCGCTGCGGATAGCGGTGGAGGGGATAGGCAAGTACGATGTCAGGATCGACGATCTCATCAACCCCATGCACCTGGTAGCTGTAAGGATCGCTGAATACCCAGAATGAACAACGTCCACTGGAGTAGTGGATCTTGCAGTGGAAAATTCCGTGCTGGGTCATCAGATCGTAGATGGTTGCGTGGACGGAGTCGATATTTTCATCCAGCCGACTCTGTATCCGCTGTTGCATGAAGAGGGTGCCGCGCACAGCAGGATCGCCTTTGAACTGCTGCCAGTGTTGCGGCTCCATATAGAGATTTTCGTCTGCAACCAGCTTGTCGAGAGAAAAATCCGCGGCAATAAAACCCAGTAGCCTGTCTTCTTTTCGTACCGCCTGTAGTGCGGTGACACACTCCCGGTTGGAGAACTGGCTGTGATAGACGGAAGAGAGCATGATACCCTTGAATGGCAGGTTGTTTTTCAGATAGGGACGCTTGGAGAGGTCCCTTCCCCGCCAGCTTTTCTCCGCTCCGCCGGGCATGATCAGGGAGGAGATCTCTATGCCGTCCAGGTCCCATGCGTAGAGGAATTCACAGTTGATGATTCGATCGATGTGGTCGAGCAATGCCTGGTCCAGGGCATCGATATCATCCCAGACGGACATGCACTTTTTGGCGAGCAGCGACAAGGGCTCGGCTACAGTCGTTGCCAGGGCGTCCTTTTTGGCTAGGATGATCTGTTTTACTGGCTTCATGGTTGTCCCATTGCGGGGTGGTGTCGAATGAATAGTATCCCATACAGCGATAAGTGCTGAAATCTTGTTACCGCTTCCATGGTCTACGAGAAGCGGTTTTGTGTGTACAATCGGCTGTTCCCTGTTTACAAGATCATAATTAAGGATTTCTTTCTGTGACCACGTTGAAAAATGACCGACTGTTGCGGGCGCTCTGTCGTGAGCCGGTGGATATGACCCCGGTTTGGATGATGCGCCAGGCCGGTCGCTATCTGCCGGAGTACCGGGCCACCCGGGGCAAGGCGGGCAGCTTCATGGATCTGTGCCAAAATCCCGATCTGGCCTGTGAAGTCACCATTCAGCCCCTGGATCGTTATCCTCTCGATGCGGCCATACTCTTTTCCGATATTCTTACCGTACCCGATGCCATGGGGCTTGGTCTCTACTTTACCGAGGGAGAGGGCCCCCACTTCGAACGGCCACTGCGCGATGAAGCCGGTGTGGATGCGCTGGGGATGCCGGATATGGAGGATGACCTGGGCTATGTCATGGCTGCGGTTCGTACCATTCGACGCGAGTTGCAGGGGCGGGTGCCGCTGATTGGATTCAGCGGCAGTCCCTGGACCCTGGCAACCTACATGGTGGAGGGGGGCGGCACCAAGAACTTCTCCAAGGTTAAGGGGATGATGTTCGACCGCCCCGAGTTGATGCATCGCCTGTTGGGCAAGGTCGCGGATGCTGTCACCGCCTATCTCAACGCCCAGATCGATGCCGGCGCCCAGGCGGTGATGATCTTCGATACCTGGGGCGGCGTACTGACGCCTCAGCACTATGAATCCTTTTCACTGGCCTACATGCGGCGCATCCTCAAGGGCCTGACACAGGAGGCGGATGGGCGCAGGGTTCCGTCCATTCTCTTTACCAAGGGAGGCGGATTCTGGCTGGAGCAGATGGCGGACAGCGGTTGTGATGCGCTGGGTATCGACTGGACCCTGAGCCTCGCCGATGCCAGGCGCCGGGTGGGCGATAGAGTAGCCCTGCAGGGCAATCTTGATCCTTGTACCCTCTATGCATCGCCGCAAAGGATCATGGAAGAGGTGGCACAGGTTCTGGCCAGCTTCGGCAAGGGGAGTGGCCATGTCTTCAATCTTGGCCATGGCATTCATCCGCAGATCGACCCTGAACATGCGGGTGTTTTCGTGGAGGCGGTACACGAACTGAGTCGTCCCTACCATGTGGATGATTAACCCTTGAGGGCATAACCATGAAAGTAGCACTGCTAGGCCTGGGATTGATGGGGCTTCCGATCGCCCAGCGGCTGGTCCACTGCGGACACGATGTTGTTGCCTGGAATCGTTCCCAGGAGCGATTGAAGATAGCCCGGGACGAGGGCCTGTCGGTAGCGTCTTCGCTAACTGCGGCGGTAACCGCAGGAGAGGTCCTGATCCTCACCCTCAGCGATGCCGCAGCGATTGAGGAAGTGTTGTTCGACCCTTCGGTGACGCCGCTCATCGAGGGCAAAACCGTGCTGCAGATGGGCACCATCTCCCCCGATGAGAGCAGAAACCTGGGCATCCGGGTAGAGGCGGCCGGTGGCGACTATCTCGAAACCCCGGTCTTGGGGAGCATTCCGGAGGCCAGGGCCGGGGAGTTGATTATTATGGCGGCGGGCTCAGAGACTGCCTATCATCAAACTCTGTTGCTGCTGCGGGGGCTTGGCAAGGAGGTGGAGCACCTGGGTCCGGTAGGCAAGGGTGCCGCGGTAAAGCTGGCCATGAACCAGCTTATCGTTTCGCTGACTGCAGGTTTTTCCCAGAGCCTTGGGCTGATTCGCGCGCAAGGCGTGGAGGTGGAGCAATTTATGCAGCTGTTGCGACAGAGCGCCCTCTACGCCCCCACCTTCGATAAGAAACTGAAAAAGTTCATGGAGCACGACTACAGCAATCCGAACTTTCCCTTGCGGCACCTGATCAAGGACCTGGCACTGTTTCAGCAGGTCGCGGAGTCATCGGGTATCAATGGTGCGATCGCGAATGCGACACTGAAGGTTCTGCTCAGTGGCCAGGATGCCGGCTACGGCGACGAGGACTACTCCTCCCTGTATGAGGCAATCAACCCGGGGTTTGATGCGGAGACCGATATCGGTTGTTAGTATCGGCCACCGCTGATCAGAGACGCGCTGGTTTACGCGAGAGCCAATCCATCCTCTACCGGGGTGACAGCTTTCAGGCTGTCACCCCGGTAGTCGCCTATCCGAGCATGACTGACAGAACTACGCCGAGAATAATAATCGCGAGTGCGCCTATGATTGCCTGATTGCTTCCTAACATCTTTGATCGCCTCCGTGACTCATTGCCGATGACAAGATAAAGCATCTTAGCTATTGAATACCCGCCGGCTTGGCTTGGTACCTGGGCCTGTCAACACTGCTTCGATTGGCCCTAACCTATAACTAGTGTGAATCGGCGGAATTTCAAGGTCTGTCGGCGAATCCCATAAAAAAAGAAGGAGAATGGGATGCCCTGGTTATCCTCTTGTTATCTATGGATTCTTTAAGCCATCTAAGGTCGGCGGCCGGGGCTGCTCCGGCTCAAGATACGCTGAGTTGATCGAAATCAAAGGTCACCGATAAGCGATCGGGTAGCATCCCTGGCTTGTTTCCGTTTCGGTGAGAGATCGTCGTGAGTCGATATCTGCTGCCAGTCGTTGATCCTACCGTGATGCCCGGTGTGGCCCTGGATGCGATGAATGAAGTTCATAAGGAAGAGGTTGTTCTGATCAACCGCCTGGGTGAACTGGTCGTTCAGGGTATTGAGGGTGCGCCAGACCTGGATCTTATCGGCCGTTCAGTGGATGGGTGGGTGGTACACACCCGGGACCATTTCGATGGAGAAAACAGGTTGATGGAACGCTATGGGTTCCCCCCCTACCCCGTGCACAAAGCGGAGCATGCGCAAGTGCTTGCCAGACTCGAATCGATTCAGGCGCAATGGATCAGAGATCAGTCGCTGGAAGCGCTTGCCGATTTTATCTTTAACGAGTGGCGGGCCTGGTTCGACCAGCATGTGAAGAGCATGGACACGGCAACCGCACTCTTTCTGCGTCAGGTGATGTAGCCGCTGTTGAGGTTGCCAGGTTCTTCTGTTCTCAGAGGGCGGTGGCCCCGAAGCCACCGCCCCCTTTCCATCTAGCCAAGCAGAACTGCGGCAACTATGCCCAGTATCAGTACGGCGATGGCTCCTACGAGTGCTTTTTCACTACCTAACATGGTGTTGTCCTCCTTCATTGACATGACCATAAAAGTTCGTGCGACCCGGATTTCAGGCCGCGCCAAAAACACTGCGGGATGTAGGGTAAATGCTCTTTTTGCCGAAACAACTGATGTGCATCAATAAATCAGCTCTTATTTTGGCCCCCGTCGATTCAATTGGGATTATTTTTTCAGTTTTGTTGCCCATTTAGGGTTGAACCGCCCAGGGTTTCGGAGAGCTGCCCATCATCTGCCGTTTCGTGGTACAAATGGACTTCGATCCCTTCTTAGTCAGGCAGAAGCATGAGACTGTTGTTTAGTGAACGCCCAGGAAGGCATGAGCGCCATCTGCTGCGCAGGTTTGAAAATCCACTTTTTCCGGAGACGGTCCGCGAGTTGACCCAAGCGCAGTTGACGGAGGCCCAGCGTCTCGATCATGAGGAGCTGGTGGCCTACATTGGGGAGCTGCGCCGCCTGGTCGGTGAGGCAGTCTCCCTGGGTCCCCATGAGCAGAGCGATGTCATATTGGATCTGAAAGAGCGCCTGGACAAGGCCTATGAGACCGCCTGTCGCCTCGCCGATGATCAGACGCCCAACAAGGAGGCGATCAGAAAATTGGTGGATGTGATCATGCGCTCCGTGTGGAAAGGCGCTGGAAACGATACCCTGGCGCACCAGGAGCTGCAGCAGGAGGAGGCAGCCCGTCAGGCTCATTATGAATTGCTTGAAAATCCACTGGTGGCCGATCTCCTGGACCCGGAGTCACTGATTGCCAAGGATGAACTGCTGCCCGTCCTGCTCTGCGCCGGCGAGAGCGATTTCGAGGCCGCCCTCACGCTGTTTGACGCAGCCCAGCTGGAGGCGCTTCTTCACCAAGGGGAAAAGCTTGCACATGGTGATAGCGGCAGCAAGCTCAGCGAGCTGGGGGCTGCGCGTCTGCACCGGTTACGAACAGGGCTTGACTCTCTGCAGACCGGGTAAGGGCTTATGTCGGCTTTTTAAAAGCGGTCGCCGAAGTTCTGTGTCCAGTAGACGCCGTAGGTAGATGCCGCGTTTCGCGCTTCCGCCTGGCCCATCTCGGTGAAACTGGAATTCATGATATTGGAGCAGTGGCCCGCGCTGCCCAGCCAGCCATTCATAGCGCTCTCTGCACTGCTATATCCGGCTGCAATGTTCTCCCCATAGGTGCGCCAGACATAGCCGGCTGCGGAGATTCTTTCCCCCGGGGTGGAGCCGTCGATTCCGGTATGGTTGAAATAGTCGTTATCGGCCATCGATGTGGAGTGCCCCTGCGCGGCCTGTTCAAGGTTGCAGTGCCAGGCCAGCGGGGTGGTTGCTGGATAGTTGGTTGTACCGCAGGTCCGCGTCACGGCCCTGGCATTGTTGACCAGGGTCAGCATTACCTTGTCATTAGTGTTCATGCAGAGGTCGATGGTGCCTTGGGAGGTTGAGCCCAGGTTGTACGCCGAGCCGGTGGTGAAGCTCCAGCTGACGCCTGCCACCCGATTGCCTGCCAGGTCCTCCAGGTCGTCGGCGAGGGCGACGCTGTACGTGGTGGCCGCGGTAAGCGCGGTGTCGGGGGTCAGGGTGATGGTGTTGCTTTGGGCGTCGTAGCTGACGCTACCCGAAACAGGGGTAGAGTTGATGCTGAGCAGCAGACTCTGATTGTCGATCAGGGATTCAAGCAGCGGTTCGTCGAAGCTGATGGTGATACTGGTTGTAGTTGCGACATCGCTCGCGTCTGGCTGGGGTGTTCTGGAGACGATGGCGGGCGGGGTGGTGTCCACCATGGGCGACACGGCGATGGTGATCGCCACGACATGAGAGAGTTCACCGTCGTCCACCCTCAGCTGAAAACCGAAATTGGTGGATTGGTCGACGTCGGGAGCGATGAAACTGAGGGTTGGGTTGGCAAGGTCTCCCAGGTTGATCGGTGTCCCATGGGTCTGGGTCCATAGATAACTGAGGGAGTCGCCATCCGGATCGCTAGAGCCTGAACCGTCCAGGGTCACCGTCTCGCCCGCGCTTGCCGTTTGCGCGGCGCTGATGCGCGCGGTGGGCTGCTGGTTGACAGGCGTCTGTTGCGGAGGTGTTGTATCTGCCGGCGGCGTCTCGTCACCGGAGTCCGGTGTCTGCTCCTCAGACTGCTCCTGGTTGGTCGCCTGATCACTGTTGGTACTCGAAGTGTCGCTGCTCGAACCGCCGCCGCATGCATTCAGCAGAACAGCCAGTAGAAGCAGCGTCCCCATCAATGCCTTATTCTTGTTCAACAACATCCCCTGCTCGCAAAACCGTGGTGGTACATGTTCAAACCGGGCCCGCCTGTGGCGGCGTCCAACACTCAATTGAATTCGTGTTTCGGTTTGTCGGCACCCACTCGAAAAACTACAGCAGCTATTGGTTCTCACCAATGAGCTGGTTCACAAATATGCAAGCGGCATCACAAACGGCTGTTTGTACGGCGGGGCCGCGGGCGCCCGATCGCGCCGAATAGGCGTTATATTCCCGCCACCAGGGTTAACCTGTGTTGCGCAGCCCCGCGGAGATGGCGTTGATCGAACGCAGTAGAGGACGTAGCCACATCTCCGCTTCCCCTTCACGGAGATCCGTGTGGCGATAGCGTCTGAGAAGCGCCAACTGGATATGATTGAGGGGATCGAGGTAGGAGTCGCGGCGACTCAGCGATCTTTGCAGTACCGGTGAATCATCGAGTAGATGCTCTATGCGCGCGATCTCAAGGATCTGTTTTGTCGTCCGCTCGTATTCAAGCCTGATCTCATTGAATAGCTGATCACGGGTTTTATGGTCGCGGCAGAGCTTTGCATACTCCCAGGCAATGGTCATGTCAGACTTGATCAGCGCCATCTGTGCATTGTTCAGGAGCGCATGGAAAAAGGGCCATTTCCGGTACATCGTCTGCAGGGTCTTCAGCCGACCGGGTTTTTTCCTTCGCCATGCTTCGAGTGCGCGGCCGATGCCATACCAGCCGGGGATATTCTGCCGTGCCTGGCCCCAGCCGAAAACCCAGGCGATGGCGCGGACCGAGGACTTGGAACGATTGCCTTTATTGCGATGAGATGGACGCGAGCCGATATTCATCATGCCGATTTCGTTTACCGGCGTGGCTTCGTAGAAATAGTCGAGAAACCCCTGGGTGTTTTCGGTCAACTGGCGGAAATGTTGCTCACTCAAGGCGGCGATCTCGTTCAGCGCATCGTGGTATCGCGCCTTTTCATCCTTGATGTTTTGCACCTCGCCGAGACTGGCCTTGAAGAGCCCGGTGATGCCCATGGTCAGTTCGAAGACCGCGGTTTCGGTATTGCTGTATTTATTGGACAGGACCTCGCCCTGCTCGGTGAACTTTATCTCGCCTTTAACCGTGTTGCTGGGTTGCGCCAGAATCGACTGGTGAGTCGGTCCGCCGCCCCGGCCGACGGTCCCGCCTCGGCCGTGAAACAGCCGGCAGCGGATTTCCAATTCATCAGCCAGGCGGATAATCCGCTTCTGTGTCTGATAGAGATTCCAGGTGGAAGCCATGATGCCGCCATCCTTGGCGGAATCGGAGTAGCCGAGCATGACCTCCTGGCGATTGTTGTTCGCCGCCAGCAGCTGGCGATAACAACTGTTTGAAAAAAGCGCCTTCAGGATCGACTCGCTCTGTTTCAGGTCGTTGATGGTTTCAAACAGCGGCGATATCTCGAGCTGGCAGAACCAGGCGCCGTTCTGCCGACCGATAAGGCCGCATAGGCTGCCGAGGAAGGCCACCTCCATGACGTCGCTGGCATGGTGGGTCATCGAGATGACGTACTGACCGATTGCCAGGGGGCTGACATCCCGCTTGCTTTCGGCAATGAGGTCGAACACAGCGAGGATATCCCGGGTCTCCCGGGTCAGTCCCTCCAGGTGCAGCGGTTGAGCCGTTCCCTCGGTGATCGCCCTGTCGAGCAGCTGGATACGCTGAGCGGAGTCCAGTTCCCTGTAGTGGGCACTGACGCCCGTTGCCGCGAGAATCTCGGCAACCGCCTGGGTATGCAGGGTCGACTCCTGCCGGATATCGAGTCGACAGAGGTAGAAACCAAAGGTCTCGGCAAGGTGAATCAGGTCCTGCAGCCCTCCCTCGGCGGCAACTTCGTCGCCATGGCTCAACAGGGAGTGGGAGATCAATTTGAGATCGCGCTGGAAACTGTTCTCGCTGCTGTAGGCAACAGGCTCGCGATCCGCTGATGGCGCATCAGCCGATTCCACCCGCTGCAGCGTATGCTTGAGACGTTCGCGGATGATGAACAGTTTGCGCCGATAGGGTTCATCCTCGAATCGCCTCGGATTGTCTTGAAACAGCGCTAGGTAGTGCTCGTCATCAGACTTGAGGCTCTCGTTGAATGACCAGTTGGGGGTGCAGAAACGGTCCGAGAAGGTCAGTTCCGCAATCAGGTTGTCGATGCGGCGGATATATTCACCCAGGATGGTCTGTTGGTGAAGTTTCAACGCCTGACGGGTTACATCGGGGGTGACAAACGGGTTGCCGTCACGGTCGCCGCCGATCCATGAGCCGAAGTGGATGAAGGGCGGCAACTGAATTCCGTGATAGTGTTGATGATCGCCATAGACGCGGTTAATGCCATCCTGAAGGCGGCGATAGATCTGTGGTACGGCCTCAAACAGACTGTTTTGAAAATAGTGCAGGCCGAGGCGTATTTCGTTGCGCACCTCCGGGCGAACCGCCCTTACTTCTTCGGTCTTCCACAGGGTCTGAATCTGTGTCTTCAGCGACTTGATGGTGGTCGCCCTTTGATCGATGCGGCGTTTCGGCGCATCCAGCATCTCGCTGGTGAGGAATATGCGCCGCAACAGCTTCATGATAACCAGGCGTTTCGACTCCGTGGGGTGGGCGGTAAAAACCGGTATATAGGCGGCGTCATCGAGGATGTTCTGCAGTTGCTGCGGTTCGATGCCCTGATTGCGGAAGCCGCGCAGGGTGTGGTCGAAGGAGCCTTCCCAGAGTTCGCTCCCCTTGCCCGCGATGCGCCTGCGCTGGCGGTGCAGAAACGCCTCTTCGGCGATATTCACCAGCATGAAGTAGATACTGAAGGCGCGCACCACGGCGCTCAGCATCTCCGGCTGCAGGGATTCGATAAGCCGGGTGAGGCGGTCATAGAGTGGACGATCCTCTTTTTCATGGAGCTTGAGATAGCCTTTTCGCAGTCGTTCAACGACGGTGTAGGTCTCCTTGCCCACCTGCTCCCGCAGCACTTCGCCGAGCAGGACCCCGAACAGATGTACGCGCTGACGCAGTGCTTTGTCATGTTTGATGCAGGCTTTGGTAAAGGTATCGGTCATTTTGTAATCTGGTTGTTCTATCTTTTTGGTGGATCTGTATAAAAAGTAGCAGAACAATTGCAGCTGTTGGAGCGCAACGAACCTTTTGAAAATGCTGGATTGAAGTTAGGTTATCTTGAAGGAAAGCAATTCTAGAAGAAGTAGAAGCGGCGAATGGCAGAGATAAGACCCCTGTTGTGGCACTTTTCTTACCCGGTGCGGCAAGCCGTACCGTTGCATGAGGAAAATTATTGAGGTTTTAATGACTGGCTGAACCCTTGCATTGCAAAGCGCCCAATCGATACCAAACCGAGTTAGACCAGCACCATTTCGATTCCATCCTTCTGCAGTTGGTCGATAAACCGCTGCTGCCACTGTTCGCCATGGAGGTGTCTGATGGTCTCAAGCACGAGATATTCCGGCTTCAATGCGGTCTGGTCCGTATAACGGCTCAGCCCCTGCAGACAGGCGGGGCAGCTTGTCAAAAGCTTCAGCTGCGGTTTTCCCCGCGGATCCTTTTGCAGCAGGCTGTCTATGCCTTTGTTCAGCTCCTCCAATTTGCGAAAGCGCAACTGGTTGGCAATGTCGGGGCGGCTGGTTCCCAGGGTGCCCGCTTCACCGCAGCAGCGGTCGCTCGGTACAACCGGCTTTCCCATCAGCCTGCTGGCGACCTGCTGCGGGTTGTAGTGTTTGATCGGTGTGTGGCAGGGATCGTGGTAGAGATATTCGGTCTGTTGGGATCCGGGAAGTGACACGTCCCGCTCCAGCATGTATTCATGGATGTCGAGCAGGCGGCAACCGGGAAAGATCTTTTCGAACTGATACTGCAGCAGCTGATCCATGCAGGTGCCGCAGGAGACCAGGACGGTCTTGATGTCCATGTAGTTGAGGGTGTTGGCGATGCGGTGGAACAGTACCCGGTTCTCGGTGGTGATCTGGCGACCGCGGTCGTGGAGGCCGGCGGCGCTCTGCGGATAGCCGCAGCAGAGATAGCCGGGCGGAAGCACCGTCTCCGCGCCCAGTTCGCAGAGCATCGCCAGGGTAGCGAGGCCGATTTCGCTGAACAACCGCTCCGAGCCGCATCCGGGAAAATAGAAGATCGCATCGCTCTCCTCGTTGACCTTTTGCGGATTGCGCAGAATCGGCACAGAGTCCGTACCATCGAGTTTCAATAGATCCCGCAAGGACTGTTTTGGCGCCTCGACGCGGATCGGCTTTTGCACCATCTCGACCAGCATCGTCCGCGGTTTCGGTGTCCCGGTGGTGGCCTTCGGCGGGCGGTCGACAGGATTGCGCAGCCCCACCCTGCCGGCGAGCGCATAACCGAGATTGAGCCCCCTGAAGCCCCACTGGGCCAATCCCTTGCGCATCCAGCGGATCGCCCGGGGGTGGTTGAGATTGAGAAATGCCATGGCGGCGGCGGTACCGACGCTGCGCCGTTTTTTACCGCGGTCGACGAGGATCTTCCGCATCAGTGTGGTGACATCGCCAAAGTCGATATTCACCGGGCAGGGGTTTTCGCATTTGTGGCACACGGTGCAGTGATCGGCGACATCGTTCATCTCCGCGAAATGCTCCCTGGAGATGCCGCGACGGGTCTGCTCCTCGTAGAGAAAGGCCTCGATGATCAGACCGGTGGCGAGGATCTTGTTGCGTGGTGAATAGAGCAGGTTGGCCCGGGGTACATGGGTCATGCAGACCGGCTTGCACTTGCCGCAGCGCAGACAGTGCTTGATCTCGTCATTGAGGGTTCCCAGTTCGCTCTCTTCGAGAATAATCGCCTCCTGCTCCAGCAGTCGCAGTGAGGGGGTATAGGCCATCTCCAGGTCGGCGCCGCTGATCAGCTTGCCGCGATTGAACCAACCCTTGGGGTCCACCTGCTGCTTGTAGCTGGCAAAGGCGCTGAGCTTGTCCGCTCCCAGATATTGCAACTTGGTGAGGCCGATCCCGTGCTCGCCGGAAATCGCGCCGCCGAGGGAGGTGGTCAGGGCCATGATGCGATCCACGATCCGGTCCGCCTGCTGCAGCATGGCGTAGTTGTCGGAGTGGACCGGTATATTGGTGTGTACATTACCGTCGCCGGCATGCATATGCAGGGCGACAAAAAGGCGATCGTCGCGCAGGCGCGCATGGATCTCCCGCATGGCATGGCGGATCTGACGCACCTCCTGGCCGGGAAAGATCTCATCGAGACGGGTGGCGATCTCTCGCCGATAGGAGACCGTCAGGTCACGCCTGAGCAGCAGGTCGAGGAGACGGTCGCCGGGCTGGATGGCGCTCTGTACCGGCGCATCGAGGAGTCGACGGTGAGCTTCGGCGGCTGCATCGAGCTGAGAGAGCAGCTGGTGCCAGCGTGCCCGGGTCTGCGCCACCGCATCCCGCGCCAGATCGAGCTTGGCCTGGAGTATTGAGCGGTTTTCGTCACTCGCCTCGACGTCGTCATCCGCAATCTGCAGGGTGCGGTCTGCGGCGAGATAGGCAAGCACCTCGTCGGCGATGCGGATCTTGTTCCTGATCGACTCCTCGATGTTGATGCGTTCGATGCCGCGGCTGTAGTCGGCCAGCCGGTGCAGGGGAATGACCACATCCTCGTTTATCTTGAAGGCGTTGGTGTGGGTTGAAATCGCCGCCGTGCGGGCGCGGTCGAGCCAGAAGTTGCGGCGGGCCTCGGGGCTGCTGGCGATGAACGCCTCCCCTTCCCTGGCCTCGGTCATGCGCACCACCTCCGTGGCCGCGCGTTCGACGCTATCACTGTCATCGCTGGCGATATCGGCGAGCAGGACCATCTTCGGACGCTCGTGGCGCGGCGCCTTGGTGGAGTACTTGACCGCCTTGAGATAGCGCTCATCCAGATGCTCGAGTCCGGCCAGCAGCACCTCATCATGGCTGTCGAGATACTCCTTCAGCTCTACGATGGCGGGCACCGCCTTGCCGATGTCGCTGCCGAAAAACTCCAGACAGAGGGTGCGCACCTGCGCCGGCATGCGATGCAGAATAAAGCGGGCCGAGGTAATCAGCCCGTCGCACCCCTCCTTTTGCACGCCGGGAAGGCCGGCGAGGAATTTGTCGGTGACATCCTTGCCGAGTCCCGCCTTGCGGAAGCTGCTACCGGGCATGGAGATGACCTTTGGCTCGGCAAGCGGCCGCTCGCTGCCGCTGGCATAGCGCGATAGCCTGAAACTCACTTCCGCCTGATCGTGGATCTTCCCCAGGTTGTGATTGAGACGCTCGATCTCGAGCCACTCCCCATTGGGCATCACCATGCGCCAGCTGGCGAGATTGTCCAGGGTCGTGCCCCAGAGCACCGCCTTCTTGCCGCCGGCGTTCATGGCGATGTTGCCGCCGATGGTGGAGGCGTCCTGGGAGGTCGGATCGACCGCGAAGGCGAGCCCGCCGGCCTCGGCCCGCTCGGAGACGCGGCGGGTGACGACCCCCGCACCAACGCGGATGGTCGGTACCTTTTGCTCCACACCGGGGAGCTTGCGATAGTCGATCTCGTCGATAAAGTCGAGTTTCTCGGTGTTGATCACGGCGCTGTGAGGATCGAGGGGTACCGCGCTTCCGGTATATCCGGTGCCCCCGCCGCGGGGTATCAGGGTCAGTCCCGTGTCGATACAGGCCTTGACGATCGGTGCAATCTCCCGTTCCGCGTCCGGGGTGATCACCACGAAGGGGATCTCTACCCGCCAGTCGGTGGCATCCGTGGCATGGGATACCCTGGCAATACCGCTGAAATCCACATTATCGGTACGGGTCAGGTTGATGAGGTTGTTTCTGGTACGGCGCCGCAGGACGTTCAGTTCGTCAAACCGGCGCTCGAAGCCGGCAACCGCATCCCGTGCCGCATCCAGCAGGGTTATCGCCTTCCGGTTGTTGTTGGCACGCTTTTCAAACTGGTCGAGGCGATGCTTCAATGCCCCGATAAGAGCCTCCCGGCGCGACTGGTTCTCAAGCAGGTCGTCCTGTAGGTAGGGATTGCGGCTGATGACCCACATGTCCCCCAACACCTCGAAGAGCATCCTTGCCGAGCGACCGGTCCGGCGGGTCCCCCTCAGCTCCTCGATCAGTGCCCACATCGGCTTGCCAAGGAACCGGATTACAATCTCCCTGTCTGAGAAGGACGTATAGTTGTATGGGATCTCACGAATTCGTGGTGCTGGCTGCATGATGATCTTGATCAGGAAGCGGATGGTGAGCGATGGATCAGAGCGACTATTGTAGCCTAAATAAGTATTGGTCTTTAGTTTGCAACTATAGAAAATATCAATAATTCACCCGGTCGAATCCAAGGGGGGTTTCGATGAAGCGCATCACAAAACTCACAAAACAACCTGTTGCGGCGATGTTCATCCTATCGCTGCTGATGTCTGTCTCGACAGCTGGGGCCGATGAGGTCGAAAAAGCCGTCGACTACCGTCAGGGCCTGATGAATGTCTACAACTGGAATATGAAGGCGATGTCAAACATGATGAAGGGGAAGGTCCCCTACGATCAAAAGACCTTTGCCGCGCATGCAAATGATTTGGCTGCCGCATCCGCGCTCAGCCTGTTGCCGGGATTTCCCGAGGATTCGGAGTCGGAAGAGAGCGATGCGCTGCCGGAGATCTGGATGGAGTTCGACGATTTCGAAGCCAAGTACAAGGCTTTGGGAGAAGCGGCCAGCAACCTGAGCCGGACTGCCGCCGATGGTGAAAAGGGAGCCATTGGCGAAGCCCTGAAGAAGACGGGCAAGGCATGCAAGGCATGCCACAAGAAATATAAGAACTGACCAGGCTTGGCCTTATGGGCTGGTCGCGGAGATACCTTCGAGCAGGTCTGGGCCGGTATCGCTCTCGGCCAGGATGCGGTCGATAGTACAGGCGACGTTGTAGAGATCGCTGCCGCTGCTGTCGCAGCGGATTACGCTCGCGTCGGCCAGCAATGGAGGGGTGATGCTATGGCCAGGGAGGATGGCGAGGGTGAGTGTGGCGCCGGGTGCGATCTCCCTGTCGGCGGTCATCAGCAGTCCGGAGTTGCTGAGATTCACTACTCTGCCGGTTGAGATCTGGCTCTCGCCATCGATACGGTAGCGGATCTCACCATTCACCACCATACGATAAAAGTCGCGTTTCTCGATAAAGTCATTCATATCTCATGTCCCCCCCAGGCATCGACAGATATGGAAATCTCACTAACTTAAATTTATCAAGAGAGAGCCCACTATGCAGAGTCAATCAGCACCAAATCAGTCGTTTCCTTCCTGGATTCGCCGACTGCTGCCGATTGCTTTGCCGTTTTGATTGAATGTAGGCCATTCACGGAAGAAATGACAGCTAAAACGGTTTCGATTCCACATAGATAGCGATCACGCTTGAAGGGGGGTTAAGATAGTGATCGAATTCCAGTGCCGTGAATGAAAAGGAAGTTTGTTGTCTAATAATTATCAGAGCTATATAAAAGATCTGGATAGGCTGTGATCGGAAACTGCAGAAAATCATGGCGCACCCCCGTTCCAATATTTAACCCGTTGAGGAGCAGTATGGACATCCGCACAATACTCCTGGCCGCTTGCATATTCCTTCCAACCTGGCTACAGGCGGGGGATGTCTATCGTACCGTGGATGCGGAGGGCAACGTAACCTATACCGATTCCCCGCCGGCGGTAGACGCATCGGCTGAAAAAATCGAAATACATCCAGGGCCCTCCGAAGCATCAAGACTCGATACGGTGAGGCGCAACGCCGCCATTACGGTGAGGCGCAACGCCGCCATTCGCAAGGCGGTGGAAGAGGCTCAGGCAGAGCGGCTTGAAAAAGAGGCGGCTCACGACGCGCGCTTGAGCCAGGCGCGCAAGGAGTTGGAAGAGGCCGAGGAGAACCTGAAGAAGAGCAAGGAAATCGGTGATGATGATCGACAATACTTTACCGGGGGGAGAAGCCGCATCAGACCGGAGTATTTCGATCGCCTCAAGGAGGCGGAGGGCAAAGTAGAGGCCGCACGCAAAAAATATAAGGAGATACGCGGTTACTAGGGTCTGTTGATACGCATGCAGGTCTATCTGGTAGGGGGTGCCGTCAGGGACCGGTTGTTGGATAAGCCGGTCAGAGAGCGGGATTTTGTCGTCGTCGGTGCGACCCCCGAACAGATGCAGGCCCGGGGTTTTCGTCGGGTAGGCAGCTATTTTCCTGTCTTTATCCATCCCCAAACCCATGAGGAGTATGCCCTCGCTCGGAGCGGCAGGCCCGAGGCAGGCAGCAGCGGCGAGGTGATCTATGATCGGTCGGTCACCTTGGAACAGGACCTTGCTAGACGCGATCTCACCATCAATGCCATGGCGGAGGATACGCAAGGGGAGCTGATCGACCCCTACGGTGGACGGGAAGATCTGCAGAAGCGGATACTGCGCCATGTCTCAGACGCCTTCACGGAGGATCCGATTCGCGTCCTGCGTGTTGCACGCTTCCTGGCGCGCTATGCCGATCTCGGTTTTACCCTGGCTCCCGAGACCCATGCCCTGATGCGTGAGATGGTTGCCGCAGGTCAAATGGACCGCTTGGTAGCCGAGCGGGTGTGGCAGGAGTTGTGCGGCGCCTTGGGCGAGACCCAACCGCGACGGTTCTTTGAGCTCCTGCGTTCCCTGGGCGCGCTGCAGCGGGTGCTTCCGGAGCTCGATGCGCTTTTCGGTGTACCTCAGCCGGTGGTTTGGCATCCGGAGGTGGATTGTGGCGAACATACCCTGATGGCGCTTCAGGTTGCCGTTGAATTGAGTGACGATCTGGAAGTGAGGTTCGCCACCCTCACCCATGACCTGGGGAAGGGGACCACGCCCAAGCGGATTCTGCCCGGTCACTATGGTCATGGAGAGCGGGGCAGCAGGTTGATTGACCAGCTTTGCGATCGAATCCGGGTCCCCAGGCGCTTTCGTGAGCTGGCTCGAGGCTGTGCCAGCTATCATGGCCATCTCCATCGACTCTACGAGCTGCGTCCGAAGACGGTGCTCAAGATGCTGACGGGGTTGGGCGCCTTTCGTCAGCCCCGGCGTCTGACCCAGTTCATCCTGGTCTGTCAGGCCGACTTCCAGGGGCGGGGGGGGTTTCGCCAGCGGCCCTACCCGCAGGGTGAGGACCTGATGCGGCTCTACCGGGTCGCCGCGGAGGTGACCTCGGCGACCCAGGACGCCTCATTGATGGGCAGGCTGCTGGGTGACGCCATAGAACGGGAGCGAATCGAGCGCATCGGTGAGATGATGCGGACCATCAATGCTGTGGCGGACTGATCGAGATGGCCTCAATCGACCAGACGCTCGAAGATCCTGAACCCGGCGACGTAGGTGCCGATCGCCGATCCCAGGGTGCTGAAGAGAAATACCAGCAGGGTGCGTGATACCCGGTTTTTCCACCAACCGCGAAAGGCGGTGGTGTCGTTGCGCAACTGCGCGAAGTCGGCGACGGTGGGCTTGCGCAGCATGAGTTCAGCCGCGGCGGTTACCATGCCGGCGCCGATGGCCGGATTGAGCGAGGTCAGCGGGGCGGCGACAAAGGCGGTGAAGACGGTCAACGGGTGGGCGGCGGCAAGCAGCGCGCCAAGGGCGGAAAGCCCGCCATTGATGATCACCCAGTCGAGCACCAGTTGCCAGCCAAGCGACGGGTTGCGCTGAAAGCCGATGACGAAGCCGCTCACTACCAGCAGCACGATCGCCCAGGGAATGAATTTCGGCCAGCGGCTCGGTTTCGGTTCCTGTTCGAGCGCCTTGATACGCTCACCCGGAGCGTTCGCGGGCGTCTCGAGGTAGCCTGCTATGCCGTTCATATGGCCGGCGCCCACCACCACCAACAGGTCCTCGTGGCCCTTGCTCTCGATCTCCTGCTGCAGCCGCGCCGCCATGTAGCGGTCGCGCTCATCGATCAGGGGAAGATAGAGATCCTGGCGGTCCTCGGCGAATTCGGCGAATGTGGTTTCGAGGATATCGCCCTCTTTGAGATGTTCGATATCCTCTTCGGTGACCTCATCCTTGGAGATGATGGTGGCGATGATGCCGGTAAACAGGGTAAAGCGTTTCCACCATGATAGGTTGCCGGCCACCCGCTTCAGCGTGGTGCTGATCTCCCGGTCGATGAGCAGCAGTGGGCGGTGGGACTCCTTGGCCAGGCGGATCGCTTCCCGCTGCTCCTCTCCCGGTGCGATGCCGAACTGGTCGGCGAGGCGCTGTTGATAGGCACCGAGGGCGAGGTTGGCTATGACCATCAACACCCGTTTTTCCCTGACCACCTTCAGCAGATCCATCTTCGCCAGGTCATCGGGATTGATCAGCGCATTATAGCGGCTTGGGCAGAGCTCTACGGCGACGGCGTCATAGTCATCGGTTGCCAGGAGCTGCTTGACCTTTTCCGCGCTCGAGCGTGAAACATGGGCTGTGCCCAGAAGGGTTATCCTGCTATCGCCAAGAATCACTTCCCGTTGTGGTTCCCGATCGTTCTGTGGCATGGTCTTCTATCTTTTAGTCGCAAAAGCCCACGATTGTAACAGCCTCTGTGATTAAGAGGGTGGATAATTCTAAGGGTTTCACTCTCTCCGGTGGCCTGGGCAGAAGCGTGTATGGCCCTTGCCGGGTGTATGAATAAGAGGTAGCTTAGGCAGCTGAGTTTAAACGGCGGATTTAGGGTAATGAATCAAAACATCTACTGGCATGAAGCGACAGTCACCCGTGAACGGCGTGAAAAGATGAACCGGCATCGGGGCAAACTGCTCTGGTTTACCGGCCTCTCCGGTTCCGGCAAATCGACCTTGGCCCACGCACTGGAAGAGGAGCTGCACCAGCGGGGATGCCGCACCTACGTGTTTGATGGTGATAATGTACGCCACGGACTGTGCCGGGACCTTGGCTTCAGCACCGAGGACAGAAGTGAAAACATTCGCCGCATCGGGGAGATGTCCAAGCTCTTCGTCGATGCGGGGGTGATTGCGCTGACCGCCTTCATCTCGCCCATTCGCGAAGACAGGGAGCGGGCCAGGGGGCTGTTTCCCCACGGCGATTTCATCGAGGTCTATGTAAACTGTCCCCTGGAGGTCTGCGAAACCCGCGATGTAAAAGGACTCTACAAAAAGGCGCGCGCGGGGGAGATTCCAAACTTTACCGGTATATCCGCACCCTATGAGCCGCCGAACAAGCCTGAGATAACGATCGAGACCCAGGATCGTACGGTCGAGGAGTGTGTCGACGAGCTGATCGGGACACTTGAACAGCGAGGCGTGATTCCCAACCAGGTTGTCTAGCCAGAGGCAGGCTTTGGCGTTTCCATTCAGGAGGAAGCTGCGTTGACCTACAAGTTGTTGTTTGCCGCATCTCTAATCTGCCTGATGACGGCGTGTCAGACCCTGGAGGAGAAACAGCGTTCGCAATCGCTGCAGGATACCCTGCGCAGCTATGAGGCGACGGTTCGCTGGAGTTCCGGATTGCATGCGGGTAAGTTCAGGGATCCGCAACTGGATGTGAGTGAGACTGGCCGTCAACGCAAGGATATCCGGGTTACCCATTACGAGGTGGTCCAGGGGCCGACCATGCTGGGTGACAAGCGCGCCGTGCAAACCGCGGTCATCCAGTACGTGCTGCAGGAGAGCCAGGTTGTCAGGGAGATCACCGATCAGCAGGTATGGCTCTATGATGAGGCCCAGGAAAAGTGGTTTCTAAGCAGCCAGGTTCCCGAATTCAAGTAGCACTCAGGCGGTCAGCATCTGCTGGGCATGGAGAATCTTCTCCTCCGCCTTGTCGAGGATTTTGAGACTGAGTTTGGGTGTCAGCTCGCCCAGTTCGAGGCGATTCACCGCCGGTACCTTGTCAAGGGTAGGCAGGTGCCTCATCTCCTCGCTGCCGATATAGGTGTGTAGCTGGGAGACAATCACCAGATCGGCATAGTCAGCCTCACCTTGATGGTCCCGGAACCAGTTTTCCGCCTCTTCGGTAACCTCGATCAGGTCGTCGATAAATCCCCAGCTGCGAAGAATCGCGCTACCGATTCGGCCCCGCATGTCCTGCATCACCCGCTCGAGTTTTTCAGGGTTATTGGCGACCTCGGTAAAATTCTCCGCATAGCTGAGAATGGCGACATTGCCGATATCGTGGAGCAACCCGGCGAGCAGGGCGTGTTCCGGGTTGAAGCGTCCTGAGAATTTGGCAAGGATGTAACAGACAGCGCTCACCTTGACACTGTGTTGCCACAGTGATCGCATGTACTCCTTCAAGAGATTCGAACTGGTGTTGAAGAGCTCTCTCAATGCGAAGGTAAGGACCAGCTTATGGGTGGTATCGGCACCCAGGCGGACGATGGCGGCGGCGCAGGAGTCGACCGGGGTCACTCCCGCGTAGAGGGGACTGTTTGCCGCGCGCACAAGCTTGGTCGTTATCGCCGGATCGGTCTGCACGATATTGGCCAGTTTTCTCGCGTTGGTTGTCTCGTCGCGCATCGCCCGACCCACCCGGATGGCGACATCGGGCAGGCTCGGCAGCACCAGGCAGTTGTTGTTGAGGTCATCCAGCAGCACCTCCGTCATCCTGTTTTCGGCAACCAGCGGATCGATGACTTGACTGTCGCTCTCTATCTCGGTCGCGGTATAGCCGTCGTCGGTATTCAGCAGTCCCTCGAGCAGACTATTGTCCACCATGAGGTAGTCGGTGGGGGAGATCGCCTCCACGGTATAGCGGCGGGGGATCAGGTTGGCAATGGGGTTTGCCGCCTGCGCCGAGTCGTCGACGATTTCCGTGATTCGCCCGTCAGAGGAGAGGAGCCGCAGCTTGCCCTTGATGAGATAGATGCTGAATGGCGTGGTATCGCCCTGCTCCACTATTTTCAGGCCCCTGCCCGCGGAGTGTATCTGGATGGAGCGTCCAAGCAGCTCAAGCTGGATGTCGTTGAGTTGATCCAGCGGATGAAACCGCTTCAGGATTTCCGGTGTTGGGTGTACGACGATCTCACTCATACTTGTTGGTGTCCTTTCTCAGCAGCCGCATTTCGCGGTTTGAAATTGGTTCAGCTGCAGTGTCCCGACCAGGTGATCGATGGACGGCAGTTTATGGCGCTTAAGATAGTCCAGGATTCCCGTGTTTATAGTTTTACAAATTAGCGGATCATAAAAAAGGGCCGTCCCCACACCTACCGCACTGGCGCCTGCAATGATGAACTCAAGGGCGTCTTCCGCCGATGCTATACCCCCCTGACCGATTATGGGTATATTGTGATCGCGGCAGGCCTGATGGACCTGATGGACCTTCAACAGGGCCACCGGTTTTATCGCCGGACCGGAGAGGCCGCCCTGATTATTCCCAATCAGCGGCGCCCGGCTCTCGATGTCGATCGCCATGCCCATCAGGGTGTTGATCACGGCAAAGGCATCACTGCCCGCCTCGATACACCCCTTTGCGTTGGCGGCGATGTCCGTCTGGTTCGGCGAGAGTTTGGTGATCAGCGGTTTTCGCGTCGCCTTTCTGCAGTTTTCGACCACCCGTGCTGACATGGATGGGTCGTTGCCGAAGGCGACGCCGCCCTCCTTGACATTGGGGCATGAGATATTGATCTCTATGGCATCGATGGGCGAATCGTCGAAGCGGCGGGTTACTTCGTAATACTCCTCCACCGTGGATCCGGAGACATTGGCGATAAAGCGGGTCTCGGTGAAGTCGAGGGCGGGAAGTATCTCTTTGATGACATGGTCGACGCCGGGGTTCTGCAGTCCGATGGCATTCAACATGCCGTCCGGCGTTTCATAGATGCGGTGGGGTTGATTGCCCAGGCGTGGCTCCAGCGTGGTTCCCTTAAGACAGACCGCCCCCGCGTCCCGATTGCTAAAACCACTGACCCTTGTGTACTCTTCGCCGAAGCCGACACAACCGGAGAGCAGCACGATAGGAGTATTGAATGAGAGTCCGCAGAATTCTGTTTGCAGGGTTGAGAGGCCGTTGTTGTTCATGAACGTTATTTATTTCTCCAACCGGGGGTAAAGGGTGTTTCATATCGTGCTCTATGAGCCGGAAATCCCACCGAATACAGGTAATATCATACGCCTGTGCGCCAATAGTGGCAGCAAATTACATCTGATTCATCCCCTGGGTTTCGAACTGGACGACAAAAAACTGCGGCGGGCCGGCCTCGACTACCGTGAATGGGCCGATCTGGGGGAGTATGACTCCCTCGATGCCTTTCTCGGCAAGGTTTCACCCAATAATCTCTATGCCTGCACCACAAAGGCGCAGCGCTGTTATGCGGAGGTCGAATTTGCGGCGGGGGATGCACTGCTATTCGGCCCGGAGAGTCGGGGCTTGCCCCGGCAGCTGCTGAATGCGCTAGAGGCGGATCAGCGGATACGCATTCCGATGCTTGCACAGAGCAGAAGCCTCAATCTCTCCAACGCCGTCGCCCTGATTCTCTACGAGGCATGGCGTCAACTGGGGTTTGAGGGGGGCGGCTGAGGATCAGGGAGTCTAGAGCCCCTCGGCTTTCTGCCTGCGTTCCAGCAGGTTGTGCACCGCCTGCTTCGGAGCCAGTCCCTCGTAGAGTACGCGATAGACCTGTTCGGAGATCGGCATCTCCACATCCAGCCTTCTTGCCAGTGCATAGACCTCCTGTGCGGCATGCACCCCTTCAACCTCCTGCCCGATCTCGGCTCGGGCGTCTTGCTGGGAGAGGCCCTTGGCGAGGGCCAGGCCCATGCGACGGTTGCGGGACTGGTTGTCGGTGCAGGTCAGCACCAGGTCACCCAGTCCGGCGAGCCCCATGAAAGTCTCCTGCCTGCCGCCGAGCTTGAGTCCCAGGCGCATGATTTCGGTGAGTCCGCGGGTGATCAACGCGGCCCGGGTATTGGCGCCGAAACCGAGGCCATCGGCGATACCGGCGGCAATGGCAAGGACGTTCTTGCTGGCACCGCCGATCTGGACGCCGATCAAGTCGTCGCTGGTATAGGCACGAAACCAGGGGGCGTGGAGCAGCTCCGCCATGCGCTCGCCATGCTGCGGCGTGGTTGCCGCCACCGTGACCGCGGTGGGCAGGCCCCTCGCCACCTCGCCTGCGAAGGTGGGACCGGAGATGACCGCCAGTTCCCGGCCGGGCAGCTGCGTGGCGGCCACTTCGCTCAGCAGTTGTTGGGTTCCCGGCTCGAATCCCTTGGTGGCCCAGGTGATGCCCGGCTGGGCATGCAGCAGGGGGGCTAGGGTGGCGGTAATGCTTTTGAAGGCATGGCTGGGTACGACGATAAGAATCTCCGTCGCACCCTCCAAAGCCTTGCGCAGATCCATTTCGGGATGAAGAGACTGTGGAAAACCAACCCCGGGAAGGTACTGTTTGTTCTCCCTCTCCCGGATCAGCGGCTCGATTTCCTGCGCCAGATGGCCCCAAAGGCGCACCTGGTGGCCGTTGCCGCTGAGCAGGATCCCCAGGGCCGTTCCCCAGGATCCGGCCCCCAGCACGGCAATGGTTTCTCTAGGGTGCTCGCTCATGACGCTGGCTTCGGCTCACCGGGCATGGGAGCTCAGTGCTGGGCCTCGCTCTCGGCCTGCGCCTTCTTCGCCAGCTCCTGCTGATGCTGGGCATAGAGCATGTCGAAGTTGACCGGTTGCAATACCATCTGGGGGAAACTCCCCTTGATGATAAGGTCCGAAATCGCCTCACGGACATAGGGAAATAGCTGGTTGGGGCAGTAGGCGCCGAGCAGTGGCCCCAGTTCCTGTTCGGGAAAGCCGTTGATGCTGAAAATACCGGCCTGCTTGACCTCGGCCAGATAGGCGGTCTTCTCTTCAACCTGGGTGGTGACGGTCACGCTCAGGGTCACCTCGTAGACGGTATCGGTGAGCTTGTTGACCTCTGTGTTGAGATTCACCCCGGTCTCCGGTTTCCATTCCTGCTGGAAAACCGCCGGGGAGTTCGGGGTCTCGAAAGAAATATCCTTGGTGTAGATTCGCTGTACGGTAAATTCTCGATTCTGCTCATCTTGTTTGGCATCGGTCATGACTGCTTCCTATGGAGAGATGGGGAGGTTATTTGGATTTCCGGGTAATCGGGAGATTCGCGCTCTGCCAGGCAAGTATACCCCCTTTCAGGTTATAGACTTGCTCGAACCCGGCCTTCTTCAGCTGCGTTGTGGCGGCAGAGGATTGGGCGCCGGAGCGACAGCTGATGATAATCGGCGAGTCCTTGTATTTATTGAGTACCCCGATCTGGTTGGCAAAGCCGTTGCTGGGTATGCTGATCGCATTGATGATATGGCCTTTGTTGAAGTCGGCCGCAGGACGCACGTCCACGACCACGGCTTCCTTATGGTTGATCAGGTCGGTTGCGGCGACGGGGTCGACGGCGTTTCTGTCGCCGGCAAGCAGGTTGAAGATCAGGAAACCGGCGACTACGACAAAGGTAAGGACGAGTATCCAGTGATTCATCGTGAACTCGATGAGTTGTTGCATTGGCGCCTCTTAGTGCTGAATTAATCTGTAGCAAGGGGGGGAGAGTTTATAACAGGAGGCCGGTCTGGTTAAGGGCCGAGTGCCAATAACCGAGTGGAAATGAATCCGAAACCCGATCCCGGCGGCCACCAGCCAAGGTGGCTGCCGAGGTCAATATTACCCACGGGCTTCAACTATGTGTACAAAAGACTTCCCGCATCATCCCGATCAGTTTCAGGGTACGAAAATCGCTGACCCGATAGTAGACGCGATTGGCGTCCTTCCGGGAAGCGAGAATGCCTTTATCCCTCAAAATGGCGAGATGCTGAGATATGTTGCTCTGCGAGGTGCCGACCTGCTCGACGATGTCCTGTACACTCACCTCCTGCCCTCCCAGGGTGCAGAGAATTTTTAGACGCAGTGGATGGGACATGGCTTTGAGTGAACGGGAAGCACGGTCGACATCTTCGTCGGTGGCAAACAGATTATCCATCCCCTCACCCTCTTCGAGCTTGAGGGATTGCGGGCTCTTGTCGTATTTGTGTTCCATGAAAACCAGCCTTTTACTAGTAACTAATACAATAATACGCTGTTTTTTGCCTGAATGAGAACCCCTTTATATTATCAGGTTTATTTAACCACGAATCTGGCATGCTAACGGTGACTCCCGGCGATTCTGGCTTGATCCCTGGAATGGTGATTTAATGCGCGACTGGCCTTATTCAAGTAGTAGCTGTACATAATCAGAGATTGACAATGACGGAGAGACCCAAACCGGTTGCCCTGATCATCCTCGATGGCTGGGGTTATAGCGAGGAGAGAGATGCCAACGCCATCGCCAATGCAGAGACGCCGGTTTGGGACCGCCTGTGGCTTGAGCATCCGCATACCCTGGTCAATACCTCCGGCGCCTCTGTCGGTCTGCCGGGCGGGCAGATGGGCAACTCTGAGGTCGGCCATCTCAATCTCGGGGCCGGCCGGGTAGTCTATCAGGAGTTCACCCGGGTCAGCCGCTCCATCCGCACAGGCTCCTTTTTCACCAACGAGACCCTTACCGAGGCGGTCGACAGGGCAGTTGCCAGGCAGAAGGCGATACATATCATGGGGCTCCTCTCTCCGGGGGGGGTGCACAGCCATGAGGATCATATCCATGCGATGATCAAATTGGCCGTGGATCAGGGTGTGGAAGAGGTCTATCTGCACGCCTTTCTCGACGGCAGGGATACCCCGCCAAAGAGCGCAGAGGCCTCGATTATCGCTGCCAACGAGGTCTTCGAGACCCTTGGCAAGGGTCGGATCGCCAGCATCACCGGTCGCTACTACGCCATGGACAGGGATCATCGCTGGGATCGAATCGAGCAGGCCTATGAACTGCTGGTGGAAGGCCGGGCCAACTATCAGGTAGAGGATGCAGTGAAGGGACTCCGTGACGCCTATCAGCGTGGGGAGAGCGACGAGTTCGTAAAGACCACGGCAATCGTTCCGCCCGGGATGGCGCCGGCGACCGTTGACGATGGCGATGTCATCTTCTTTCTCAACTACCGGGCCGATCGCGCCCGCCAGTTGACCAGCGCCTTCATCGAGGATGAGTTCGAGGGCTTCGAGCGCAGGCATCGGCCCGAGCTGGGCGGATTCGTCAGCCTCACCCGGTATCACAAACGCTTCGAGATACCGGTGGCCTTTCCGCCGGAAAAGCTGCGCAACGTATTCGGTGAAACGATTGCCAAACAGGGACTGCGCCAACTGCGACTGGCGGAGACGGAGAAGTATGCCCATGTCACTTTCTTTTTCAACGGGGGACGTGAGCGCCCCTTCGAGGGAGAGGAACGAATTCTGGTACCCTCACCGAAGGTGGCGACCTACGACCTCCAGCCCGAGATGAGCGCCGATGAGGTTACCGACCACCTTGTGGAAGCGATCGAGGGCGGCAAGTATGATGTCATCATTTGCAACTACGCCAATAGCGATATGGTGGGACATACCGGCAACTACGAGGCGGCGAAGGTTGCCGTCGAAACCCTGGATCACGCTCTGGGGCGGATACTGAAGGCGATCCGGCGGACGGATGGCGAGATGCTGATCACCGCGGATCACGGCAACTCCGAACAGATGGAGGATTACGATAACCATCAGCCCCATACCGCTCACACCACCAATCCTGTCCCGCTGGTCTATGTGGGACGAAACGGTGCCGAATTGGTTGAGGGCGGCGCCCTGTGCGATATATCCCCGACCCTGCTGAAGATGATGGGTGTGTCACAGCCGGATGAGATGCAAGGACATCCATTGATCAATTTTCAGCAGGGGGCCTGATAGATGGGAAGGGCGAGTGGTCTACTGGCCCTCTCACTGGGTGTGGTAATCGCGCTGTCCGCCCAACCCATGATTGCCCAAGAGTCACCGCAGGATGCCAGAGAAAAGCTGGAACAGGTAAAAAAACGCATCCAGATACTACAGAAGCAGCTACGCACCACCAAGGGGAAGCAAGAGGAGCACAGCCAGGCGCTGCAGAAGACAGAGCGGAAGATCGGCGATTTCGCCCGGCGTATCCGCACAACGGGACAGAGCCTGAAGCGGCAGCAGCGACGTCTGGCTGAACTGGAGAGAGAGCGGGCCGATGCCCGTCTCCACCTGGATCAGCATCGCGCCTCCCTTGAGGGGCAGATCCGGGCAGGGTATGCCATGGGTCGGCAGGAAAAGTTGAAGATCCTGCTCAATCAGCAGGATCCCGCGGTGGTCAGCCGCGTCATGGTCTACTATGACTATTTCAACTCGGCCCGTGTCGAGCAGATGAAGAGAATTGAAAAGAACCTGCGCCAATTGAGGTCCATCGAGAGTGAGATCGCCCAGGAGGAGCAGCGTTTGCAACAGCTGCTGGCGAAGAATCAAAACCAGAAACAACAGCTGGAGGCAGCCAGGCTTGGACGCAAGGAGATTATCGCCAACCTCAACAGGCATCTTAAGGACAAGGGAGTGGAGTTGGACAGCCTCAAATCGGATGAGAAGCAGCTCCGCGCACTGCTTGCCGACCTGCAGCAGGCACTCTCCGACATCCCCATCGACTCCACCGCCCATGTATCCTTCAACTCCCGCAAGGGCAGACTGCCCTGGCCGTCGCGGGGACGCCTGGTCGCGAGTTTCGGTTCGCAAAGAGAGGTGGGCAAACTGAAGTGGGATGGGGTATTGATTGCCGCGCCGGAGGGCCAGGAGGTGCGCGCCATCCACCATGGCCGGGTTGCCTTCGCCGACTGGTTGAGGGGGTTCGGTCTGCTGTTGATCATCGATCACGGTGACGGCTACATGAGCCTCTACGGGCACAACCAGAGCCTGTTCAAGGAGACAGGGGAGTGGGTGGAACCGGGCGAGGTGGTGGCCCAGGTAGGCAGCAGCGGCGGCCGGACCACATCCGGTATCTACTTCGGTATCAGACACAATGGGCAACCGAAGAACCCGACCCAGTGGTGTCAGCGTATCAGAGGCAGAAAAATTGCCGATTGGGGACGTAAAATCAATGAAAAGGAACTATCTTTTTATCCAATCACTCACAATTTTCAAAGCACAGCGACCGCAATCGGCTTTGATACGGTGACAAGCCCTATGCCAGGCGAAGAACTGGTTGTACGTTAATAGGAAAAACAGATGATTAGAGTTGTAACACAAGCTTCCCGGATAGCGCTCAGCCTGCTTTTGGTCACGCTCAGCCTTGCGCTGATTGCGGATCAGGCGCATGGGAAAGAGGATCTGCAGAGTCTGCCCCTGCAGCAGCTTCGCACCTTTGCCGATATCTTTGGCCGCATCAAGGCGAACTATGTGGAACCGGTGGAGGACGAGGTGCTGCTGGAGAACGCGATACGCGGCATGGTGTCCGGCCTCGATCCCCACTCCAACTACCTGGACGCCGACGACTATAAAGAGCTGCAGGTGGGTACCAAGGGGGAATTCGGCGGCCTGGGTATCGAGGTGGGCATGGAGGACGGCTTCGTCAAGGTGATCTCCCCGATTGACGATACCCCGGCCCAGCGGGCGGGCGTGCGCAGCGGCGACCTGATCGTTCGCCTCGACGATACCCCGGTCAAGGGACTCAGCCTGAACGAGGCGGTGGCGCTGATGCGGGGTAAACCCGGCACCTCGCTCGAGCTGACCATCGTGCGCAAAGGCGAAGAGAAGCCGATCAAGATCACCGTTGTCCGCGACATCATCCGGGTGGTGAGCATCAAGACCCGACTGCTCGACAAACGCTTTGCCTATCTGCGCATCTCGCAGTTCCAGGCAAACACCACCAGCGACATGCTGAAATCCCTCGACAAGCTGAAAAGCAAGATCGAGGGGCCGCTGTTGGGCATGGTGCTCGATCTGAGAAACAATCCCGGCGGGGTACTCAATGCCGCGGTCTCGGTCAGCGACGCCTTTCTGGAGTCGGGGCTGATCGTCTACACCGAGGGAAGAGAGAGCGATTCCCAGCTGCGCTTCGAGGCGGCGCCGGACGACGTTCTCGATGGTGCGCCGATCGTGGTTCTGGTCAATGAAGGCTCGGCCTCCGCCTCGGAGATCGTTGCCGGTGCACTGCAGGATCAGAACCGCGCCGTCATCATGGGCAGCCGTACCTTCGGCAAGGGCTCGGTTCAAACCATTATCCCGATTACCGACACCGCGGCAGTCAAGCTGACGACGGCGAGATACTTCACCCCTTCCGGACGCTCGATTCAGGCCGAAGGGATCGAGCCCGATATCGAGCTGGAGGAACTGACCCTCTCCAAGGCGGAAGAGAGCCAGGTCAAACCGATCAAGGAGTCAAACCTCTCCGGCCACCTGCTCAATGGCGAAGAGCCGAAACCGAGTGAAACCCAGGGCGCGGAACCGGTCGATGAGAACGAGGAGCTGGTGAAGAGTGACTACCAGCTGGGTGAGGCGCTGAACCTGCTCAAGGGCCTTGTCATACTGCATGGTAAGAAAACCGCGGGTTGATCGAGAGCGCTCCATGCATCGATACGCCCTGCTTCTCTGCATGCTCTGGTTGCTGGCGGCTCCGTCTCTTGCGGCAGCGGATGGCGAAGTGCAGCCGCCAGCGGTGAAGATCGCCCTGATTATCGATGATCTCGGCAACCAATTGATCGCGGGGGAGCAGGCGCTTGCCCTCCCCGGTGCGCTGACCTACGCGTTTCTGCCCCAGACCCCCTTTGCCTGGCAGCTCGCCAGCAGGGCCCACGAATTGAACAAAGAGGTGATGCTGCACCAGCCGATGGAGTCGGACAACGGCAATCCTCTGGGCAACGGGGCATTGACCCTGGATATGTCGAGAGAGCGATTCACCATTACCCTTAGGCGCAACCTCGCCTCCGTTCCCTATGTCGTGGGAGTGAACAACCACATGGGAAGCCTGTTGACCAGGGATCCCACGGCGATGCGCTGGCTGATGGATGTGTTGCGCGCCAACGGACTCTACTACATCGACAGCCGCACCACCGATGCCACCGTCGCCGAGCGTACCGCCAACAGAAATCTGGTCGCCGCCTCGCGCCGGCATGTCTTCCTCGACAACCTGCCCCAGACGCAAGCGATCAGAGCGCAACTGCGGAAGTTGATCGAGATGGCCCGCGACCAGGGAGGCGCGATCGGTATCGCCCACCCCTACCCGGAAACCCTGGCCCTACTGCGCAAGGAGCTGCCCAGGCTCGAACGGCAGGGAGTCGAACTGGTACCCGTTTCTCAACTTGTCTATTCAGGGAGGCCGCTATGGCACGCGTACTCGTCCCCCTCGCCCAAGGATGCGAAGAGCTCGAAGCAGTCACCATCACGGATCTATTGACCCGGGCCGGCATCGAGGTTGTCACCGCCGGGCTGGAGGCTGGGCCGGTCAAGGCCTCCCGGGGCATCACCCTGCTACCCGACACCACCCTCGACGCGGTGATGGATGAGGCGTTCGATATGATGGTGCTCCCCGGCGGTCTCCCCGGCGCCGACCATCTCGATGCCGACCCCCGTATCCATGAGCTTCTGCAGCGCCTCCACCGGAAGGGCGGCTTCACTGCGGCGATCTGCGCCGCGCCCAAGGTGCTCGCCGGGGCTGGCCTGCTCGACGGCCGTCGCGCCACCAGCTATCCGGGGGTGTTGGACAAGATGGAGCTGCCCAGGGTCGACGTGCAGCTGGAGTCCGTGGTCAGCGACGACCGGGTGATCACCTCCCGCGGACCGGGAACGGCGATGGACTTCGCCCTGGAATTGATCGAGAAGCTGAGCGGGCGGGAGACCCGGGACCAGGTCGAGCAGGGCCTGGTGCGCTGACTATTCGCTGAACCTTACATTCAGAGCTTCACCAGCTGTCGGTGTAAGACAGCCATGTCCTGGCCAATGCGCGGGCGGTCACCCCCATCGTCGGAGAAATCCCGGGGCTCGGTCCCGCTTCCGGCGCCAGCAAATCATTCCATGATACGTGAATATTACCGGCTTGGTCCGAAAGGTCAGTTGCTATACTTGCGAAGCAGAATACTAATTCAAGACGCAAGGAGGGAGATGAAATGGAGAGGCATCTGCGGAATCAGATTGAAAGGATCATCGACGAGGGTCAGGGAAAAGCGCGCAGTGTGATCATTCAGATGGACACGGGAAAGGAGGAGACCGAGGAGCTCGTCTCCATTGCCAGCCAGGCGATCATCGGCCGCAGTATGTTTCTGAGCGCGCGGGACGCACTCCCCCCTCCCGCGGAAAAACTGCAGCGGACCGCGAAGGCGTCACGGGGCAGAAAGAGCCGTCGACGCCGGCTCCCGGATACCAAGAGCATGGCCGAATTTGTCGCCACCATGGGCTTCAAGGCCACGAGAAAGACAATCGAACGGGCGGCGAGACGCTCATTGATCCCACTGCTTGAATCGGATTTCGCAAAACGGGCCCTGAGTAACCGCAAAAGTGCAAAGATCGGCCATTTCTGGAGCGCCGCCAGCGCGGTGCTTGAGCTGAGCAAGGACGAC
>NATV01000096.1 GCA_003094535.1 gamma proteobacterium symbiont of Ctena orbiculata | reverse complement strand
CCCCACCAGGGCGAGGATGGCCACCCAGAGCAGCCCCAGCCGGGCGCCCCAGCGCACGAAGGTCTGGCCGAGGATCCTGCGCCAGTAGCTCTGGCGCCTGTTTACCGCATCATTCATAGCTTACCCGCGGATCGGCCAGGGCGTAGAGGATATCGGCGAGCAGATAGCCCAGCAGGGTCAGGCAGCCGCCGATCAGCGTTATCGACAACACCAGCTCGCGGTCCCTGGTCTGTACCGCCTCCACCGCCAGCTTGCCCATGCCCTCGATACTGAAAATGCTCTCGACGATAACCGAGCCTGCCAGCAGGCTGGGGAGCAGACTCGCGGCCACGGTGATCAGGGGCAGCAGGCTGTTGCGGAAGACATGGCGCCAGAGCACCGCCGCCTCGGCCAATCCCTTGGCCCGGGCGGTGCGGGCATAGTCGGAGAGCAGATTCTCCAACACCGCGGTCCGGGTCAGCTTGGCGAGACCGGCGAAACCGCCGTAGGAGAGACAGATCACCGGCAGTGCCAGGTGCCAGAGCCTGTCCAGGAGAAACCCCCTCACCCAGCTGCCCTGCATCAGATAGACCGCGATCAGCAGCCCCACCAGGAGGCCGGTGGTGAGGAAACCCAGCTGGCGCAACAGGCGGTAGTCACTGCTCGCCAGCCAGGCGGCAAGCAGGGCGAAGACGGCGGGAGCAACGACCCATAACGTGGGGGAGCGCTGCAGCTCGGGCAGTTGAGAGACCATGGCCGCCCCCAACAGGCCCCAGACAAGGCCGAACAGGATCTCTCTCACAGGTCTCTTGGCGATGCGGCCCATGGCCATAAAGAGCGAGATCGCAAGGGTCACCACCAGGAACAACAGGGCGATATCCCAGAGGCTCGACCAGTGGGGCATGAAGACCTGATCGAGGACCTGGCGATCGCTCAATCCGGCGGTGGGGAACCAGCGCCAATACTGCTCATTGGCGAAGAAACCGATCATCAGCACCCCGGCTAGCATGGTCGGCACCGACCAGAGGGCGAGCATCACCATGCCGCTGCTGACATCGAAGGAGCGCCCCCGCTCCGTCGCCGCGCGCACCCCCACCAGCAGGGCCAGCAGATAGACGATGGGGATGCTCAGGACATTCAGCAGAATGGTGATCGGCACCCTCTCCGCAAGCAGTTCGGTGACCGGCCGCCCATAGCGGAAGCTGCGCCCCAGGTCGGAGCCCTTGCTGAACGAGAAACCGCTCAAACGGTTATCTTCATCGAAGGTGAAACCGATGGGGGAGACGTTGTTCAGCCAGCGCAGGTATTGCAGATAGGGCGGATCATCCAGTCCGTAGAGGCGGTTGTAGTAGGCCTCGATCTCCTTTTTCGCCTCCGGGTCCAGATTCTGCCCCTCCACCAGACTCTGGGCGCTGATGCCGCCGGGGGAGGCAGCCATCACCACGAACACCACCAGGGTGATGCCCAGCAGGGTGGGGAGCATCAACAGCAGGCGTCTGAGCAGGTAGGTCAGCATCTGGATCTTGGGATTTCGTTTACAAACTACTGTGTATAACGTTGCTCGGCGGCCGGGACATAGTTCTCCAGCGGGACCTGTCCCAGATTGAGGCCGACCTTGGTATTGACCACGTTTTGCAGTCGGCGGTCGATAAAGACCAGACTCTTGCTGCGTCTGAGGAAGGTGTAGGGCTGGTCGTTGAAGAGATGGGCCTCCGCCTGTCGCCACAGCGGCATCCGCGTATCCTCATCCACCGTTGCCCGCGCCTCCTCGATCAGACGGTCGAGCTCGGGATTGCTGTAGTTGATGAAGTTGTTCCCTCCCCCCGCAATCTGGCTCGAGTGAAACATCTGATAGAGATCGGTCTCCAGGCCGCTGCTCCAGCCCAGGGTGATGGCGTCGAAGTCGCGCTTCTTCATCAGATCGAGCATCACCGACCACTCGGTGGGCTTTGGCTGCAGCAGAATCCCGGCTCGGGCGAGCATATCCTTGAGAAAGAGCGCCATTCTTCCGGTATCCTCATTGCCCTGGAAATAGACCAGTTCGAACTCGAACGGCCTACCCTCGCTGTCCTCGAGCACCCCGTCACCGTCGCGGTCGGCATAGCCCGCATCGGCAAGCAGCGCGATCCCCTTTTCCTGGTTGTACCCCCGTGCCCTGATCGCGGGATCGTGCTGCTTACTGCTGGCGCTGAACGGGCTCACCGCGACTTCCGCATAGCCGAGATAGATCTCGTCGGCAATCCGCTGCCGATCGATCAGGTAGGTCATCGCCTGCCTCACCTCGGCCTGGGCAAAACGGGTGGGCTGATCGTTACGCAGCTGATTCCAGCCGATGTAGGAGTAGCCGGCCACCGGACTCATATACTCCCAATGCTGCGCCTTGCCCTGAATATGCTTGTCCTCGGTCAGCTGCTTATATTCCCGCGGTCGCGAGGAGTAGGTATCGATCTCACCGTTGCGGAAGGTGGTGAGGCGCGCGCTGTCATTTTCGATCACCCGCCAGATGAGGCGATCGAAGGCCGGTTCCACCGGTCCCCAATAGCGGGGATTGCGGCGCAGTTCCACGCCCCCCTTGTCCGGGGCCCAGCCCTTCGGGTCTTCGAGACGATAGGGACCGGAACCGAGCAGCAGCCCCTTGGATTGGTTGAAGGCATTGGGATCATCCAGATAGGGTTCGTAGAAGTGTTTCGGCATGATCTCCATGCCCCCGGCCAATGAGAGGGCGTTGAAGTAGGGCTCGGCAAACTGGAATTTGACCGTCAGCGGATCGATGGCTTCCACCGATTCGATCTTGGCATAGTAGGCACGCTCCCGCGGCGCCTGGATGGCTTCGGTCATGATGAACTCGAAGGTGAAGACCACATCCTCGGCCGTCAGCGGCGCACCGTCGGAAAACTGCAAGCCTTCCCGCAGCTTGAAGATAAAGGTGAGACCATCCTCGCTGACATGCCAGTCGTGGGCCAGCAGCCCCTGCCACTCCAGGCTATCGGGATTGCGGATCAGCAGGGTCTCCAGGATATAGCTCTGCACCTGGGATGAGTAGACATCCTGAGAGATAAAGGGTGTCAGCGATTTCAGGTTGACACCAAAGGCCTGCACCAGCCAATCCCCCTGGCTGTAATCGGCTTGCTGGGTAACCGCATGGGCGCGTTGAAAGGCCGCTGGCAGTTCTCCCTGCTCCAGGCCCACATTTTGATTGAGGCTCACCCCCTGCTGAATGCGACGCTCCAGGCCCCTGACCTGATTGGTTATCTCCCTGATGTCACCGGCCTGCTCACGCATCAACTGCTCCATGCGGGACATCTTCTGCCATTGCCGATCGATCATGTACATGACCAGCACAATCGTGATCAACACCAGTGTCAGACCACCGAAGTAGAGGATATCCCGACCGTTTAAGCGTCGCTGCATGAAGTTACTCCCGTGATCCAGGATAAATGTCTAAGGATGAAAGAGTCTATTATGCTTTCCCTGGACTTGAAAGAGTCCCCATTCGGCAGGGGAAAAACCAACCATGTCCGCAACACGCCTGTTCATCCGGTACTTTCCGCTGATGCCGATTTCCGGTAAGTTACGCAGTTTGGCTTCAAACGGAGGGCTGGCATAAGACCTTTCCGTTGTATATCGATGACTCCTGCAAGGAATTGTTCCATGGGCTTTCTAGAAAACAAACGCATACTCATTGTCGGCATTGCCAGTAATCGCTCCATCGCCTGGGGGGTAGCCGAGGCGATGCATCGTGAAGGGGCGGAACTGGCACTCACCTATCAGACAGAAAAACTGAAAAAACGTGTCGATGATGCCGCCGAAAAGTTCAATGCGAAAATCGTCATGCCCCTGGACGTCACCGACGACCGGCAGATCGCCGATCTCTTCGCCACTCTGGAAAAGGAGTGGGGTTATCTGGACGCTATCGTGCATGCGGTGGGATTCGCCCCCCGTGACCACCTTGAGGGAGGCTACCTCGACAACCTAACCCGCGAAGGTTTCGCCACGGCTCACGATATCAGCTCCTACAGCTTTGCCGCGCTGGCCAAGGCTGGACGCCCATTGATGCAGGGGCGCAATGCCTCGCTGGTCACCATGAGTTACCTGGGCGCGGTACGCACAGTGCCCAATTACAATGTCATGGGCGTGGCCAAGGCGAGCCTGGAGGCGGGTGTGCGCTATATGGCCGAATCCCTCGGTCCGGAAGGCATCCGGGTGAATGCGGTCTCGGCGGGCCCGATCAGGACCCTTGCCGCATCAGGCATCAAGAATTTCAAGGGCATGCTCGACGAGGCCGAGAAGCGAAACCCGTTGCGCCGCAATGTCACCATCGAGGAGGTGGGCAACACCACGGCGTTTCTCTGCTCCGATCTCGCCTCGGGCATTACCGGCGATATCATCTACGTGGATTCGGGATACCATATCCTTGGTATGGCTTGATCCCTGAAGAAAATCGTCCTACTCGTCGTCAGAACGCAACAGGATTTCGATGTCGGCACGGGATTCCAGATCGCTCAGCACCATCTCATAGTGGTCCCTGCCGACTATCCTGCGCATCCCCTCCCGCTGCTGGTTTGCACCCTCCTCTACGCTCCCCTCTGTCACGGCAGTGAGCAGATAGACCGCATAGTCTCCGGTCGCAAGCCGGGCACTGCCCTGGGATGAAGTGCCGGCGGTGGGCTTATCAGCGCGGAAAAGCGCACTCGAAAGCCCCGGTGCGATCTGCGTATCATTGCGTTTCACGGTCAGCGGTCCGCTGACCTCATAGCTGCCTGCAACCTCGGGGAAAGAGGTCCCGGCGGCGATCTCCAGCACACGCCTCTGGGCCTCGGCCTCGGCCTGCTGTTCCGCCTTCTGCTGCAGCAGGGTCTCGATTATCTGCGTCCTCACATCCTCAAGGGGCTGCACCGAGGCTTCCTGATGATCCTGGATCCGCAATACCAGCGAACGGGTACCGTCGATCTCGATCAGTTCACTGTTGTTCTGCTCCTGCAGCACATCGTCACTGAAGGCCGCCGTCCTCACCTTCGGCTTGGCAAACACCCCCGCGCCCTGCTCGCGGGTAATCCAGTCGCTCTCCTGGGTGCTCAGTCCAAGTGCCGTCGCGGCAGGTTCCAGGCTGCTTGGGTCCTCGTAGCTGATGTCGGCGAGCTGCTCGGCCATCTCGAAATAGAGTCGCTCTCCCTCGGCCTTGCGATAGGCCGTCTCCACCTCGACCCGGGCCTCGTCAAAGGGCTTTACATCGCCATCCTTGATCCCTGTCAGTTTGATCAGATGATAACCAAACTCGGTACGCACCGGCTCGCTGATCGCCCCCTCCTCGAGACTGAATACAGCCGCCTCGAAAGCCGGGGCCATAATACCCCTGGTGAAAAAGCCCAGATCACCCCCCGATTCAGCGGAGCCCGGATCCTGAGAGTTCTGCTTGGCGAGTTCAGCAAAGGATTCACCGTTTTTGAGTCGTTCGGCCAGGGCCTCGATCTTCGACTTCGCATCATCCGCGGCGACTTGATCCGCATCGGAAGTAACCTGGATCAGGATATGACTTGCCTGGCGCTGCTCCGGAAGACCGAATTCATCCTGATTGTTTTCGTAATAACCGAGAAGGAGATCCTCATCCACGGTTACCGTGCTGCCGGCGGTCTCGGCATCCAGGTGGATATATTCAACCTTGATCCTTTCGGGGGTGACAAACGCGCCTTCGTTGGCTTGGTAATAGGCCGTGATTTCATCGTCGGGGAGGGTATCGCTCAATTTAAAATCAGCGGCGGGAATCACGAAATAGGAGACCTCCCTGGTCTGTTTATGCAACCGTTCACTCTCAGCGATTTCACGCTGAGTCATGAAGCTGGCCGCCTGCACCGCCAGCGACAGCTGTTCCGCAACCAAAGAAGTTCGTACCCGCTCTTCGAAACCGGCAGGCGAGAGACCCTGCAGGCGCAACGCCCGTTCATAGCTCTGCTGGTCGTAGCGTCCATCCTTTTGAAACATCGGCATCGACAGAATCGCGGCCTGTATCATGTTGCTGCCTGCACGTAGTCCCATCCTGTCGGATGCTTGATGCAACAATTCATCCCTGATCAGGCGGTTCAATACCTCTTCGCGCATCTTGGTGTCATCGAAAAGCTCGGGGCGGTAGGCTGCACCGAGCTGCTCACGCATCTGTTGACGAAAACGTTGGAACTGGCTGTCCAGCGTTCGCTCCGTGATTTCGAAGCCATTGACTGTGGCCGCAACGGTCTCCGAACCCACACCCAGATAGGATTGGATTCCCCATAGTGCGAAAGGGATCGAGATCAAAATAACGATCGCCCATGCGATCCAACCCTGCGCTTTATCTCTGATTTCCTGAAGCATGACAAGTGACTCGTTATTTTCAACCTGAAACAGAATGTCCAGGCGTCATACAGCTAACAAACAAAAACGGGGTATCTGGCAGATACCCCGTTGATGATCTAAGTTGGCGGAGCGGACGGGACTCGAACCCGCGACCCCCGGCGTGACAGGCCGGTATTCTAACCAACTGAACTACCGCTCCAGGTTGGTGGGTGCTGCAGGGATCGAACCTGCGACCCTCGCCTTGTAAGGGCGATGCTCTCCCAGCTGAGCTAAGCACCCGCTGGTGGGGTATATCGTCATTCGGTTAGAGATACCACACCTGAAGGCGCGCTAGTTTATTGCATCCTTCAACGCTTTACCAGCCTTGAACGACGGGATTCTTGAGGCCTTGATTTTTATTGTCTCGCCGGTCTGTGGATTGCGGCCTTCACGAGCTGCGCGCTCTTTTACTGAGAAGGTGCCAAATCCTACCAAAGAGAGCGTATCGCCTGCTTTCATTGCGTTGGTCACTGCTTCAACCATGCCATCAAGAGCTCGCCCTGCGGCTGCCTTGGAGATGTCTGCAGATTCCGCCATTGCCTCAATTAGTTCGGCCTTATTCATTAATCATTTTCCCCTGTGATGTCTTGACGGAATAACCGCCATAAGATGCGTTATGTTGTAGCCCGCTAGGGACCCGAAACGCCAGAATTTATACCGGCTGCCAGATACCCTGTCAAGCAACGGTAGGGACGGATTCTTTACAAATGCCACAGTTGTGACAAAGATAAAGCATCTCGTTCCATGCTAATGTTTTGTCGGTGCTCCCCGCTTTTTGATCTCGTCACTATCCCGTTTTTCAGCACTCTTCCCCGGGGAGTCTTCAGCCGATTTCGCCTCTCTCGGCTGCGGCATCTCCTTGAGCGCGATTTGCAGTACCTCATCAATCCAGCGCACCGGCCTGATGTCAAGATTCTGTTTGATATTCTTCGGTATATCAACAAGATCTCTTTCATTCTCCTCAGGAATAATCACCGTAGCGATACCGCCGCGATGAGCCGCCAGCAACTTCTCCTTGAGTCCGCCAATCGGTAAAACTTCGCCTCTGAGGGTGATCTCCCCGGTCATCGCCACGTCCGCCTTGACCGGTACTTTTGTCAACGCGGAGACCAGGCTCGTACACATACCGACACCGGCGCTGGGGCCGTCTTTCGGCGTTGCCCCCTCGGGCACATGGATATGGACATCACATTTCTGGTGGAAGTCCTCATCCAAGGCAAGGGAATTCGCCCGGCTTCGAACCACGGTCATGGCAGCCTGGATGGACTCCTGCATCACCTCGCCCAGTTGACCGGTGTGACTGAGTCGTCCCTTACCAGGCATCAGCGCCGCCTCGATACGCAGCAGTTCTCCACCCACTTCGGTCCAGGCCAGGCCGGTGACCTGTCCAACCTGATCATGTTCATCCGCGCGTCCGTAACGGAAGCGCTTAACACCCAGGTACTCTTCGAGTTTCTTGGGGGTGACGGTAATCTTGCCCTTTGGCTTTTTCAGCAGAATATCTTTCACCACCTTACGGCATATCTTGGCAATCTCCCGCTCAAGATTCCGTACCCCCGCTTCGCGGGTGAAGTAGCGAACGATATCGCGGATTGCAGATTCACGAATGATCAGCTCATCGGGTTTCAGACCGTTGTTCTCCATCTGCTTTCGCACCAGATAGCGTTCGGCGATACTGACCTTCTCGTCCTCGGTATAGCCGGAAAGCCTGATCACCTCCATACGGTCTAGCAGGGCGGGAGGGATGTTCAGGGTATTTGCCGTGGCGACAAACATCACCTCCGAGAGATCGAAATCGACCTCCAGGTAGTGATCGTTGAAGGTATGGTTCTGTTCCGGATCGAGCACCTCTAACAGGGCCGACGCAGGATCACCCCGGAAATCCATCGCCATCTTGTCGATCTCATCGAGCAAAAACAGGGGATTGCGTGTTTTGACCTTGCTCAGGTTATTGATGATTTTACCCGGCAGTGCACCGATATAGGTACGCCTGTGTCCGCGTATCTCGGCTTCGTCCCGCACCCCACCCAGGGCCATGCGGGTGAATTTGCGATTGGTTGCACGGGCAATGGATTGGCCCAAGGAGGTCTTACCGACACCGGGCGGTCCCACCAGACAGAGTATCGGCCCTTTCAATTTACGCACCCGCTGCTGTACCGCGAGGTACTCGAGTATGCGCTCCTTGACTTTTTCCAGGCCATAGTGGTCTTCATTCAGCACCGCATCCGCGGCACCGATATCATTGCGTATCTTTGTGCGCTTCTTCCAGGGCAATCCGACGAGGGTATCGATATAGTTGCGCACCACCGTTGCTTCTGCGGACATGGGTGACATCAGCTTAAGCTTGTTCAATTCGTTAGTCGCCTTATCCTTGGCCTCCTTCGTCATACCCGCCGAATCGATCTTCTTGGTGAGATCTTCAATCTCGTTGGGTGCATCTTCCATCTCACCCAGCTCTTTCTGAATCGCCTTCATCTGTTCGTTCAGGTAGTACTCGCGCTGATTCTTCTCCATCTGGCGCTTCACCCGACCGCGGATCCGTTTCTCCATCTGCAGGATGTCGTTTTCACCCTCCATGAGTCCCATCAGATGCTCCAGGCGCTCCCGCACGTTGGGCATCTCCAGCACATGTTGCTTCTCTTCCAGCTTCAGCGACATATGCGCCGCGATGGTATCGGCGAGACGGCTCGGATCATCGATGCTGGAGAGCGAGGTGAGAACCTCAGGGGGCACTTTCTTATTCAGCTTCACGTATTGGTCAAAGAGGTTGGTGGCGGAGCGCATCAGCACTTCGCTCTCACGGCCGGCCACATCGATGGTGTCGGTCAAGGTCTCCAGGCGTGCGGTGAAGAACTCGTCGGTATCGATAAATTCGGTGATGCGCGCCCTTTCACCACCTTCAACCAAAACCTTTACTGTACCGTCAGGCAACTTGAGCAGCTGTAAGATATTCGCCAGGGTACCGATGGCATACATATCACCCACATCCGGGTCATCCACATCGGCGCTCTTTTGTGCCGCCAGCAGAATCTGTTTGTTGCTCTGCATCGCTGAATCCAGCGCCTGGATCGATTTGTCGCGACCGACAAAAAGAGGAATGACCATATGGGGATAGACGACCACATCGCGCAGCGGTAAAACCGGGACGACATTACTCTGGCTGAGCGTCTTCATGGAATCTGTATACTCGTGGCCCATAAAATTATCCTCTATCGGCAGTCTCTCTGCCCAACAGCTTCAACCTCAGGCATGAGGGTCAGTACAGGGATTTGATACTGGTGGGTATGGTATGTTCAATCGTATCCGTTGATCCGGATCAATGGTTTAAACACATATATAAGGGTGGAAGCCGGATGTTTCAAGCCGAATATCCAACTGCCAGTGCAGAAAACACCCGTTAAACAATGCCAACAACCTGCAGATATAGTATGAATTCAAGAACATATCCCTGTTTCACAGACACAACCGCAGATTTTCCGGTCGGTTTGGAAGGTAACTTCGTTTCGATGCAGGAGAGTTAATCGGACGCGGCAATCTGCTTGTCGCTGTTTTCATAGATCATCAGCGGATCCGACTCACCGGCGATCACCGCTTCATCCACCACAACCTTGGTCACCTCATCCATCGAGGGGAGGTCATACATGGTATCAAGCAACACCTGTTCCAAGATGGTGCGCAATCCGCGTGCTCCGGTTTTCCGCGCCATCGCCTTACGGGCTATGGCGCGCAGGGCATCTTCGCGAATTTCCAGCTCACACCCCTCCATCTCGAAGAGGCGTCCATACTGCTTGGTGAGGGCATTCTTCGGCTCGGTGAGGATCTTCACCAAGGATCCCTCATCCAGCTCCTGCAGCGTGGCCACGACCGGCAGACGACCGACGAATTCGGGTATCAGTCCATACTTGATCAGATCCTCAGGCTCGACATCGACGATGATGTCGCCGATGGAGCGTGAGTCGTCCTTGCTCTTCACTTCGGCCGAAAAGCCGATGCCGCCCTTTTCGGAGCGGTCCTTGATCACCTTTTCGAGTCCGGCAAAGGCGCCACCGACGATAAACAGGATATTCGAGGTGTTGACCTGGAGAAACTCCTGTTGCGGGTGTTTGCGCCCACCCTGTGGCGGCACCGACGCCACCGTGCCTTCGATCAGCTTCAACAGCGCCTGCTGAACACCCTCTCCCGATACATCCCGGGTAATCGAGGGGTTGTCCGACTTGCGCGAGATCTTATCGATCTCATCGATATAGACGATGCCGGTCTGGGCCTTTTCCACATCATAATCACACTTTTGTAACAGCTTTTGGATGATGTTTTCCACATCCTCGCCGACATAACCCGCCTCGGTGAGGGTGGTTGCATCCGCGATCGTGAAGGGCACATTCAGAAGCCGCGCAAGCGTCTCTGCGAGCAGGGTTTTACCCGAGCCGGTGGGACCGATGAGGAGGATATTGGACTTGGCCAGCTCCACATCGCTCTCTTTACCGATGGTGTCGAGCCGCTTGTAGTGGTTGTAGACAGCCACCGAAAGCACCTTTTTCGCCCTGTGCTGGCCGATGACATATTGATCGAGAGTCTTTTTGATCTCGTGGGGCTTGGGAAGCTTGTTGATACTCTCTTCCCCGGGATCCTGCATCTCTTCGCGGATGATGTCGTTGCAGAGCTCGACGCACTCGTCACAGATAAACACGGAGGGACCGGCGATCAGTTTTCGCACCTCGTGCTGGCTCTTGCCGCAAAAGGAGCAATACAGCAGCTTGCCGTCGTCGCCTTTACCGCTCTTGTCACTGCCCATATCTAGCTCCTCAAACCGAAATCAACCAGCTCTTAACTCAATCATATCTAACTGCGCATAGATGGCAAGGACCCCGTCACAAATCTCTGATCTGGGTATCGGGCCCCAATTGCACCTGTTGACCGCCGTTGTAGACGGCCTATTCAGCCTGCGACTCCTTCTCGGTTGCTCAACACGGCATCGATCAGGCCGTAGGCTACGGAATCCTCTCCACCCATGAAGTTATCGCGTTCGGTGTCCTCCGCGATCTTCTCGAGGCTCTGCCCGGTATGCTGGGAGAGGATGGTGTTCAGACGCTCCCGCAACAGCAGAATCTCTTTCGCATGGATCTCGATATCGGTCGCCTGTCCCTGGAAGCCGCCGAGGGGTTGATGGATCATCATACGGGAATTCGGCAGGCAATACCGTTTACCCTTCGCGCCACCCGCCAGCAGCAGCGCCCCCATACTGGCCGCCTGTCCGATACACATGGTGCTGACATCCGGGCGCACGAACTGCATGGTATCGTAGATCGACAGCCCCGCGGTAACCGATCCGCCGGGCGAATTGATGTAGAGGTGGATATCCTTGTCGGGATTCTCCGATTCGAGAAACAGCAGCTGGGCAACCACAAGATTGGCCATATGATCTTCAACCGGCCCAACCAGAAAGATGACCCGCTCCTTGAGCAGTCGCGAATAGATATCGAAAGAGCGCTCGCCCCGGGCGGTCTGCTCTATGACAATCGGAACCAGTCCAAGATTTTTTGCATCCGGCATTGGTGAAGAAAATTGTTCTTTCATAACTGTCGTTACCTGAGGGTCAACCCTGCTCTGTCAAAGCGGCAAAGGTGGTCTGATCATCCACAACCTCTACCTGTTCCATGATCCAATCGACTACCTGATCTTCCAAAACAATGTTCTGAACAGATGCCAATTGCTGCTGATTGCCGTAGTAGAACTTGACTACCTCATCCGGCTGCTCATAGCTGGCCGCATACTCCTCGATTGTCTTGCGTACACGATCGTTATCGACCTGAATCCCGTTTTGTTTAATGATCTCACCGATCAGAAGGCCCAGGGAGACACGCCTTTTGGCCTGTTCTTCGAACATATCCCGGGGCAGTTCGAAACTGCCTGTGTTGGCCCCCATCTGTTCCCGCGCCTGCTTGCTAAGCGCCTCGATCTCCTCCTCGACCAGCGCCTTGGGAACGTCGATCTGATTCTGCTCATAGACCAGATCCATCGCCTGACTCTTAATCCGAGCCTGGACCCGCTGTGAAAGTTCACGCTCCATGTTTTCCCGGATATCTTCCTTCAGCTTTTCCACACCCTCGCTGGCACCGAACTCCTTGGCGAAATCGTCATCCACCGGTGGCAGGACCTCTTCCGATATCTCGCTCACCTCAACCTCAAACGTTACCGGCTTACCGGCCAGCTCTTCCACCCGGTAATCCTCGGGGAATTTCAGGTCGATGCTGCGCTTCTCCTCCTTGACCATTCCCACCAAACCGCTCTCGAAGCCTTCTATCATGCGTTTTGATCCGAGCACCAGATCCACGTTCTCGGCACTGCCGCCCTCGAACGCCTCACCGTCCACCAGTCCCTTGAAGCTGATCTTGACCTGGTCACCTTCGGCGGCGGCACGATCGACGCCGCTCCAGGTAGCCCGCTGCTTGCGCAGTTTCCCGATCATATCCTCGATATCCTCTGCGGAAATCTCGGTAATCGGCCGCTTGATCTCTCCCGCAAGCTTGACCAGTTCGATTTCGGGCATCACCTCCAGGGTGGCCACATAGCTGAACAACCCCTCCTCGGAGGCCTCCTTTGGCTCGATCTTCGGCATCCCGGCGGGTTGCAGCTTCTCTTGCTGGATTGCCTCCTGGTAGCTGGTCTCGATCATCTGACCGTAGACCTCCTGCAGCACCTGGCCGCCATAATTGCGGCGCAACAATTTCATCGGCACCTTACCGGGACGGAAGCCATCCAGCTTGGCGGTTCGACCGATCTGCTGCAGGCGCTTGGTGACCTCCGCCTCGATCTGCTCTGCCGGCAATTCGACCGTAACGCGTCGCTCTAGCCCTTCACCCGATTCCACCGAAACTTGCATGCTCTTCTCCTGACAGGCTAGCCTGCCATTAACTCTTTGTAATAAATGGAAAATATCCTGAAAATTGTGATCGGCAATTCGCAGGAGTAATTGGTGCGAAAGGAGAGACTCGAACTCTCACGGGTTGCCCCACAGGAACCTAAATCCAGCGCGTCTACCAATTCCGCCACTTTCGCCTGCCAGCCTGGAGGCGACAAAAAAAGCCACCATTGCCTTGCTGTGAACTGGCCATTATAACGGTGAAAAGCGGAAGTCTCCACGCTAATTCCATCACGACCCCTCGATCCGTCTCCATGCCTAACCCCTGGTGCCGCTCCCTGTGGAAAGGGCCCCATTCGATCGCCAATCGCACACCTGGTACCTTGACAGTTGAGGAAACAGCCAGGTCTTTCGCTGACAGCTGTCAGCCGTTGACCTCCACCCGATCGACACGCTGGAAACCGCGAGGGAGCTTGCCGCCGCGACGCCCGCGCTCACCCTGGTAGCTATCGAGATCGGATGGCTTGAGCACGATATAACGCTTGCCTGCGTGGGCTGTCAGGCTGCCGCCCTGGGGCACCACGGCGACAGCGACCACGAACTCATCTCTGGCGGCAACCCGTTTCGCCGCGATACTGATAATCTTGTTGCCCTTTCCCCGCGCCAGCTGGGGCAGTTCGTGGAGAGGAAAGACCAGCATGCGGCCCTCGTTCGAGATCGCCACCACACGATCGTGCTTGGTATCCTGAACCTCGGCCGGTTGTAGCACCCGCGCCCCCTTCGGCAGTGTCAATAGGGCCTTGCCCGACTTATTCTTCGCCAGCATATCCGCCAACTTGACCCGAAAACCGTAACCCGCATCGGAGGCCAGCAGATACTCGGACTTCGGATCGCCCCCGACTACCGCCCTGAAGGTGGCACCGGCGGCAGGTGAGAGGCGGCCGGTCAGCGGTTCTCCCTGGCTGCGCGCCGATGGCAGGGTATGGGCCAACAGCGAATAGCTGCGCCCGCTGGAATCGATGAACACCGCCTGTTGGTTGCTGCGCAGGCGGGCGGCGGCGAGGAAACTGTCACCCGCCCGGTAGTTGAGTGACGCCGGATCGATCTCATGCCCCTTCGCGGTACGCGCCCAGCCCTTTTCCGAAAGCACCACGGTGACCGCCTCGCTGGGGGTCAGGTCGGTCTCCGCCAACGCCTCTGCCGGGGTGCGTTCCACAATGGGGGAGCGGCGATCGTCTCCATACTCTTGCGCATCGGCCTTGAGCTCCTTGCGTATCAGGGTGCGCAGGCGTTTCTCCGAGCCGAGGATCTGCTGCAGGGATTTTCGCTCCTTCTCCAGCTCTTCCTGCTCGCCGCGGATCTTGATCTCCTCCAGCTTGGCCAGGCGGCGCAGACGCAGGTTGAGGATCGCCTCGGCCTGGACCTCGGAGAGGGAGAATCTTTTCATCAGCCCGGCCTTGGGATCCTCCTCGTTACGAATGATTGCGATCACCTCGTCGATATTGAGGTAGGCGATCATCAGGCCCTCGAGGATATGCAGGCGTTCCAGCACCTGATCGAGCCGATGCTGCAGGCGCCTGCGCACGGTTTCCGTACGGAACTTCAACCACTCCTTGAGCAGGGTGCGCAGATCCTTCACCGCCGGACGCCCGTTGATGCCGATCATATTCATATTGACCCGGTAGGTCCGCTCCAGATCGGTGGTGGCGAAGAGATGGGACATCACCCGTTCCACGTCGACCCGGTTGGAGCGTGGCACGATCACCAGGCGTGTCGGATTTTCGTGATCCGACTCATCACGCAGATCCTCGATCAGCGGCAGTTTTTTCGCCTGCATCTGGGCCGCGATCTGCTCCAGCACCTTGGCCCCCGAGACCTGGTGCGGCAGGGCGGTGATGAGAATGTCGCCGTTCTCGCGTTCGTAACGCGCACGCATCCGAATCGAGCCATTGCCGCTCTCGTAGATCTTCAGCAGCTCATCCGCCGGGGTGATGATCTCCGCCTCTGTGGGATAGTCGGGTCCATGGACATGCATCATCAACTCGGCGATCGTTGCCTTCGGCGACTCCAGCAGATGGATGCAGGCTTTGACCACCTCGCGCAGGTTGTGGGGCGGTATGTCGGTGGCCATGCCCACCGCGATTCCCGAGGTGCCGTTGAGCAGCACATTGGGCACCCTGGCGGGGAGCATCGACGGCTCCATGTGTTCGCCGTCGTAATTCGGCACCCACTCCACGGTGCCCTGGCCGAGCTCCGAAAGCAGTAGTTGCGCATAACGGGTCAAGCGCGATTCTGTGTAGCGCATCGCAGCGAACGACTTGGGATCGTCCGCGGAACCCCAGTTACCCTGGCCATCGACCAGGGGGTAGCGATAGGAGAAGCCCTGCGCCATCAACACCATCGCCTCGTAGCAGGCAGTGTCGCCATGGGGATGGAACTTACCCAGCACGTCACCCACGGTGCGAGCCGATTTCTTGAACTTGGCCGTGGCGCCGAGCCCCAACTCCGACATCGCATAGACGATGCGCCGCTGCACCGGCTTCAGGCCGTCGCCGATGTTCGGCAGGGCGCGATCGAGAATCACGTACATGGAGTAGTTGAGGTAGGCCTGCTCGGTGAACTGGCTTAGGGGTTGCTGCTCTATGCCTTCGAGGCTTTGGTCGATGTCGTCAGTCATTAAATCGCATACTCTATCAATAGCCGAGGTCCTGGAATCGAGGCCAGATCATACGAAAAGCCGGTTGGTTAGTGAATAGGGATCTTCTCAGCCTCGACGGCTGTCAACTTTTTCTGAGAGCAATCAGCAGAAAAATCATTAGGGGTAGCAGGTACAAGATCCCGGCCAGCAATGGCCACAGGGGGTTGCCTATCCAGCCGGCGGAGAGTGAAACAAGCGTCACAGCACCGATCAACCCCGCCCACAGCAGAGCGTAGAAAAGGATACGATTGCAAAACCGGCCCGACAGATAGCTGAAGCCATAAAAGTTAGTAACCAGCCTGAGCTGCAAGATCCAGGATAGCGAGAGCAACAGCAGATAGAGGAGACCCACCCCAGCGCCCTGCATCGACGACAGAAAGAACAGAAACTGAGCCCCCAACAGCAGAAAAAACAGCAATCCATACCTCAGGTAGCCTGGCGGGGTGACGCTCAACAATCGAGGCAGATGCAGGAGCAGTTGCGCAAAGAGAAAAAACGGCAGAATACCGAACAGCAGATTGAATCCAGCCCAGGCATCCATATCCATGGGATTGAACAGTGACAACCAAAATGCGATGGAAAGCAGACCGCCCGCCGGAAGCAGCCTGGCTGGGGAATCGGTGAGCCAGCCCCAGAGAGGAATCCTCCTGCTGCGACGGACATGGGCGGATGAGGGAATGGTAATGCACATTGCAGGGGCATCTGATCACCAGACCCTCTCCCCTGCCATGATTTCCATCAATGGTGTTAACATCTCCGCAGTCGGTCCAACCCACAGGAAGAAAAGTGAATACACCATACAAAACACCACAAGAGGCCGAGGACGCCTACTACGACGCCATAGAAGAGAAGGACCTGGAGGCATTGATGTCGGTCTGGGAGGATGGCGAGGAGGTGCTCTGCCTGCTGCCGATGATGGCGGCGCAACAGGGGAAGGAGGCGATCAGAAGGCTCTGGGAGCCGCTCATGCATGGCGAAATCGGACTCGATATCCAGACCAGGCACCTGGCATGGATAGAAACCCCCGAGCTTGCCATCCATCTCATCGAGGAGCTGGTGAAGAGCCCGGGACAAAACGAGACCCAGCCGGTCTACGCCACCAACATCTACCGCAAGGATGCTGAGGGCTGGCGTCTGCTGCTACATCAAAACTCCCCCACCCCCCCACCACCCGGGCTGCATGTACCCGGCATGGAGATCTGATGGAAAATCACAAGCTGGTCATCCCCCAGCATCTCAACCAGTACGGCTATCTCTTTGGCGGCAACCTGCTGCAATGGGTGGATGAGTATGCCTGGATTGCCGCCGTGCACGACTATCCCGGACGGCGCTTCGTCACCATCGGCATGGACCGGGTCGAGTTTCACCGCAGCGTTAAAGAGGGAACCATCCTCCGCTTCGACATTCGACAGGGCCGCATGGGGGTGACATCGGTACAATACCTGGTCAATGTCTATGCCAGCGACCCCCAGAGCGGCAGCGAGGAGAGCGTCTTCACCACCACCATCACCTACGTCTGCCTGGACGACGAGGGAAAGAAAAAGCCTATCTGATAAAAACTTGCATGCCCGCCCATCCTACCCTGCCACCCCCCACATAGCGGTGCTGTAGAAGCAAGCTGAAAAAAAAAGATAAGTCCGCTAATGAGCGCGAATAAACGCAAATTTTTTACTTAAACACTTGCATGGAGCGCTCGACAGACTCCTTGCAACCGAAACGACATGCGTTCCTAATGGCTAAATGGCGCAGGTTATGGCACCTGATGCAACTTGCCAGAGAGGAATGAAATATAAGGAAGTTTGAATAGATCAAAGGCCCTCAATATTTGCATTTATTCGCGTTCATTTGCGGACTGAAAATTCATTCGCGAACCTTTGCGGCTTCTCTTCTCGATAACTGTTAATCATCCTCTGCATCGGGCAGGGCCGCCTTGCGGAACACCGGTAGATCCGGGCCCGGCTCCTCGTCGAGCTCGACCTTCTCGATCTTTTCGAAACGGTTGCTGATCTTGCGCGCGGAGATATTGACGTCACTCACATCCTGGTGGGCCTGGCCGATATGTTTTGCCAGGTTGTCCATACGGGTCTGAAAGCGGCCGAAATCCTTGGAGAGGGCGCGCAGGTGGTCCTGGATAATGTGCACCTGCTCCCGCGTGGCCGCATCCTTGAGCACGGCGCGGGCGGTGGTGAGAATCGCCATCATGGTGGTCGGCGACACCAGCCAGACCCGTTTTCTGAATGCCTCCTCCACCAGATCCGGAAAGTGGGCATGAATCTCGGCGAAAACCGCCTCCGCCGGGATGAACATCACGGCGCCATCCGAGGTTTCGCCGGGAATGATGTAGCGTGAGGCGATATCCTCCATATGTTTCTTGATATCGCCGCGGAACTGCCGCTGTGCCTGGAGCCGCTCCGATTCGGGCAGCTGATCGTCGAGCATGCGCTGATAGGACTCCAGGGGAAACTTGGCATCGATCACCACGTTGCCGGTGGGTTCGGGGAGGAACAGGACACAGTCGGCGCGCCGCCCGTTGCTCAGGGTATGCTGCAGGGCGAAACCGCTTTCCGGCATTACATTGCGTACCAGCGCCGAGAGCTGCACCTCGCCGAAGGCACCGCGCGAGCGTTTGTCCGCCAGCACCTCCTGCAGGCTGACCACATTGGTGGAGAGTTCGGTGATCTTCTTCTGCGCCTCGTCGATGCGAGTGAGATGCGTGAGCACCTGGCTGAAGGTCTCCCTGGTCTTTTCGAATCCCTCGTTGAGTCGCTTCTCCACCTGGCCGCTGATCTCCTTGAGGCGCTGGTCGGTGCTCTGCGTAAGCCCTTCCACCTTCTTGCCCAGATTATCGGCATGCTGGATCAGCGCCTCCGCCACCTGCTTGCGCACCTCGCCCATGCCGGACTGCAGGGTTTCATGCTGCTGGCGCATCGCCTCCAGCTGGCGTTCGTCGAAGGCCTCTCGGTGACGCATCAGAGCCTGGCTCAGGGCGTCACGCAGTTCACCCAACTTCTCCTGCTGCTGCAGTCTGCCAACCCCGAGGCTTTCACTGACTGTCTTCTTCAGGTTTTCGAACTGCTCCAGCAGATCCAGGCGCAGCCGCCCGGTATCGTCTGTAAGGGTCTGCTGCATCTCACCGTAGCGCCTTTCCATGCCCTGGTAGAGCTTGTCCGAACGCTCCAGTTGGGTCTGCTGCATACCATGCAGCAGGCGTTGCTGCGCCAGTGTGCCCCGGGCGATGCGATCGCTCATCAGTTCGCGCAGTTCGCTCTGTTCCTTGGCGTATCGGCGCTCCTGTTCGTGAAGGGCCTCCAACAACACCTGCTGATGGTGCAGCCTGGCCCGCTGTTCACGCTGCTGGGTGTCGAGCAGACGTGCAAGCCAATAGAGCGCCCAGCCGAGCAGCACCAGGCAGACCAGGGTGAGTATGAGTATCAATTGCAGCGGCACAGAGGCCTGGGTGAACCATTCCATGCTAGGACCTGTCAACAAGATTCCGATCGCCTTGTAACTATACCCCATCCAGTGACTCAAAACCTGAGTCCCCACTTGCATCCGCAGGGTAGAGGGATTACCTTTGCCGTCCGGTTACCAACCCTGGCGTAGTCCAATCAGAACGCCGCTCCAGGATCGATCTCAGATGCGTATACACCTAAAGACACTGGGCTGTCGCCTCAACGAAGCGGAGATGGAGAGCTGGAGCCGCGGTTTTCAGGCCCGGGGGCACAGCCTGACCGAGGCGGCGGAGGAGGCCGACCTGCTGGTGGTCAACACCTGTGCCGTCACCGAGGAAGCGGTGCGCAAATCACGTAAACTGCTGAATCGCAGCAGCCGCCTCAATCCCAACGCCCGTCTCGTGGTAAGCGGCTGTTACGCTTCCTTGAATCCCGATACCGCCGCGGTGATCGAGGGTGTCGATCTGGTGGTGAGCAACCAGCAGAAGGAGCGCCTGGTGGAGATCGTCGAAGAAGAACTCGATCTCCGGGTGATGCCTCAAAGCGCCCTCGAGCCGGATGCCACCGGCCTGCTCGGCCGCGGGCGCCAACGCGCCTTCATCAAGGTCCAGGACGGCTGCCGCTATCGCTGCAGCTTTTGTATCGTCACCCTGGCCCGGGGCGACGAACGCAGCCGTCCCGCCGAGGAGATTGTTGCCGAGATCAACCGGCTCCACCACCAGGGCGTACAGGAAGCGGTGCTGACCGGGGTCCATATCGGGGGTTACGGTGACGACTGCGGTTCCAGCATTGCCGAACTGATTCGACGGATCCTGCAGGAAACCGCCATCCCCAGATTGCGCATCGGATCCATCGAGCCCTGGGATCTGCCCGATGATCTCTGGCCGCTGTTCGAGAACAGCCGCTTCATGCCCCATCTCCACCTACCCCTGCAGAGTGGCTCGGACAGCGTACTGAGGCGCATGGCAAGGCGCTGTCGCAGCGACGAATACCGACGACTTGTGACGCTGGCCAGGGAGCGGGTCCCGGAGATCAATATCACCAGCGACATCATCGTCGGCTTCCCCGGCGAAACCGAGGCGGAGTGGCAGCAGACCCTCGACTTTGTCAACGAGATCGAGTTCGGCGACCTCCATATCTTCGCCTATTCGCCGCGACATGGGACCAAGGCTGCCAACCTGCCAGGGGCGGTCAACCGGGAGTTGAAACGACAGCGCAGCCAATGCCTGCATCGACTCAATCTGCAGATGAAAAAGAAGCTGCTGAAACGCTTCCTCGGCCGTGCCCTGCCGGTATTGATCGAATCCGGCGATGAAAAGGGTTGGGGAGGCTATACCCCCAATTATCTGCGTGTGACCGCGAAAGGCGCAGAAGGTGTAGACCTGAAGAACCGAATCGTTGAGGTTGAGATAAACGCTATCGACGATCAGGAACTGCTGCTCCAGGGGAAGATCCAGGGCGCAAACGGAGGCCCGCCAGGGAATCAGATCGCTGAGGGAAGAGGCTGAACGCGTCTGCGGACGCGTTCAGTCAATGGTGGATTTGCTCACCAGATATAGCTGTTACCCACACCGTCGACGGTAACGGTGAAGCCGCTGCAACTGTCGAAGCTTACCGTTGCAAATGTCTCGTTCTCTCCATCCAGGCTGAGTATGCCGCTGCCGGGCACGGCAAGTGTACAGCCATAGGTCAGCGGCTGGGTGGTTGAGACATCGACCCGTCCGTGATCGGGGTCGTACAAGGTCATGCTGACATAGAAGCCGGAAACCTCGTTGCCGCTGACAGAGATATCCTCGATGCGATAGACCCTGCCGTCGATCCCGGCAAAATCGGATGACAAGCTGCATGATATGGACGCGGACGAGATGTTGCTGCAGCCAAGAGTCAGGTTGATCGCCTCGGATTCCCCGAGATAGCTGACCGTCACACGGAATACCATGCTTAGGGTGTCGGCGCCGGTATTGAAGATAAAATCCACCGGGCCATTGATCACAAGCGTGCCGCCCTGCATATCACTCATGGCGCAGTTGGTGAAGGTTATGGTGCCTTCGGTCTCGGCATCGTTGGTATCGGCTACAGCCCGTCCTCCCGCATCGCATATCTCATCGGTCACATCGACGGTCTTGGCGGCAAGGGGTGTACTGAGTTGTTCGATCCACTGGGCGATCCTCGGCGCCACTTCCGTTAGCTTTGAACCGGGGGTGGCCTGCGGGCGCATCGCCACACCCGACAGTGAATCGGAGACCACGGCCTGCTGGGTACCCGAAGCTGTGCCCGTGGCGATGTCCTTGGCATTCGACGAATCGATGACGGCCTCGGATGTCTCTCCCGTGTAGGTGGTGCCGACCGAGGTGGTGGGACCGTCGCTACTACCGCCGCCGCCACCACATCCCTGCAGCAAAAGCATTGTATACAGTAGACTAAAAAAACAAATTGATAAGTATTTCATTGACTTAGTTCCTTTAACCCTCTTCTCTAAACCCCCATATTATATAAGGTTTACGGATTTAATACCGCGCAATCCAGCGAGAAGTTTTCTTTTTTTTGTCCACCGTCACAGTCATTTCCGAATCAAAGGCCGGTCTCGGCGGCTTCCCGTTGTTGCCGGTCCAGGGCATTGGCCAGATAGGCAAGGGAGATTCCGAGCTTTCTTGTCCAGCTGAGCTCGACTCGCCAGGCCGACCCCGGGGGTTGCCATCGATATATAAGTTCACCTTCACCACGGCGCACGGCTCCGATCTTTGCCGTTAGATTTCGCATAGAGCTCGGAAAATGACCCAGATCCTGCGGCTTGCCATATTTGTTACCCAGTCTGCGCAACAGTCGTTGCAGGGCGACCTGGCTCGGAGAATCATAGCTCTGCAACACCTTGTAGATGCGATCCTGAAAGGCCATGACGTAGACCTTGTCACGTCCGGTGCGGTAGATCACACCGCTGCGTTCGCCGCTGACGATCGGCTGCATCTTCACGGGACGCTGCTGCAGCAGCCGGTTCAGGCTGCCCCCCAGGCAATAGTGGATGAAAACCCGCTTCATGCAACTGTCGCCACTCGTCTCCGCGCCAACAGCCGGCGCTGAAAGGCCGAGTACGATCAAGAGTACAAAACCTGGAATCAACATCATCATCCTACTGTTTGCCTAACGACGGGGTCAGGTCGTCGATGAAAGCCCGCAGTTCCCGAAAGTGGCTCCCCTTCCAATAGATGCGACCGCACTGATCGCAGCGCCAGAACTCATCATAGTACTGCCTGACATTGTCAGGCAATTCATCCTCGATTCGCTTTTTCTCCTCAGCCGCCAACGGGCCATTGCACTCCATGCAGCGGGTAAAGGGAATGAATAGACTTTCCAGCTGCAGGCGTTGAACTATCTCCTGTAATTGCTGCCTCGGCTCGGTGCCATGGATGAAACAGCCATGGGTGAGGATGCGGTGCATCAGCAAGCCACGGTCCCGAGTCAACAGTACCCTACCCTCGTCTACCGAGATGCGCACCAGGTTACCGTCTCCGGCATCGTTGAAAAAGAGGCAATCGAAGCCGAGCAGGCGCAGGTATCTGGCCAGTTTTCCCAGATGGGCATCGGCGACAAAACGAAGCGACCGCATAGGCCTGGGGCGAAGACGCAGCAAGGGCGTGACATCCAATGCCTCGAAAAGGGGATAGACACTGACCCGATCATCCGCCTTCAGCGCATAATCGAAATCCACCGACTCGCCGTTGACCAATATCACCTCCACTTCCGTGTGAGGCACACCGACACTCTCGATCACATGCTTGATTCGCTCGCCCTGACTGAAGCTGCAACGAAAGTTGCGCTTGCGCAGCCTCAGCGGCAGAAAATCGTTCAACTCCTCGTAAAATCGCAGGCTGGCCTCTGGCATCGATTTCACCTGAATCGTGAAATACAGCGTCAGAAGTCGAAGTCCGCCCAGACAGGACAGTGATCCGAGGGTTTCTCCATCGACCTTACATCATAGGCGATACCCACATCGGTACAGCGCTCGATCAGCGGGGACGTGGCCAATACCAGGTCGATCCGCAGCCCTCTCTTGGGTTCGCGCTCAAATCCCCGGCTGCGGTAGTCGAACCAGCTGAAGAGATCGCTGACATCCGGTTTGAGGGCACGAAATGTGTCATGCAATCCCCAGCCATGCAATGCCTCGAGCCATTCACGCTCCTCCGGGAGAAAGCTGCATTTACCTGTCTTCAGCCAGCGTTTCGCATTCTCTTCGCCAATCCCGATATCGGCATCGAGGGGCGCGACATTCATATCACCGATCACCAATATCGCCTCGTCAGGATCGTAGGCCTGATTCAGATAGTTAAGCAGTTCGGCATAGAAGCGGCGTTTGGCTGGAAACTTCACTTCATGGGAGCGGTTCTCACCCTGGGGGAAGTAGCCATTGATGACGGTCAGCGGCTGACCTTGGGGTGAGTGGTAGCGACCGACAATCAGTCTGCGTTGGGCATCCCCGCCATCCTCGGGAAAACCCTTGGAAACGGCCAATGGCTCATCCCTAGAGAGCAGGGCCACGCCATAGTGCGTCTTTTGGCCATGAAACTGTGCCCGGTAACCCAGCCGATCGATCATCTCAAGCGGAAAGTCCGGATCCTGAACCTTGGTCTCCTGGATCCCAATGATATCCGGATCATAGACGGCCTTGAGCTGGCTCAGTTGATGTTCGCGGGCGCGTATCCCATTGGTGTTGAATGAAACGACTCTCATGTTAGGACCTCTGCAGTCTCTTTCTCACCCATTTCGAAGCCATGCAGATAGGCCTTCCCCCAGGGAAGAAACTCCTGGCCGCTGATCAGTGAACTGTCAACTGCCAGACCGGCGGCATCGAGTTTTTGGCTGAAACCCAGTGACCGCATAGCCTCGACCATGCCGTCCGCGTAGCCCCTGTTGTACCAGAGTTGCAGCTCACTCTCCTGCGCAACCAAGGTCGCCGTTTCCGCTTGCAGCTCACGAACCAGCGGTATCAGGCGCTGCAATATATCCTCGGTCATCTAGCTTACGGCCTTTCATCATTTGATGGTTGGTCCAGTCTCAATCGGCAAGGTTGGAAGGATTACAAGCCTAGCATAAATGCCACCAATCTTGAGGGAATCTGCACAACCACGAAGCTATGCAAGGAGAACCGGCACTTTAATCCCTGAGTATGCAGCGGTTGTATTTACTCCAAACACTGGCGATCATTGAAAACATTTACCATCCTGTAGGTAGTAGATTTAGATGTTGCTTACGATTTCTCCAGCCAAAACCCTCGATTACGAGACACCGCCGGTTACTTCAAGCCATACCAAGCCCGCGTTTCTTAAACAGTCGCGGCAATTGGTCAATATCCTGCGCAGCTACTCCGCCATGGACCTCGCTGAGTTGATGAAGCTGAGCATGAAGTTGTCGGAACTCAATTTCGACCGATACCACAGCTGGAAGACACCCTTCACCCTGAACAACGCAAAGCAGGCGGCACTGGCGATGAAAGGCGATGTCTATAGCGGGCTCGATGCCGAGACCCTGAATAAAAAGGGATTCGAATTCGCGCAGCAACACCTGCGTATTCTCTCCGGGTTATACGGGGTACTGCGCCCCCTCGACCTGATGCAACCCTATCGCCTGGAGATGGGGACAAAACTGCCCAATGATAAGGGCAAGGACCTCTATGCCTTCTGGGGCGAACAGATCACCCGAGCCATCAACAGGGATCTCAAGGCCCAGGGAGACGATGTTCTTATCAATCTCGCCTCCAATGAATATTTCAAATCGATCAAACCAAGGCTGATCGAGGGGCGTATCATCACCCCCCAGTTCAAGGAGAGGAAGAACGGCAGCTATCGCATGATCGGGGTATTCGCAAAACGGGCACGGGGCCTGATGAGCCGTTTCATCATCGACAACCGCCTGCGCCACCCGGAGGAGATTCAACAATTCAACAGTGACGGCTACCGCTACAACAAGCGACTCTCCAGGGAAAACCAATGGGTGTTCACCCGCGGCTGATCGATGCCCACAGCCATTTTGACGATGCCAGCTTCGACGCTGACCGTGAACAGGCCCTGACCCGGGCCCGTGACGCCGGGATTGTCGAGCAGATCATCCCCGCCGTCAAGGCAGCCTGGTGGCCGCGTATCAAGCAGTTATGCAAAGAGAACGGTGGCCTCCACCCGAGCTACGGTCTGCACCCGATGTATCTCGGCGATCACCGTGAGGAAGATCTGCAGGCGCTACGGAAGTGGGTTACCGACGAGCACCCCATAGCAATCGGTGAATGCGGCCTCGATTTCTATATCGATGATCCAAGACCGGAACAACAGCAGCACTACTTCGAAGGCCAGCTGCGGATCGCAGTGGACCACGAACTGCCGGTAATCATCCATGCACGACGATCGGTGGAAGAGGTTATCAACACCCTGCGGCGCTATCCGGGAATCGTCGGCATGCTGCACAGCTATTCGGGCAGTGAACAGCAGGCGCGCAGGTTGATCGATATGGGTTTCTACCTCAGCTTCGGCGGCCCGATCACCTATGAGCGGGCGAAACGGCTCCATCGACTGATCAAATCACTGCCACTGGATGCCATCCTCCTGGAGACCGACTCACCCGACCAACCCGGCAGCCGCCATCGGGGACAACGCAACGAACCCGCCTTTCTGACAGAGGTCCTCGAAAGCGTCGCCCAATTGCGCGATCAGGAACCTGAACGGATCGCTGCGCAGACTGCAGCCAACACCCGGCGGCTGTTTAAAATCCAGGGCCGGTCATCACCAATCAGAACATGACTCAGGCGCCAAGCCCCGCTATCATGTGGCTCGTTTTTTGATTCGATTATCCATACCTGAGAAGGAGAGCCTGACATGTCACAAAAAGGGATTCTCGTCACCGGCGGTGCTGGTTACATTGGCAGCCATACCGCACGTCAGATGGGCGAGGCGGGGGAGAAGCTGGTTACCCTCGACAATCTCTCCACCGGTTTTCGCCAGGCCGTGCTCCATGGCGATCTCATCGTTGGCGATACCGGTGATGCCGAACTGGTGCGCCGCCTATTGAATGACTACGAGATCGACACGGTGATCCATTTCGCCGCCCACACGATCGTTCCCGAATCGGTGGAGAATCCGCTCAAGTATTACGCCAACAACACCTGCAACACCAGAAACCTGTTGGCATGCTGTGCCGAGGCCGGGGTCAAGCATTTTGTCTTCTCATCCACTGCGGCGGTATACGGCATTCCCGAATCGGGTATCGCCTTTGAAGATGCGCCCACCAACCCGATCAATCCCTATGGCACCTCCAAGCTGATGTCGGAAATGATGCTGCGCGATCTCGCCGCCGCCAGCGATCTGCGCTATGTCGCCCTGCGCTACTTCAATGTCGCCGGTTGCGACCTCGAAAGCCGCATCGGCCAATCGACGCCGAAGGCGACCCTGTTGACCAAGGTGGCCTGCGAGGCCGCCGTCGGCAAACGGGAGGCTGTCTATATCTTCGGCACCGACTACCCGACAAAGGACGGTACCGGGGTACGCGACTATATCCACGTCGAAGACCTTGCCCACGCCCATGTAAAAGCCCTGGACTACCTGCGGGGTGGCGGGGAATCGACCACCCTCAACTGTGGTTATGGTCACGGCTACTCGGTGCGGGAACTGCTGAATTCGGTGGAGAATGCAAATGGCGCGCCATTGAATATTATCGAAGCAGAACGGCGCGCGGGAGACCCGCCGGAACTGGTTGCAGGCGCCGACAAGGTGCGTGAAGTGCTGGGCTGGAATCCCCGTTACGATGACCTGTCGATAATCGCCAGGTCCTCCCTCGCCTGGGAGAGAAAGCAGCTCGATTCACCCTGGTCGAACAGCTGACAGACTGACTGGCATTTATGGAACTGCTGCAGATCATCCTCCTTGCCGCGGTGCAGGGATTGACAGAATTTCTGCCCATTTCAAGCTCCGCCCACCTGATTCTGGCACCGGTGGTGACGGGTTACGAAGACCAGGGCCTGGCCTTCGATGTCGCGGTACACGTCGGGACCCTGGCTGCAGTCATCTACTATTTCCGTCATGAAGTGGCGGCCATAAGCGTTGATTTTGTCCGCGCCCTGCTCGATTCCGAAGCGCGATCCAGGGAATCCCGCCTGGGATGGATGATCATTATCGCCACCCTGCCGGTCGGCATCTTCGGTCTCTTGATGAAATCCCTGGTGGAGACCGATCTGCGCTCGCCCCTGGTGATCGCCATCACCACCATCGGATTCGGCATTCTGTTGCTGATCGCCGATATCACCGGCAAGCGTCAGCGGGACGAGTACGACATCCGTTGGCGCGACGCCCTGATCATCGGCCTGTTTCAGGCGGTGGCAATCATCCCGGGCACCTCCCGTTCAGGTTCCACCATGACCGGCGGGCTCTTTCTCGGCCTTAGCCGCAGGGCCGCATCCCGCTTCTCGTTTCTGATCTCGATACCGACCATACTGATGTCGGGCGGTCTGTTGACCCTGGATCTCATTCACAGCGACAGCGCGACCGATTGGTTCTCCATCGGCCTCGGCGCCGGACTCGCCTTCATCACCGCCTATCTCTGCATCCACTATTTTCTACGCTTTATCGAGAAGATGGGCATGCTGCCCTTTGTCATCTACCGATTTGTATTGGGTGGATTGATCCTGCTGTTTCTGGTCTGATCGGGAGATCAACGGTTCAATGGAGGCGCTGTATCACCGGCTACCGTTGCGTTGACCTGGTGAACACGATACCGTTGAAACTGTGATCATTGTCCAGCGTCTTTGATACCCGAATGCTATTTCCATCGTTGCTGACTTCAGCCTGAAAGCGTCCCGCCGTTTGCAGGCTCTGTTGTTCACTGCTGACATATTTCCACTGACCCACCAGCCATCGTCCGCTCGTTGAAGCAAAAACCTCATAGTGTGGCGCCGGCATCTGGCTGGGGCCCCAGGTCATGAGAATTCGTACAAGCCCCATCTCATGGATGATCTCGGCAGAACCACTGCCCCCATAAACCCAATCACCGTTCAGATCATAACCCTCGCCTGTCGACAGGCTTGTATCCCTCTCATGCGAACAGGGATCAAATACTCGTTGGCCGATGATCCAACCGGAAGGAAGTGGTCTGTTTTGCGGCTGAACCAGGGTCCCGATAATATGCTCGCCGTCCCGGGTAGCGGTTATCCGGGTCCCAAAGACGTCATGAAAAAGAAATTCCAACCTGTTTCGGTCAATGCTGACGATCTCGGTTTTGTCAGGTCCCTCGGTATGGGTCTGTACCCGATACCCTGCTTCGCGCCTAGTAATCTCGAACCACCAACGCCATACCTGTGACGTCTGCTCGGGTCGGTAGTGGGATTCGACGCTCCATCTGCCTAGCCAAGAATCCCCCAGTGCCTTCTCGGCGCATCTGTCTGCCGTTTCGGCGCCATGCAGGAATGACGGTATCAAAATGAACGATATCGGCGTACAAAATGATAGCAGTTTATTTAAAGAGTGACCCATCGCTCTAATCATCGTCCATTATGGGCATGAGCTCCGGCTACCCAGGATACAGCAGCCAATCAAGCATCCCATGCGCTTGGAGTTCGCGTGCGTTTTCCCATCATTACCCTGCCTGCCTTGCAGTATCAGATCACCACCCGGGCATACCGACCTACCCTGGGAATGCCTGGCATCACTGATGAAATATCCCTGACAACAGCTAGTTATACTGCTCTAGGCGTCATTGACAGTATCATACTACACACTGGTAACGGCTTAGATCAATTGAGAGAATCTTGCTGAGAACTGCTATTTCACCTACAGGGAGAGAGTCCATGGATATTGTGAACCGGCTATTGTTCCTTTTGCTCATGCTGGTCGCTGCCAATCCAGTGCCTGCCGACACACCCCCTGATGAAAGGGCCCTCCTGCAACGTCTGCACAATGATAAGGAAGTGGTGCTGACCCAACGCAGGGGTTTGGCGGATACGCTCGACTACATGAGAACAGAGAACGATCTTTTCACGACGGGAAGTAGAGATGATCGACTGATCACCAGGGAACAGAAGGAGCAGATCTGGTCTACCTGGGTCAGCTTGCTCGATCGCCTGCTGATCCTCGATTCGATCAGTCAGTCTTACGAGTCATACCGCAACCAACCCGATGAAATTCTCCGCAAGACGGCATTTCGCACCGCCTATGCTGCATTTCTCGCCCGCTATCGATATGTACTCGATTTCCTGCAGATCTCCGAGCGTAATCCCCAGATCCATATCCTGTTGAATGAACCCGTACCGGAACTGGGACTCAAGCAAGGTAGTTATGCCAAGATCAAATATCACTACCTCAATGTTGCCATCGCCGCAGAGTTTACCCGGCTTGCCCTCAACTATCGCCTCTATGGCGAGGAACCGGGATTCCCCTTAAACCAGGGAATAGAACAGGATCAGGCTAAAATCTGGCACTACGGTAAAGGGGATGGAATCAGGCAGACGATCAAAAACGGGATGCAGATCGTCAAGGACACCAGTTTCAAGGCCCTATTCCCCATCCAGAAAGGTGTTTCAGAATGGATGGGAGATGTCCGTGTTATCAGGCCGCACCAGTCGTTGATCACAATCGAGCAGATCAGAACGCTGCAACCCCGGCTGGAGCCTGGGGATCTGCTGCTTGAACGGCGGGAGTGGTATCTGTCGAATATCGGACTACCGGGTTTCTGGCCCCATGCCGCACTCTATATCGGAACCCCGGAACAGCGCCGCAACTACTTTCAGTCCCCCGACATCCAGGCCTGGGCCAGGCAACAGGGCATCGCTGATGGTGATTTCGAATCACTTCTCAAGACACGCTATCCCGAGGCCTATGCCGAAAGCCTGATCAAACAGGAGAATAATCACCTCCCCCGTGTAATCGAGGCAATCAGTGAAGGTGTCGTATTCACCACCCTTGAGTATTCGGCAGCGGCCGACACCCTGGCAGCACTGCGTCCAAGACTGACGAAACTGGACAAGGCGAAGGCGATCCTGAGGGCCTTCCACTACAGTGGTAGGCCGTACGATTTCAATTTTGACTTTCTGACAGACAGTCAACTGGTCTGTACCGAACTGGTCTACAAGGCCTATGAGGCCACAAACACCAAGGCCGGAATCAGTTTCCCGATAGAAAAGATCGTGGGACGACTCGCCACCCCGGCCAATCTCATTGTAAAGCAGTTTGATCAAAACTACGGAACCGATAAACAGCAATTCGACCTGGTACTGTTCGTGGATGGTCATGAAAAAACGAGGGTGGCGTTGGAGTCCGATCTTGCCAGCTTTCGTAAAAGTTGGAAGCGACCCAAGTGGCATATATTGACTCAGGGTAAATCCGCAGCGGGATACGGGCGGCATCGAAGCCGTGAACTATAATTGAGTCACAGGGATTCCGCATACTGAATAAGAGTGACAATCGGAACTAACACCACCTGCCATGGAAGAAGGGTCAAATATGATAAAACATCTGCTACTCACATCCTTTCTCAGCCTGATCAGCGTCAGTTGCGGTAACGATAGTGATGTCGATATCAACGAGTTCGACATTACAGGGTCTGCCGCGGATCTTGAAGACGGCAGCGCACCGGTCGATCCGGCGATCAACAGCGGCAGATTCGATCTGACCTGGAAGGTGGACGATAACAATGCCTTCGGCTATACAGCGAGGTTCTTCCTCAGCCTGAACAGCAACCTCGATGAATCCAACGATATTGAATTCTTTTCCGCCATTTGTGACGAATTCGCTTCATGCGATCATGACCGCCGAAATGACGAAACGTGTTTCTTCGGCAATGATCTGGTGATGTTCTGCGGCGACGAGGACGACGCCGTGAAGCGTGACGTTGATGAGATCGTCGACAGCTTGCCCATGGATGCCTACCTCATCATCGAGGCCTGCACCATCTTAGACTGCGACACGGCTGCACACCCGGTACGGCTGCTGTAGGGGATCCCAGGCACCGCTGAAAATCACCCCACAACAGCTTAACTGCCGATATAGCGCTTGCGCTTGGCGGCTTTCACCCGATCCACTGCGACCAGAATCATGCCATCCGTACAGCCGGCGAAATCGGGGTCTTTGCCGAAATCGAGGAAACAGACACCCCCCGCTTCACAGAGGTCGGTATACTGTTTGAACAGGGTTGGCACGGTGACATTGTAGAGGGCCAGTTGATTCTTAAGCTCTTGCAGATCCTGCTCCAGATCGTCGCCGTTGAAGTGCCTTGAGAACTCCTCCTGACTCGATTTGTCCAGCTGATAGGGAATTTTCGATTCGCCAAGCCGGTTTCGGCAGCCGAAATAGTGCTTGTAAAAAACAACCATCAAATCGCGGGCGGCCTTCGGATAGCGCGCGCTGATGCTGACGGGGCCATACATATAGGCGATCTCCGGATGGTGGCGGAGATAACTCCCCAAACCCTGCCATAGATAGTCCAACGCCCGCGAACCCCAGTATCGGGGCTGGACAAAACTGCGCCCCAGTTCGATCGCCTGCTCCGCATAGGGGAGGAAAGCCTCGTCAAAGTTGAACAGCGAGGTTGTGTAGAGCCCCTGCATGCCTTGCTCCTTGATGATCGGCGCCGCCTCGCCGATGCGGTATGAGCCGACAACCTCGAGCTCGTTGTCATCCCACAGCACCAGGTGGCGATAGTGGGTATCGTACTTGTCGATGTCCCTGCGCCTGCCCGTCCCTTCGCCGACCTTGCGAAAACTCAACTCCCGCAGGCGGCCGATTTCACGCATCAAGGCTGAACCGAGTGCCCACTCCATGAGCACAATCTGCTTGCCATCCCGGGTTTCGCCCAACAGGCGCCCTTTCGACAGCTCCTTCTTCAGCGCCTGGCGCGATTCCGGATGGGCGATGCTGCGTTCGGTAGTGAACACACCCACCTTGCGCTGGGCCACGCGGTAGAAGTGTTTGCGCACCATGCGCACCCTTGCCTTGGGCCTGATTCCCTCCACATTGAGATGGGCCGCGGGAACCAGCTCGCCGACACGGAAACCGATGGTGTTGGAACGCTGACGGAACATCTCGCCCACCAGCAGCAGCGCGGCAATGGGTTTATAGAGCAGGGAGACGGCATAGAAGAGGGGGGAGTTCTTGGCATCGATGTAGACCGGCAGCATGGGTGCCTCGGTACGCCGTACAAACTGCAGGAAACCGCTCTTCCAACGTACGTCGCGTACACCGTTGGGACGCAACCGAGAGACCTCGCCGGCGGGAAAGATGATCACCAGTTCATCCCGCTCCAATGCGGCATAGACCTGTTTGATCCCCTGGCGGCTCGAGCGCCCCCCCATATTGTCCACCGGCAATAGCAGATCCCCCAGCGGCTCGAGGGCCGAAAGCAGGTCATTGGCCACAACCTTGATATCGGTGCGCACCCGGCTGATCATCAGAATCAGGCTAAGCGCATCGAGGGCCCCTAGCGGGTGATTGGCGATCACCACCACACGCCCGCTGGAGGGGATGTTCTCCAGATCCTTGTTTGAAACCAGATAGTCGAGGTCGAAGTACTCCAGCACCTTCTCGATAAAATCGAGACCGCGAACCCCTTTATGCTCCTCCAGGAAGCGGTTGATCTCCCGTTCATGGAACAGCATGCGCAACAGGGTCAGCATCGGCCTGGTCAATAACTGCGATTTGTTATTGAAAAAGCCGGGGAAACGCTCGGTCAAAACCTGCTCGACATTCAGCACCACAGGGCCTCCAAAAGATTAAAATGCCGGAATCTTAACGAACGGATATGACGGCGCATTTGCAGTCAGATGAGCGATTGACTGCGGCCGGATGATGATTCAATGACAGATGAATACGGAAATGAGCGTCCGCAAATGAACGCGAATAAACGCAAATGAATAGGATGTAAGCAATTGCAGACACATCGAATAAACAGTTGCCATGACACGTTGTCAGCTACAGCTCGAACAATTCTTCTAACTTATCCCTGAAGCTCCTTATTTGTGATGAATTCAATTTGCGTTCATTTGCGGACCTCTTTTTTCAGATCCTTTTTATCCAAGGGTACGTTCATTTAACGGGCTGTTGTGCGATAATTTCTCGATTTACGTTGACCTGCAGCCGAGTTGAAACCGAAGATGAGCCAGACAACCCGTAAGATCCTGATCACCAGCGCCCTGCCCTACGCCAACGGGCCGATTCATATCGGTCACCTGGTGGAGTACATCCAGACCGATATCTGGGCCCGGTTTCAGAAGATGCGGGGTCATCAGTGCCTCTATGTCTGCGCCGACGATGCCCACGGCACACCGATCATGCTGCGCGCACGCCAGGAGGCGATAGATCCTGAGACCCTGATCGCCCGGGTGGCCGAGGAGCATCAGGCCGACTTCGCCGACTTCCGCGTCGGCTTCGACAACTACCACTCCACCCACTCAGCGGAGAACCAGGCCTGCGCCAACACCATCTACGAGCGTAACCGGGATGGCGGCCATATCGTCAAACGCACCATCACCCAGGCCTACGACCCGGTGGAGAAGATGTTTCTGCCCGACCGCTTTATCAAGGGTACCTGCCCCAATCCCAAGTGCGGTGCCGAAGACCAATATGGCGATAACTGCGAGGTCTGCGGCTCTAGCTACTCACCAGCAGAGCTGAAGAACCCGGTCTCCGCCATCTCAGGCGCGGTACCGGAGCAGCGCGAATCGGACCACTACTTCTTCAAACTGGCCGACTTCGAATCCATGCTCAGGGAGTGGACAGGCGGCGGCCACATCCAGAATGAAGTGGCCAACAAGCTGGGCGAGTGGTTCGAGGCGGGGCTGCAGGAGTGGGACATCTCCCGCGACGCCCCCTACTTCGGCTTCGAGATCCCGGATCATCCGGGGAAGTACTTCTATGTCTGGCTCGACGCCCCCATCGGTTACATGGCCAGTTTCCGCAACCTCTGCGACAACACCGAGGGGCTCGACTTCGATGAGTTCTGGGACAAAGACAGCGAGACCGAGCTCTACCACTTCATCGGCAAGGACATCATCTACTTCCACACCCTGTTCTGGCCGGCGATGCTGCACGGCGCGGGCTTCCGCACCCCCAGCGCCGTCTACGCACACGGCTTTCTCACCGTGGACGGGGCCAAGATGTCCAAGTCCCGGGGCACCTTCATCAAGGCCCGAACCTACCTGGATCACCTCAATCCGGAGTACCTGCGCTACTACTTCGCCGCCAAGCTGGGCGCCGGCGTCGACGACATCGACCTCAACCTGGAGGACTTCGCCCAGCGGGTCAACAGCGACCTGGTGGGCAAGGTGGTCAACATCGCCAGCCGTTGCGCCGGCTTCATCAGCAAGCGCTTCGACGGCAGATTGGCGGACCGGATCGCCGAAGAGACCCTGTTTAACGATTTTATCGCCGCCGGCGAGACTATCGCCAACCACTACGAAAAGCGGGAGTTCAGCCGTGCCGTGCGCGAGATCATGGCCCTCGCCGATCGTGCCAACCAGTACATCGACGAACAAAAGCCCTGGGTGGTGGCAAAAGAGGAGGGCAAGGATGCGGAACTGCAGGCGATCTGCAGCGACGGCCTCAATCTCTTCCGCCTGCTGATCGGCTACCTGCGCCCGATCCTGCCGGGCACCGCAGAGATGGCCGAGGCATTCCTGCAGATCGAGCCGCTGGCCTGGGATCGACTGGCCACCCCGCTGACCGGCCACACCATCGGCAAGTTCAAGCCGCTGATGACCCGGGTCGACCCCAAGCAGATCGAGGCGATGCTGGAGCACTCGAAAGAGGACCTGGCAGCCCAGGCACCGGCTCAGTCGGTCACAGCTGCAGCCGACTCACCCCTGGCCAAGGATCCCATCGCGGAGACCATCCAGTACGACGACTTCGTCAAGCTCGACCTGCGCATCGCCCGCATCGCCAAGGCGGAACATGTGGAGGGGGCCGATAAGCTGCTGCAGCTGAGCCTCGATCTGGGCGGCGAGACCCGCAATGTCTTCGCCGGCATCAAATCCGCCTACGCCCCCGAGGACCTTGAAGGCAAGCTCACCGTAATGGTGGCCAACCTGGCGCCGCGCAAGATGCGCTTCGGCGTCTCCGAAGGCATGGTGCTGGCGGCCGGTCCAGGCGGCAAGGAGCTCTTCATCCTCAATCCCGACGAGGGGGCGCAGCCTGGGATGCGGGTGAAGTAGGAGGGGATGACTTCAGTCCCGTGGTGGTAAAAATAGTGAGGAATTCGTCCTAGAAATGGGGGTCTTGGGCCGTTAAGATTAGGTTAATCACTGGATTTCGAAGGATCGACCATGCCTACCCGTACACCATCGTTTTTGCCTATTCTATTGCTGGGGCTTTCACTCGCCCTTGGCTCATTCAACACCCTGGCCATACACACCGACCAAGGGTCAGTGACTACCGCAGGCACAGCGTCGAGCGCCACCATGGCATGGAGTTTCGACAGTGCGGATACCAGTGGTTACTCCGCCCTGTTCGATACGGATGATTCGGTTTCGGTGAGCCTGACCATCGAAGTGGACAGCGCCTCGGTGGGGGCTGAGCGGGATCTCTACCTGGCCGCGCTCCTCGAGGATGTCTGGTTTATGCGGGATAGCCAGGGGAACTGGCGCGTATGGAGCGGCCAGATCGATGAGTTGGTCCCATTCAGGCACAAGACCCTCGCCGCCACCGAGGTCCTCGATGTCCATGACGGCGCGCCTTTGCCACCGGGAGAGTATGCCGTCTTCGGTGGTTACGAAGCGGAAAACGGCGCCATCGTCTATAACCGGCAACCCTTGACCTTTATCGTATTCAATACCGCCAATCCCAGCCTGCATCGCTTCCGCAACGAAGCCATGCTGGAAAACTACCTGGTGGAGGCGATGATTGAAGCCTATGCATCTGTTGGCGACAACCCGGTTCCCAGCAGTGGAGTTGGTGTGAGTGTGGGGCTGCCATCCCCCGTATCGCAAACCAACCTCCAGGAGCAGGGGGTCGATGAAGCGGATTTGATCAAGACCGATGGTCAATATCTCTATAGCCTGGGCAGTTGCAGCAGTAGTGTGCTGAACAGCTGTATCTCGATACACAGCATTATGGAGTCACCGCCCGCAAACCAGCTATTGAACGAAATCGAAATACCGGGAGAGGCTTCCGCAACTGGCATTTATCTGCTCAAGGAGCGCGGCGAAGGGCTTTCCGATCTGATCGTGACAGCGGGGGGTCTTGCAGACAATGACTATATGAACTTTGGCGTCATTGGCGTGATGCCGATTTGGGAGGGACCGAGATTTTGGTCTAACAGCAAAACTGAAGTCAACCTTTTTAGCCTGGACTCAGCGGTCGCTCCGACCCATGATCGTAGCATAATCTTCGATGGCGCAATGATCTCCAGTCGCGTGATCGATGATACCCTCTACCTGGTTACGCGTTATACCCCGACAGCGGAAGATCTCGATCAATATGCCTTCACAACAGCGGCGCTCAATGCCAATCGGACCCTGTTGGAGGGCACTTCATTGACCCAGCTCCTCCCAAGCGCCACCAGCAACGAAACATCGCGCCCTCTCATCGATGCCGGAAACTGCTATCTTGCTCCAAGCGCCACTGCCGTCGATCCGGATCCCACCATCATCAGTGTCATTGCCATCGCCCTGACGGATCCTGATAACTTCCGCACTACCTGTTTTCTAGGGGAATCGGAAGTACTCTACGCCTCTCAAGACGCCATCTATTTGGCGGCAGCGTCGGCTGATCATTTTCTTCTGGCAGGCGGCGGAAGCGCTCAACAAACCGAGATCCACAAACTTGCGCTGACCACTGATAGTGCGAGTGTTCAAGCGGCCGAGTATCGGGGTTCCGCTCAGGTCGTGGGACATCTTGGTTTCAATGCCGACTACAAATCCTTCCGCATGGGCGAGTATCAGGATGTACTCCGTATCGCCACATCCATAGGTTCCCTTGGCTCGGATAGCAGCTCAACCAGCGTGACCCTGTTGCGCGAGGCGACGAATGGCGGCCGACTTGAAGAGGCCGGAAGGCTCGACAACCTGGGGCGACCGGGGGAACTCCTCTATGCCAGCCGTTTTCTGCGCGACCGAGGCTACCTGGTGACCTTCAAGAAGATCGACCCCCTCTATGTGCTGGATCTCTCCGATCCGGAGAATCCCGTCTCCCTGGGCGAACTGGAGGTTTCGGGCTACTCGGAATATCTCCATCCCGTGGGAGAGAACCATCTCATCGGTATTGGCAAAGAGGCTATCGACGATGTCAACTCGACCGACAGGGACGGGCTCGGCTTTGCCTGGTACCAGGGACTGAAGGTCTCCCTGTTCGATGTCACCGATCCCACCACCCCGACGGAAGTGAATTCAATCGTACTCGGCGGCAGACGAACCACCTCCAATATCCTCACCGATCACCACACCTTTGCATCGCTCCCGCAAACGGATCTGTTGCCGATGCGTTTCTCCATTCCGGTGGATCTGTATAACGAACCACCCGAGGTTGCGGACCCGCAACCCTATCACTCATATGGCTGGACCCATACCGGTCTCTACACCTTCGATGTCAACCTGGGCACTACACCCGGCGTGGAACTGGTGGACCAGTTCGTGGTGAGTCAAAACAGTGAGAGCCGTTCTTCAGCGGGCGTTTGGAATGACCGGTCTGTGATCCTGGGGGATAGCGTTCACTATCTGCACGATGAGAACCTCTACTCATCCGGTCTACCGGCTAGGGAGTAACAACCCGGACAGGGTTCATAGGGGCGCGAGATTAATTGATACTGCAGGAAGTGTGGCTGGGGCCCTGTCCTGCCGACGTGCGTCTCAAGCCATGGCGGTCAGGTGGGACGGGGCCCTAGCCTACACTTCGAAATAGTTGTCTTTAAAAGCGTTCATTTGCGGGCTCGACAAACTACTCAGCCCTTAGCTGCCTCCAGCGCTTGGCTGATGTCCGCAATGATGTCATCCACATGCTCGATGCCGATGGAGAGGCGCACCATGTCCGCACTCACCCCCGCTGTCGCCAACTCCTCCTCGTTGAGTTGTCTGTGGGTGGTGGAAGCGGGATGGCAGGCCAGGGACTTGGCGTCGCCGATGTTGACCAGGCGCAGGATCATCTGCAGGGCGTCGATGAAGCGGGCACCCGCCTCTATGCCTCCCTCGATGCCGAAGCTGAGGATGCCCGAGGCCTGGCCTTTGGTGATCTTTTTACAGCGTTCGTAGTGGGGACTCTCCGGCAGGGCCGCGTAGTTGACCCACTTCACCTGGGGATGCTGTTTCAGATACTCCGCCACCTTGATGCTGTTCTCGCAGTGGCGCTCCATGCGCAGGCCGAGGGTCTCCAGGCCCTGCATGATGAGAAAGGCGTTGTGGGGCGAGATCGCCGAGCCGGTATTGCGCAATGGTACCACCCGGCAGCGGGCGATGTAGGCCGCCGGACCCAGGGCCTCGGTGTAGACCACGCCGTGGTAGGAGGGATCGGGCTCGTTGAGCATGGGAAAGCGCTCCTTGTTGGCCACCCAGTCGAACCTGCCCGAGTCGATGATGATGCCGCCGATGGAGGTGCCGTGGCCGCCGATGTACTTGGTCAGGGAGTGAACGATGATGTCGGCGCCGTGGTCGAAGGCGCGGCAGAGATAGGGGGTCGCCACCGTATTGTCGACGATCAGGGGCAGGCCATGACGATGGGCGATCTCGGCCAGCCGCTCCAGGTCCACCACATTGCCGGCCGGGTTGCCGATGGACTCGCAAAACAGCGCCTTGGTCCTGTCGTCCATGAGGCTCTCCAGCTTCTCATAGTCGTCGAAGGAGGCCATGCGCACCTCGATCCCCTGACGCGGAAAGGTATGGGCGAAGAGATTGTAGGTGCCGCCGTAGAGCTGGCTGGTGCTGACGATGTTGTCGCCGCTCATGGCGATGCACTGGATGGCGTAGGTAATGGCCGCCATGCCGGAAGAGACCGCCAGTGAGCCTATGCCACCCTCCATCTCGGTGAGGCGCTGCTCCAGTACCGCGGTGGTCGGATTCATGATACGGGTATAGATGTTGCCGACCACCTTGAGATCAAACAGATCCGCGCCGTGCTGGGTATCGTCAAATGTGTACGAGGTGGTTTGATAGATCGGAACCGCGGCCGCCTTGGTGGTCGGATCTGATTCGTAGCCGGCATGCAACGCCAATGACTCTAATTTCATCACTCTTCATCCTCAAGATTTATTGGCCTGATTTAGATCAGGCGTCTGTTATTAATAGTGTCCCGGATGGAGAAGCGGACAATTCCACTGCGCTCGCCCGTCGTTTCGATCCTCTCCAGGGGGTTACCGGCCAAAACGGCGACCGGAAGAGATTAATTTTGTTACTGAAATCGTGCCATTTGCGGCTTGTCAATGCGGCATTTGGCATAGATGCGCATAGTAGCGTGAAATTACCCAATACTCACGAGTTGTAACCGATTAAGCAGCCGCTTATCCTTACGCCATTACTCATTTTCGGTCTTTTATATGCAGGAATACGCCCTTATCTTGATCAGCACCGTGCTGGTGAACAACTTCGTCCTGGTAAAATTCCTCGGACTCTGCCCCTTCATGGGCGTCTCCCGCAAGCTGGAAACGGCAACCGGCATGGGCCTGGCCACCACCTTCGTTCTCACCCTCTCGGCCATCTGCTCCTATCTGGTCAATGAGTATCTGCTTATTCCCCTGGGCCTGGAGTTTCTCCGCACCATCGCCTTCATCCTGGTGATCGCGGTCGTTGTTCAGTTCACCGAGATGGTGATGCACAAGACCAGCCCGATGCTCTATCAGGTGCTGGGCATCTTCCTGCCGCTGATAACCACCAACTGCGCGGTGCTCGGCGTGGCCCTGCTGAATACCCAGGAACAACACGGTTTTATCGAGTCCGCGCTCTATGGCTTCGGCGCCGCCGCGGGCTTCTCCCTGGTGCTGGTACTGTTTGCCGGCATTCGCGAACGGGTCACCGTCGCGGACGTCCCTGAACCCCTGCAGGGAAACGCGATCGCCCTGATCACCGCCGGCCTGATGTCGATGGCATTCATGGGCTTTGCGGGACTGGTTGCGTCATAGGGACTGCCATTCGATGTTAGTCGCCATCCTTACCATCACCTCCCTTGCCGCCCTGTTCGGCCTGCTGCTCGGTTATGCCAATATCCGTTTCCATGTGGAAGGCGACCCGATAACCGACCAGATCGAAAAACTCCTGCCTCAGACCCAGTGCGGCCAGTGCGGTTTTGCCGGCTGCCGGCCCTATGCAGAGGCCCTTGCCGGCGGGGAAGTGGATATCAATCTCTGTCCCCCGGGGGGTGAAGCCACCATGGTTGCCCTCGCCGATCTCCTGGGGCGGGATCCCGTGCCCCTGGATGCGGGAGCCGCAGAGGAGAAACCCAAGTCCATCGCGATAATCAAAGAGGAGGAGTGTATCGGCTGTACCCTTTGCATTCAGGCCTGTCCCGTGGACGCCATAATCGGTGCCGCCAAGCAGATGCACGTGGTGATCAGCGACGAGTGTACCGGTTGTGAGCGTTGCCTGCCCCCCTGCCCCGTCGATTGCATCCTCATGCAACCGATACCGCTGAATACAGGCAATTGGCGCTGGCCCTTCCCGCAAAGCGGTCTGGAAGAGGTCGCAGCCTCCCCGTTGGCGGCAAAGTCAGGCTGAAACCCATGTATGTCGAATCGAAAAAAGGCAAGACCCGGGAGTTGTGGCAATTTCACGGCGGCCTGCACCTGCCGGAAAAGAAAGAGATGTCGCTACAGCGTCCGCTGCAGCAGGCCAGGCTTCCCCGTCGTCTGGTGCTACCGCTCCAGCAGCATATCGGCGTCCAGGCCCAGCCCCAGGTGGCTGTTGGCGACAGTGTACTGAAAGGGGAGATCATCGCCGGTTCAGCCGCACCGGTCTCCGCACCCGTGCACGCACCCACCTCGGGGATCGTAGTGGAGATAGCGGAGCATGTGGTTCCCCATCCTTCAGGCCTGACTGGCCTCTGTATCGTTATCGAACCCGACGGTGATGACCGTTGGGGCGAGCTGCCCGATCCGATCAGCGACTTTCACTCCGTCGACAGCGAGATCCTGCGTCGGCGCATTCGTGACTCGGGTATCGTCGGCCTGGGCGGCGCCACATTCCCCTCCGCGATCAAGCTCAATCCGGGTAAACCCATCAAGACCCTGATTATCAACGGTGCCGAGTGCGAACCCTATATTACCTGTGATGACCGGCTGATGCGGGACCAGGCCGAGCGGGTCATGAATGGAGCGCGCATCCTGCAACACATGCTGCAGAGCGAAGAGTGCCTGATCGCCATCGAGGACAACAAACCGGAAGCGATCCTGGAGATGTTTCAACAGCTGCGTGAGGAGGAGAATATCGAGGTTGTACGGATCCCGACGCTCTATCCCAGCGGCGGTGAAAAGCAGTTGATCAGGATCCTCACCGGGCGCGAGGTCCCCACCTCGGGGTTACCTGCCCAGGTGGGCGTGATCTGCCACAACGTCGCCACTGCCGCAGCCATCGCCGATGCCGTACTCGAGGGTCGCCCCCTGATATCCCGTATCGTCACGGTCACCGGTGAAGGCATCAGCGAACCGGGAAATCTCGAGGCCCCCCTCGGCATGCTCGCCGGCGACCTGATCGCTCAGGCAGGGGGTTATCTTGAAGCCCAACCCCAGCAGCTTATCCTGGGCGGCCCGATGATGGGATTCGATCTGAGCACCGACCAGGTGCCCATAACCAAGGGTACCAACTGCCTGCTCTGCCCCACCGCCAAAGAGACTCCACCGCCACAACCTGCCAGGGCATGTATACGTTGTGGACGTTGTGCCGATGTCTGTCCGGCCAATCTGCTGCCGCAGCAGATGTACTGGTACAGCCGGGCCAAGGACCTGGAGAAGGTGCAGGACTACAACCTCTTCGACTGCATCGAATGCGGCTGTTGTTCCCATGTCTGCCCCTCCCATATCCCCCTTGTCCAGTACTACCGTTACGCCAAGGCAGAGAGCTGGGCGATGGAGCAGGAACGCCGTGAATCCGAGCATGCCAAGCAGCGCCACGACTTTAGAGTCTCCCGTCTGCAGCGCCTGGAAGCGGAACGCAAGGCAAAACTGCGCAAAAAGAAGGAGGATCTGAAAAAGCCTGCCGCAGCCAAGCGTGAAGACCCGAACAAGGGAGGCGATGACAAGGGTGCCAAACAGGCTGCCATCGAGGCGGCGATGAGGCGCGCGGCGGAGAAAAAGGCGAAACAGCAGCAGGCCCCGAAAAACACCGATAACCTGACGGCCGCCCAACAGGCGCAGATCGAGGCTGTCGATGAGCGACGCAAGGTTGCGCGGAAAAAAATGCAAAAAGAGGAGCAGCCTCGCTAATGGAATTCCAGACCACCAGTTCCCCCCACACCAAGCGCATCAACCGCGTTGACAAGGTTATGCTGCAGGTGGTTCTGGCGCTGCTGCCCGGGATTATCGCCATGGCCTTCTACTTCGGCTGGGGCGTGCTGATCAACATAGCGTTGGCCGTTATCTCCGCGACGGCGTTCGAGGCCCTGATCATCAAGCTGCGCAAACGGCCCGTGACTCCGGTACTGCTCGATCTCAGCGCGGTGGTTACCGCCCTGCTTTTCGCCATCGCCATCCCTCCCCTGCTGCCCTGGTGGCTGGTGGTCCTGGGCATGGCATTCGCCATCATCATGGTCAAGCAGATGTATGGCGGCCTCGGCTACAACCCGTTCAATCCCGCGATGGCGGCCTATGTTCTGCTGCTGATCTCCTATCCGGTGGAGATGACCAGCTGGCTCCCCCCTTTCATGCTGGCCGAACAGCAGCTGAACCCGGCACAGATCCTGGCCTTTAAATTTGCCGGCATCCTTCCTGAAGGAGTGATGCTGGATGCCATCACCATGGCCACCCCCTTGGATCAGATGCGTACCAACCTCGATCTCAACCGCATGATCAGCGAGATCCGGCAGCACCCGCTGTGGGGCGACTTCGGCGGTCTGGGCTGGGAATGGGTCGGCAACTGGTTCCTCATGGGGGGAATCTGGATGGTTTACAAGCGCACCATCACCTGGCAGATACCCCTGGCTTTTCTCAGCGGCCTGGTCGGCATGGCGACGATTTTCTGGCTCTTCGATGCCGAGAGCTTTCCCTTTCCGCTGTTCCATCTCTTCAGTGGCGGCGCCATCCTCGGTGCCTTCTTCATCGCAACCGATCCCGTCACCGCCTGCACCACGCGCGCAGGCCAGTTGATCTACGGCGCCTCGATCGGGGTCCTGGTCTACATCATCCGTACCTGGGGCGGCTATCCCGATGCCGTCGCCTTTGCCGTGCTGCTGATGAACATGGCTGCACCGACGATCGACTACTACACCCGCCCCCGCACCTACGGCCATGGAGGAGGGACGGTATGAAATATCGTGATGCGATACTGATCGCCGCCGGCGTCCTTGCCTCCTTCGCTGTCCTCGGCACCTCGCTGGTGACCTTCACCCATGCGATGACCAAGGAGCGCATCGCTGAAAACGAGCGCCAGGCCCTATTGCGCTCGCTCTATGCCCTGGTACCCCAGGACAGCGTGGACAACGACATGATCTCGGACGTCATCAAATTGCGTGCAGCGGATCACCTCGGCAGCGAGGAGACAACGGTCTATCGCGGCCGCAAGCTGGGGCAGCCGGTGGCCACGGTACTCACCACCGTGGTCCCCAATGGCTACAGCGGACCGATCAAGCTGCTGGTGGCGGTCAGGTACGACGGCACCCTGGGGGGGGTGCGCGTAATCAGCCACAAGGAGACTCCCGGACTGGGCGACAAGGTAGAGGAGTCCCGCTCCGATTGGATCCATAGCTTCAATGACAGATCGCTTGGCGATCCGCCGCTGGCCAAGTGGGGGGTCAAACGGGATGGTGGCGTATTTGACCAGTTCACCGGTGCCACGATCACGCCACGCTCGATCGTGGAGGCGGTAAAAAAGACGCTGCTCTATGTCAAAGACCACAAAGACGCGCTCTACGATCGATCGCCAACGATTGAAAACCAGGGGTAGGCAATGGCCGATACAAGCTTCCGTGAACTCATCACCGACGGATTGTGGCACAACAACCAGGCGCTGGTCGCCCTGCTCGGGCTCTGTCCGCTGCTGGCTGTGAGCAATACAGCCATCAACGGCCTCGGCCTGGGACTCGCCACCACGGCCGTACTGGTCGCCTCCAACACCACGGTCTCCCTGATACGCAACTATGTGCGTCCGGAGGTGCGCCTTCCGGTCTTCGTGCTGGTGATCGCCTCGTTCGTTACCGCCATCGAGATGGGGATGAACGCCTATTTCCATGAACTGCATAAAATACTCGGCATCTTCATTCCGCTGATCGTCACCAACTGCATTATCATCGGCCGCGCCGAAGCCTTCGCCTCCAAGAACGGCCTGCCACG
>NATV01000095.1 GCA_003094535.1 gamma proteobacterium symbiont of Ctena orbiculata | reverse complement strand
GATGACGGCTTCTCCGATGACACCGCCATGGTGATGAGCCTCAAGGATGCCATGGACTGCATCGGCTGTGGCTCCTGCGCGCGGATCTGCCCGAAGAAGTGTTTCACCCACGAGCCCCAGACCGCGGCGGCCTGACCGGAGTTCCCCGATGCCAAAACCGCAGAAGCATGTATTCGTTTGTATGCAGAACCGCCCCCCGGGTCATCCGCGTCCCTCCTGCAGTCAGAAGCAGTGTGCCGAAGTCGCGGAGGAGTTCTACTGGCATCTGCAGCAGCGCCAGCTCTTCGACAAGGTGCAGGTGACCACCACCGGTTGCCTCGGCCCCTGCAGCGAGGGGCCTTCGGTTCTGGTCTATCCGGAAGGGGTGATGTACGGCGGCGTCAGCAAGGGCGACGTCGCGGCGATCTTCGATGAACATCTGCAGAACGACCAACCCCTCGAACGCCTGCAGGTCTCCAAGGAGTTCTGGGGATGAGCGAGGGCCGCTCGACACTGACCCTGATTCGCGAGTTGCTTGCCGGTATCGAAGGAGCGGGCGGAGATGGATGAAACGGTTGCCGTGCGCTTCTACAAGATCGAGGGTTTGGCCAACCGGATCGTTGAGCGGCTCCACCAGGAGGTCTTGAAGCTTGGATTCGCCAGTGGAGATATATCGCTGAAGCGACCCCAGGAGGCAAGCTATCGGCTGGAGCGCGATCCCGCGAGCTGTGAGTACAGCCTGGTCGGCGACTGGCTGAGCGAGCAGGGGATGAAGCTCGGTACCCTGCTGTTCCATGCGGACGGCAGTTTTTTCGTCGAGCAGGATGTAGTGCGCCCCCATCCCAGGCACAGCGGCTGGTTCGTCGAGGCGGTCAATGCCTGGGGCAGGGGGGATGTGATCAAGGCGGAGGCCAGGCTGCTGGCAATGCCTGAATAAAATAATCTTGAAGTTTGAATTGTGAATTCTTAATTGGGTATGCGCGCTTCGCGCATCTTTTTTTACTTCATAATTCAAAATGTGGCGGCCTGCCGCGGACAATCCACGCCTGCAGCGGGATCTGGAGCGGGTTGCCGACCGCTTTAACGCTGCCTCGATTCCGACAACACTCAGTGAGAATATCCGGAAGGCGTTGTGGCGAAAGCTGCTGATCAATAATGGTGTCAATCCACTCACTGCCCTGACGGGTCTCGATACACGCAGCTTGACGGCTCATCCGGTACTTACCCGAACTGTCTATCAGTTGATGGAGGAGACGGCACGCGCTGCCGTGGCTGATGATGTTTGTCTGCAAACCGCTGATATCGATGAGATGTATCAACTGATCTGTCAGTTCGATGCGATCAAAACGTCCATGCTGGTGGATCGGGAGAAGGGGCGTCCCCTCGAGCTGGATGCAATCTGCGGTACGGTGGTGAAGCGTTGCCGCAAGCTAGGTGTTGTAGCGCCGGCCACAGCGCTGATTCAAGCGTTGCTTGAGAGTCGCGTCAGCATGGATGTTGACAACGCCTGAGCTTGCGAGCAGGATATGGATCGCCTCCGCTCTCCCGCTGATCGAATAATTATTTCCATAATTATCAATAAGATTGTAAAGAATTTAAAAGCATTGCTTCATATTAGTGACATAGAGTCATGGCATTATCGCGTCTGAATTATCAGGTAGATGATTTCAATCAAAGAGGGCCTGAGATGGACGAGATAATTGCTATCCGTTACTACAAGATCAGGGCGCTTGCCAACCGGGTCATCGATCGATTGTATGAAGAAACCGCCAAGCTCGGTTTTGCGGACAAGGATATCGAGTTGAAAAAGCCGATAGAAGCCAACTACCGGCTCGAGCGGCATCCGTCGAGCAGCGAATATACACTCGTCGGTGAGTGGCAGGATGAAAAGGGCGGGAAACTCGGCCAACTGCAGTTTTATGCCGATGGCAGTTTCGATGTCGAACAGGACATAGTGCGCCCCCATCCGACGCGTCAGGGCTGGTTTGTCGACTCGATCAAGGCATGGGGCAGTGACGAGCGCATCGAAACGGAAGTTAGACTCTATCCCGACTCAGAAATAAGGCATCGGGCTTAGCGTTCAACATAGGCTTGCGCTTCGCAATCAAGTCAACCAAGGCGTTACTTCTTAGGAAGCCTTGGCTGGCCGCCCTGTGCCTTGGCGATTTCGACAATGGTCTCAAGCCGGACTACACGCTTGTCCACATCGAGCAAGATCGATTCAACCCGCTCGATATCCTTATTCATGCGCTTAACTTCGTCTGTCAGGCGCAGTACGTCCAACAGCATCTCTTTGAATCCCGACACTACGCTGTTCCCTTTGATTCCAGTTTCCTGATTGCCTTGTTCAGGCGTCTCCTGGTACTGGCTGTCTCCTTGATCGCTTCTTTCAATCGCTCGCTAACGAGTTCCAGCAGCTCGTTCTCCTCGATCTCCGAGGTGTCGGGATCGTAGGAGTCTATCGACAGCCTGACGATCTCGGCGGCGGATGTGCCGCGTTGTTTGGAAAGCTTGTCGAGCTTCTCGATGTTCTCGGTGGACAGCATGATCTGCTTGCGAACCAGATTTTCGGCAGTGGCCATGGTGTTGATGTCTCCGCTGATACCATGCCTATATTATACACATACACACATATATACACAATTTAGCGAACCGCAAATTGACGCAAATGTTGTTTAAGTCCGCAAATGAACGCGAGTAAACGCAAGTCTAACTATTTTCTTTCTCGCGGGTGGATATTGATGAGAATATGGGAATTCTATATCTTATTCCATGGCTTGTGAGGTCTATCGATCAGCCATCCTTCGCTGCACTATCAGGCGGCATTACCGCCAAGGTCCGATGAGTCTTTTATCGCGTGTCTTTGTCTACGGTACCCTGCGCAGGAGCGAGGTTAACCACTACCTGTTGGAGGATGCGCGTTATTGCGGTATCTGCTTGACGCCTCCCCATTACAAAATGGTCAACCTGGGTGCCTACCCCGGCGTGGTGAAGAGTGGTGCTGGCTGCGTGGAAGGGGAGGTCTACGAGGTAAACGCACAGCAGATGGCTGACCTCGACCGCCTGGAGGGTTATCCCCACGCCTATGGCAGAGAGGTGATTGCCACGCCCTGGGGTAAGGCTTGGATCTATCTCTATCGGGGCAGCTTGCGGGACAAACCGGTTATCCCCAGCGGTATCTGGCGGGAGACTATCGTGCGCAGGCGCTGGTCTCGTTAGCAAACCGGGCCTGCCCGGTCTCGGTCGCGCTCCTCCAATTCCAGTTTGGTGGCGCTTAACTCCTCGGCCCAACAGCCGGTTGGCGGGCCCAGGTTCAAATCACTGTCTTCAAAGCGAACCAGAAAGATCACTCTCTGCGGCGCCTCTTCCAGGTGTCCTGTTTCGACGATGACCCCCCTTGTTCCTGGTTCGGCCAAGAGGGCATCGTCGGCAATCTCTGGAATGCCTCCATCGTTATAGATATGACTGGCCGCATAGACCATGTCGCCGGGATTGAGTTGTTCGAGTGTCACGGTTTGTTGTTTCCTTTGTCGCTTATCGTACGAGTCGTTGATGCCGGAGTTGTCGTGGTCACGACAGGGGATTGGCATCATTCGTTTGAAATTGCCTGAAAAATCAATGGCTAAGCAAGTGTCTCGATATATGGCACAGGCTTTGCAGAATCCAGGCAAAGACAATGATGCAAGAGACTTGCCACGGAGAAACGACCATGATCACACTCACAGAGCGCGCACAGCAGGCGATCAGCCGGTTTATCAAGGGCGCAGAATCCCCAGTACAGGGGCTCAGGATATCGGTAACCGGCGGCGGCTGCTCCGGTATGCAGTATGGACTGGCGCTGGAGGAGTCCCCCAACAAAGACGACACCATCATCGAGGTCGATGGCCTCAAACTCTTCGTCGATCCCCACAGCGCACCGATGCTCAACGGCGTCACGGTGGACTTTCTCGACAGCATGGAAGGCAGCGGTTTCAAATTCGAAAACCCCAACGCCACCGCCAGTTGCGGTTGCGGCAACTCGTTTACAGCCTAATCCCGGAGGAGCAAAGCGATGTGGGACTATTCCGAAAAGGTGCAAGAACATTTTTTCAATCCTCGTAACGCGGGCGCGGTGGATGAAGCCAACGCGGTAGGCGATGTGGGTTCCCTCTCCTGCGGCGATGCGCTGCGCCTGACCCTCAAGGTCGATCCCCAGTCAGAGGTGATACTCGATGCCGGTTTTCAGACCTTCGGCTGCGGCTCGGCCATCGCCTCGAGCTCCGCCCTGACCGAGATCATCAAGGGAATGAAGATCGACGACGCCCTCGGTGTAAGCAACCAGGACATCGCCGATTTCCTCGACGGCCTGCCCCCGGAGAAGATGCACTGCTCGGTGATGGGGCGCGAAGCGCTGCAGGCCGCGGTCGCCAACTACCGCGGCGAAGAGTGGAAGGATGACCACGAGGAGGGCGCCCTGGTCTGCAAGTGCTTCGCCATCGACGAGGTGATGATCGAGGATACGGTGCGCGCCAACGGCCTGCGCACCGTGGAAGAGGTGACCAACTACACCAAGGCGGGAGGCGGCTGCTCCGCCTGTCACGAAGGCATCGAGGAGATTCTCACCCGGGTACTCGCGGAGAGCGGCGAACGCTTCGATCCCAACGCGGTGGCCGGCGAGATCAGGAAGCCCAAGTCGGGCCTCACCAACCTGCAGCGCATGAAGCGCATCGAGGAGCTGCTGGCGGAGATCCGACCCAATCTGCAGCGTGACCACGGCGATGTGGAACTGGTCGAGGTCGACGGCAAATATATCTATGTGAAGATGATCGGCGCCTGCGCCGGCTGCCAGATGGCGGCCACCACCCTGGGCGGTATCCAGCAGCACCTGGCGGAGGGTCTGGGCGAATTCATTCAGGTCCTGCCCGCCGAGGAGCTGGCCCGCCGCGCGGCGATGGGAGGCTGATCATGACTGACGGTATCTATCTGGATAACAACGCCACCACCATGGTGGCCCCCGAGGTGGTGGAGGAGATGCTGCCCTTCTTCTCCGAGCAGTTCGGCAATCCCTCGTCGCTTCATCGGTTCGGAGACAAGGTGGGCCGCGCGGTGAAGAAGGCGCGCAAGCAGGTCCAGGCCCTGCTGGGGGCTGAGCACGATTCGGAGATCATCTTCACCTCCTGCGGCACCGAATCCGACTCCACCGCGATCCTCTCCGCGCTCAAGGCGCAGCCGGACCGCAAGGAGATCATCACCACCGTAGTCGAGCACCCGGCGGTGCTGACCCTCTGCGAACAGCTGGAGAAGGAGGGCTACACCGTTCACTACCTGGAAGTGGACAAGAAGGGGCGCCTCGATATCCGGGCCTACTACAAGCTGCTCTCCGACAACGTGGCCATCGTCTCCGTGATGTGGGCCAACAACGAGAGCGGCACCCTTTTCCCGGTGAAGGAGATGGCCGAGATGGCCCGTTCCGCCGGCGTCATGTTCCATACCGATGCGGTGCAGGCGGTGGGCAAGCTACCCATCGATCTGAAGAGCACCGCTATCGATATGCTCTCCCTCTCCGGCCACAAGCTGCATGCGCCCAAAGGCATCGGCGTGCTCTACCTGCGGCGCGGGGTGCGTTTCCGTCCGCTGCTGCGCGGCGGCCATCAGGAGCGAGGCCGTCGCGCCGGCACCGAGAATGCCGCCTCCATCGTCGCCCTCGGCAAGGCCTGTGAAATGGCAAGGGAGGCGATGGACTATGAAAAGACCTTCGTCAAGGCGATGCGGGACCGCCTGGAGCAGGGAATGCTGGAGAGGATCAGCCACTGCTTCGTCACCGGCGATGCCAACAACCGTCTGCCCAACACCTGCAACATCGCGTTCGAGTATATCGAGGGCGAGGCGATCCTGCTGCTGCTGAACAAGATGGGCATCGCCGCCTCGAGCGGCTCCGCCTGCACCTCCGGCTCCCTCGAGCCCTCCCATGTGATGCGGGCGATGGATATCCCCTTTACCGCGGCCCACGGCTCGGTGCGCTTCTCCCTCTCACGCTACAACACCATGGAGGAGGTGGAGCGGGTGATCGAGGCGATGCCGCCCATCGTCGAACAATTGCGCAAACTCTCTCCCTACTGGAGTGGCGACGGTCCGGTCGAGGAGCCGGAAAAGGCCTTCGCTCCCAGCTATGCCTGATTCTTTCATCTTTGGCTGACTCCTCTCCGTTCTTGACCGCAGGTACCGCTGCGGTTTTTTTTAGCTTGGGGAAATCCAGGAAAGCGTCGGCCGGATCTATCCTGAACGGATCCTAGTCGCTACCCATGTATCGCTTCCCATTGATCGCGATGTGGGATCTTTTTTCATTGAGAAAGCAGAAGGCGGTCACGAGCTCGGTTCCGTCGTCATAGAGAAACCTGGCTGTGTAACCGTCGATTCGGTATCGCCCACCCCGTTTACTTCTAGTTGACGTTCCGCCACTCACCTCACCGCTGGCCACGGCGAACCCAGTCCTGCTGTGGGCGAACCGGCCGTTCGGCTTAAAGCACCAGGAGCTTGCCCTGCCGACTGTGTAGTTGCCGCCGAAAGGCGATTCACTGGCAGTGGTGAGCTTTCCGTAGCAGCCGTTCAGCTTCAGGTCTGAGGATGCAGGTCTGGCCACCCAGTTGCCCCGGGTCTCTGAAAAGTCTTTGCTTTTCTTTTTTTTAAGGAGTAGTTCATCGCCACTGATTTTCCATCTTCCCCATCTTCCCGGTTTCTTTGACATCGAGGCGGACTTCCCTTTTGCAAAAAGCGTTTTCAGGTCGGAGCTGTAGCTGCCATCTTCAAACAACGCGATCACATCCGAGGTTATGCCAAACAGCCCGCCTGGCTGGATGGCCATGGTTATGATGCCGCGCAGTTCCTTGAAACCATCGGGTGGATTGGCGCTGGCGAGGGGTTCGGTCCAACCCTTGAAAGCACTGTCAGCACTTTCTGTTTTCCCCCCTCGACTGCTATTTGCTGCCGATTGAAGCCAGCTGTTCAATGCATAGGCAGGTACGGTTATCGAAATGATCACTAAAAAGGACAGGATTAGTCTGAAGGTGTGGATCATGGTAGCTCCTTTACTTGTATTCACCGCTACTCTCCATGTGCCTGATCTGGGCAGTTGTATGGCTGTGGGGATCCCTTCTATGGGGAAATATCACGCCACTCCTGCCAATTCACTGGTGAGCAGTATCCCTATCTAGTCTATCGAGAATTTGTAACGATACGACAAAGATCCAGTTACACGCTTGGACAGCCAAAGCAAGGCCCTGGATACCGTAGCTGAAAAGGAGAAGGGTCCTGACCGCCGAGTTCGCAATATTTTCGTCAAATAGCCAGTGAGTTATCAGATCTCTATTGTAACTTTATAATTATAAACAAGAACTCGACTAGGCAGGTTATGGTGAAGCGATAATTAACTGACCAATCCCTGAAACTCAGCATGGCATCGCAGACCTCATTGCCCGGCAGATCTACTAGAATTATTAATGAGTCCAGTGTCGATTCAATATTCTGTCCATTCGGCGCATGCTGAAATCAACCCTATACGAAGTGGCCTTTCATTTGATCAGCCAATTGGAGGTATGCCATGAGTATTTCCAACACAATCAGAACCTATATCGAGGGGCAGGCCGTACCCTACGAGGTGATTGCCCATAAACACTCCCAGTCCAGCATGGAGAGCGCAGGTGCCGCCCATGTGGAGCGCGACCACCTTGCCAAGGCGGTCATCGTCAAGGAGGGGGAAGAGTATATGATGGTTGTCGTACCCTGCGACTACCATGTCCATCTTGGCAAGCTGCATCGACTGCTCGACCGCGAGGTCGGTCTTGCAACCGAGAGCGAATTGAACCAGCTCTTCCCTGACTGCGAATTGGGTGCCATACCGCCCCTCGGTACGGCTTATAAACTGATCACCCTGGTCGATAGAACCCTGCTGGATCAGCCCGAGATCTATTTCGAATCGGGTGATCACGAACACCTGATCAAGGTCTCCGGCGATCAGTTTGCCCATCTGCTGGGGGATGCTGAAGCGGTGGATATCAGTCGTCACCATTGATAGCGCAGCACGCGGCTCCCGCGGGAGCCGCTCGATCCTCGCAAATTACCTTAGGCCCGGAAGCGGCGGATCTTGATTCGTCTCCCGCCTTTACCTGGAACGTGTTGCCCCGACAGCCGATCTAGCCCAAGCGAAGAAGCCAAAGTCTGTCACCTGTTTGCCCCATCTGTTATTTCCCCTTCCTGCTCTGTCCGAAGATAAGGGCCTGCCACTGATCCGTTTGCTGGATCTTCTGTTACACAGATACTCGTGGGTTGATGACATATCGATGATCCCAAACCACAAATAATTCATTCAGCCATCAACAATTCACCACGGGAGTGTCACTCCTCGATTGTACGCTTCACGACCAATCAGTTGCGAAGTGGCTATGCCGAATATCTAAGGAGGAGATCCAATGTATATGCGTTTTCTGAAGAGCGTCGCTCCACTCTGCCTGCTTGGCGGCCTGGTATCGACGGCTGCGTTGGCGGAGACATCGATCTGGCAGACCGATGAATTCAATATTCCCGAGGCCAACCAGGGCGTGGGTGTGGATGAAGACCATTTCTACGCGGTCGACAACCGCACAATCGCGAAGTACCGCAAGTCCGGTGACTATGTCACAGCCTGGGAGGGTGACTCGGATGGTCCGATCATCCATCTCGACAGCGCCGCGGTCATCGACGGCAAGATCTACTGCTCTCACTCCAACTACCGCTACCTGCCGATGACCAGTTCCATCGAGGTCTGGGACGCGGAGACCATGGAGCATATCGAAAGCCACAGCCTCGGCATCCAGCTCGGTTCTCTGACCTGGCTCGACAGGCATGGCGGCTACTGGTGGGGCACCTTCGCCAACTACAACAAGGAGGCGAAGCTGCCCGACGGCTCACCCGCCGGCATCCCCTATGCCATCCGCGCGGGGGGCAATATCAATACCACCCTGGTGAAGTTCGACGAGGATTGGGGCGTGCTCGAGTCGTGGATCTTTCCCATGGAGCTGCTGGAGAAGTTCGAACGAATGAGCAATTCGGGCGGCAGTTGGGGACCGGATGGCAATCTCTACATCACCGGCCATGACCTGCCTGAAATCTACCGCATCCGCTTTCCGGATGCGGGCTCGATCCTCGAGGTCGCCGAAACCGTGCCACTCAACATCCGTGGTCAGGGCGTGGCCTGGGACCACTCTCAACCGGGAACCCTCTACGGCATTCTCCGCGCCACCGATGAAGAGGAGGAGCAGGGCATGACCAACCGGGTGGTGGTATTCGGCTCCGATGTACCGCAGAAAGAGGAGCAAAAATGTCGCCCCAGATATAAAAAAGATGGGGACGATAATGAGTGCCGTCGCAGAGAGAAAGACTGAACGCGCATAGAATCCTGTTTAGGCGGCCTGGCCCGGGCAGATCATTCCGTCTGTCCGGGCCGTGCTTTCAGCGCATACGGATAGGCAAAAACAGCATCACCCGCTTAAAAATTACCACTATCCCTCCAGCCACTGCTAACGCGGCTTAAAGAGGGAGGGCCGCTTGATCTGCTTCAGCATATTGGTACCGACAAGTGTCGAACCCATGGTCCGCTTCATCGCGGCACGGCTCAAACTCATCTGCAGATCCACCGAGTGGATCGCCATGGCGCGAAACAGTTCATAAAAACTGAACAGCTGCTCCGGAGCACTGGGGGTGTTCATCGGGAGCTGACGCGGCAGGTCGGTCTCTGCGACCATGATCTCGCCATCGGAACGGGTCTCCACCACGCGGCAGACCTTTTTTACCAGGTTCCGCATCTCCAGGTTGTGTGCCAGGCACTCGAAACGTAAGCGGGTGATACCGCGCTCGATCGCGGCAGTGAACAGTCGCTCCAGCAGGGCGCGGCCAATGCCTCTTCCCTGCATGCGGTCGATCACGGTGATGGCGACCTCCGCGCAATTGGTATCGTCAGCCAGGCGGATGCAGCGGGCAACACCAAGGCCGGCGCCTTCGCTGCCGTCCTCGTTGATCACCACCGCCCCGAGGGCGAAATGGTCCCAACCGTCGGTCTCGGTGAAGTAGCGCAGATCCGCCTCGGTGAGATCCTGCTTGGCGCCAAAGAAGCGCTTGTAACGGGAGGGCGCCGAGAGTTCGGCAAAGGCACGCTGCATGGCCGCCTTGTCGGAAGGGCGGACCAGCCGCAGACAGACCCGCTCGCCGGAACCCAGGGTGATGCGGTCACGGTAGGACGCATCGATCATCAGTCGGTTGCTCATCGCAATACCTCAGCGAAGCAGTAACACATACCCTGTATTATAGGTGAATTTGTGCACTGCAGCATAGCGGGGACCTGTTTAAAATATGCGTTTATTTCGTATTTTGGAGATGGCTCGCAAAAAAGAAACGGTAGTGGAACTTTTATCTCCACCGTTACGACGCGATTGGGATGTTGCCCCCTCATCACACCGGTTTGTAGAAACCAGGGTGATGGATTATGTTGGACATTGTCGCCGGACCCACCGGCGATTTCGTCACACTGTTGTTGGCCTCCTCGCTGTGGCGCTCCAGATCAATGAGAGAGTCATTGCGCTGCACGGTGCTCTTGTGGAAAGGGTACTCCAAGCGCAGACCGGTCCACCCGCTGCAACTCAGGGTGATAGATTCAGCATAGAACCCGCCGGTAAACGGTGCAGGCAGGGCGGGCCTGCGACCCGCTCCTACCGTATTACGTGCATGTCAGACTGGCGATCTAATCGTTACATGAGCCATATTACTCTCTGAATTTCGTGAACACGTAATCGAGACTGTCCACCTGCTGATGGCAACCAAAGCACCCGGCACCCCCATCATCGACAATACGTTCGCTGCTGCTATCGCCGGCGAATGCCTCGAAACCCCAGCCCCCGGTGTTGGCGTATTTGCTCCTGTCCTTGTGCATCACACCGATCAGTTTACGGCTCCCCTCCCGCAAACTCTTTTCAGCCTCGGTATAGTTGAGCAGGTCGAACACGATCACGGCGCCATCGCCATAGCTGTTGTTTAGTAAGCCCTTCTTCGCCGCATCGTTGACATAGATATGGTGGATGCCCTGGAAAGGACTCTCCAGCGGATGACCGGGCTGGATCACCATACTCTTCGCATGTGTCCAGTCGCGATATCCCTCGGGGTAGGGCACCATCTCGCCGGCAGGCGCGCTGAGTGGCGCTATTGCGGCCAACGTCGCCGCCATCGATAAACAAATTGTTTTCATTTCGCATCCTCGCTCAGTGGATTGGTGAGGGCCAGCCTTTCATCTGCAGGGTTGCACAAGCCTCCCGTCAAACCGTCTTACCTGGGTATGGCTGTGGTCCAGCTTCATGGCTCGCCTCTCAGTAGGATTGATAAAGGTATCGAGTCGATACAATAAGAAATATATCAACGGAGACCGGTCTTGTCAAATTAGTTTTGACTCGATACTATATGGTTATGGACGCTAGAACCCTCCACACCTACCTTGAGCGAATCTACAACCTGCTGCATCGGGAGCTTCGGCATTCAGGCAGCGAATCCGGTCTGCAACCGACCCAGCTCGAAGCACTGCATTACCTGTCGATCTGCAACCGATACTCAAATACGCCGAAGGGTGTCACCGAATATCTCGGGCAAACCAAGGGCACAGTGTCTCAGACATTGAAAGTGCTGGAGCGAAAGGAGTTTCTAGTGAAGGAGGTTGATAAGGAGGATAGACGCGTCATCCATCTCAAAATCACCGCAAAGGGAAAAGGAGCGTTGGAGAAGAGCGTGCCTGCCGCCAACTTCATCAGGGCCTGCCAATCGCTGGATGCAAAAACACGTCAACAGCTTGCCGGAAATCTCAAGACATTACTCGGCAGCATCCTGCAGGCCGGTGGCTCGAAATCCTTCGGGGTGTGTCGAACATGCCGCTACAATCGTGACGATGGGGACGGCAACTTCTTTTGCGAACTGGTCAGGGCGCCTTTGACCCGTGCAGATGTACAACTGATCTGCCGCGAACATGTTGATGCCGCTTGATGGACAGTGATCCTGTTCACTTCAGCAGCCACTCGTTCTCCTGGCACCATCAATCCGCCCTGACAGCCGATGGGATGGCACTTAATTATCTTCATGGATATTTGAATAGCCGGCACTTTTATTCTTGATCCGCCTGGTGAATTCTGGGCAGTGACCAGGTCCGATAGTGTTTATCACCCGTTATGTAGAGATAGGCCCAGGCAAGGGCGAGAATGGCGCAGGCAACCCCGATGGGCCAGCTTGATTGAAACTCTTCCAATGTGTATTCGTAATCCGGGCCCAGTGCAATGGTATAGCCGGCCTCATAGAGCCAGACCACGAGATTATTCAGGGCGTGACATACCATCGGTACGATCAAGGTCTGCGTTCGCAAATATAAAACAGACATCGCCACACCGAACGCGGTTGCCCCTATCGGATCGGGGTGAGCCACCCCGAACAAGAGCGAAGAGATAAGTATCGCCCTGTTGATTCCCCACTTTTCAGACCAGCTGTGCAGCAGGATGCCGCGAAAGGCGATCTCTTCGAAGACCGGCGCCAGGATCACAAGGGATAGCAGGCTCAGGATATTTTCAGTGATATGAAAAGATCCCTCCGAAAGGTATACGATTTCAGGAATGTCGATATACCAGTACTGTACGAAGTCGGGAATCACAAATGAGAGCGGGTAGAAAAGCGCGTACGCGGCCGCAATGGAAAAGAGAAAGATGAATGCGGTCAATTGGATTGCAGGCGGATATTCGGATCGGTCTGCCTTGGCGAGCATTAATTGCCAGTCAAGCTTGTGGTACAGAATCAGACCCGAGAGCGTTATGCCCAACAGCAGTTGCGCATAAATCATGTAGAGCAGCGCGTACCAATTCCAGACATACTCTTCGAACAAAGCGTTGTAGATCGCATCGACACCGGGAAGATAGAGAAACGGCAGGAACCAGACAGCGACTATATACCTTCCTTTGATCGGGAACTGCCTGTTCATGATTATCAAGCGTTAGCCGGACTCCTTTACCCGGGATGCGTGTGCCTGGCCGTGGAGCGGCCAGGCAGTTGCGATGAGCGCCGAAGGCAAGACGAAGTTGACCGGGTTGTCAGCTCACTGTCTACTCCCTGGATTTAAAACGCTGCGAGCTCTTTTTGGCCTGTTTGTAAAAACGGCCTAGCGATCGATCGCTGTTGCGCCTTTCGGCCAGCGACTCGTTGTTGCGCGCCTGTTCCGACATCAGCTTATGATAGTTGTCGAGACGCCGCCGCTCAAGCCCGCCGGCCTCTATCTCCCTGAGTACGGCACACCCCGGCTCCGAGATGTGCCGGCAATCCTTGAATCGGCAGTTTTGCGCGAGTGCGTCGATATCGGGGAAGGTCGATTTGATTCCCACCTCGCTGTCGACGATCTGCAGCTCCCTCATACCCGGGTTGTCGAGCAGGAGCCCACCGCCGGCCAGGCGGTGGAGGCTCCTCGCTGTGGTGGTGTGGCGTCCCTTACCGTCGCTTTCGCGGATGGCGCCGGTAGCCTGATCCTCGCTTGCCGTCAGGCTGTTGATGATAGTCGACTTGCCGACGCCGGAGGAGCCGAGCAGCGCCACCGTTTGTGCATGATCTATCCACTTTCCCAATCCATCGAGGGATGCGGGGTCGGTGGCATTGATCACCTCAACAGGCAGCTCGGGATGATTCCCGGACAGGGATTCAAGATAGGGCGTCACGTCCTGACAAAGGTCGATCTTGGTCAACACCAACACCGAGTGGATATTGGTCTCGGCGGCGATGGAGAGGTAGCGCTCTATCCGGTTGATGTTGAATTCGTCGTTGCAGGAAGTGACGATAAACAGGGTGTCGATGTTTGCCGCGATGAGCTGAATATACGACTCTTTGCCCGCGCCACGACGCTTTATCTCTGTTTTTCGTTCAAGTATCCGAAGTGGGTTGAGATCATGATCAACCATCACCCAATCGCCAACCGCCGGGTGCAGCTCCGGTGGGTCATTGCGCCAGAAGTAGGTGGATAACTGGAGGGTTTTTTGCTGATCTTTCTGGTCGAAGCCCAGGCATTCGACCAGGTTGCGTTGTACGGAAACAACCCGAAAGGGGAGTTGTGATTCGAGCGACTCCAGATCCAACTGGGATTGGAAGTGGTTGTTCCATCCCAGGTCAAGAAGGCTATTGATTTGCATTGATGTTATCCCAAATAGCAGATGGCTGTGCAGCAGGCGCTGGGTATCGGCGTGCTGAATCTATTGGGATTCGGATGAATCCCGGCGTACAGGCCGGGTAATTACAGGTGAGCTGGGGGGTTGAGTTTCTAGGGAAAACTTACTTGTTACCGCAACTGGCTCTTATTACTGGCCTGTAAATAACACTTAACAATCATGCGAATGCCTCCTTCCTGTATTGATTGAATGGTGTTCGAGTATAGCACGGATGCATCTCTGCCAGAAAATGAGAGGTAATATTTTTTCACATTAATAGTATCTTGGCTTGGGAACGCTGCGATAAGGGGCGCCGCTTTAGCGGCGTCCTAGTGCGAAGCGCGACTTGATTGCCTTGTTAAGTTTCTGATTCTTCGATTTGCTTGAGTGATTTACCTTTTGCATCTTTCCAGCTCGTAAGACCATTTGATGCTCCTCCTCGGATCATGCTGGCTGCTGCACTAGGGCTAGTAAACTCGTAGTTCTTTATAAACTCGATAAAATCGCCGTTCTCTGCCAGCACTCCGGCTGAAAGCAGCTTGTTTCGCTTGCCTTTCATTTTCGTAGCCGATGGCCTGGGATCAGGCACGCCTTTTGAGCCTTTAAATACCAAGAAACCATTAGATGTGCGCTTACCTTTTGCCTTTAGCCCTTTGATAGTGCAGTACAGATGCTCTTTTTGGGTTGAGGGTTTTTCGACAAGATCCCGGAAGTGGGTGATTCCGAGAACAGGAAGCAATTGAAAGACTTTATCTAGGAATATATCCATCTCGGCCGCATCAGACTCGGGCAGCTTAGCTCCGCTGGATGTGCTGTTCAGGAGGACAAAGCCGGACTTCTTGCCGGCTATATCGATTAACGTTCCTTCCAAGTATCTGATGTGAGCTTTTGTAAGATTTTCATCCTTGGATACGAAAGCGGTGACATTTACCCAAAAATCCTTTTCTGCGTGGTTCTTTATTCGTGCCGCTACTGTTTCCGCTTCACCGATGTATAAAGCGGGCTCCCCGCTTTCAGGATCAGTACCAGATAAGAAATAGATGCCGGGCCCTTTGGTTTCTTCTCGTTTAAGGAAATCGTAGAGCTCTGTTCTGGGCGCACTAATGGCCTTTCCAGTCCAGTTGGAGATTTCCCCGGTACGGAGGCTACTTGGACTGCCTTTAGCAAGAAATAGCTTTATCGTTACTGCCTGTACGGGATCTCCTTTTGAAACTTAACGCTTAAGTATGCGGTGCGCGTTAGCGCGTCTGAGTGAGCTTGCGAACAACATGACTTTCTTGTTAGGCAAGCCTGAACTCCTTTAAAGACGCATAAATATTTCTTTCGTTTATGTCTGGATTGATGCCCAATTCAAGAATAGTTACTGCAGGAAGGTCTATTTGGTAATCTTCAATTTCACTGGTTGACCCTTCGGGACTGAAATTCCACTGTTGCCTGATGATTTCTTGATATGATTGGCCTGCGTCTGGCGACCAACGCAAAACATATTCTTGCGTCCGTTCAAACTCTAACTCTTCAAATTTCAACCTGATTCGCTGGAGTCTCTGGGGTTTATCGAAGAGAAGCCTAATCATCTGTTTTCCTGGACCTGATGCACGCCAGCCTGAAACTTCACCAAGTAGAAGTGCGGACTCTATTGGGAAAACAACATCTTCTGAGGTGACTTCAACTACAGCAAGCATCTCAATATCCAGCCATTTCTGATCAGCGTTAATATTATGCTTCAGACCTGAATTGATAATTCTCTTACGCATCAGAATGCCTTATATATTTGAACGAGCTCATTAATACTATTTTTTGCCTAACGTTATAGCTGTGGGGCGCTTGCGAAGCAAGCGTCCAACACGAGCGCCTGGTTATGTGTGACCATCAGTTTCACTATTAGATTTAGTTTCCGTCACCATTTTGATTGATTTATATATAAGACTTACAACGCAAGCTAGAAGATATGAGTGAGCCAACATAAAAGCACTGCTTGATTTTGATGGAGCTGACATTTTTGCGGCTTCAATACCATTACCAGCAAAGATTTCAATTAGCACAAATAAACAAATTAATAAGATGATAGCTAGAAATAAATTATTAAATAATTTCTTAAATGAAGATTTAATCAGCACTAAAGTCAGCACAATTGATAAGAGTCCTATACCTACGTAGTGAATATCCATTTATTTTTTACACATAACAGTGACTTATGTGGACGGCACAAATAATGTGTTATGCCGCCAAGCCGAATAAATATGAGGAGGAGGGTATATCCATTTCTGCGAGCATCCTGAACACTGATAGGCAGGTCCCTAGCAAGTCCTTTAGCAAATGATTGTCAGAATACTATAAATGTATCGTCAACAATCTCCAACTACCTGGAATCCTTAGGGCTTTCTCACCACACCATTAACTTCAAGCCACAATCCGACACCGAGTCCTCAGTTGAACTAAACACGGCGACACCTCCTTAGAACACGCTTGTCGCTTTCCCTACAATTCACCCTTTGACGACATTCAATCTGAGAATAGGCCACACGTAACATGTTGTAAAATTAGATAAAAAACTCATGGCACAGGGTTTGCTAATACTCTCCTATCAAGGAGACAAACATGCAGCAACCGACAACCAACGCCACCATCAACGACACCACCCTGAGGGATGGGGAGCAGTCCGCCGGGGTCTCTTTCACCCTGCAGGAGAAGCTAGCCATTGCCCGCTCCCTTGACGAGCTGGGGGTGCCGGAGCTTGAGGTCGGTATTCCGGCCATGGGCGAGGAGGAGCGGGAGGCGATACGCGCCGTCGCCGCCAGTGTGGACAACGCCCGCTTGATGGTCTGGTGCCGGATGCACAGCGAGGATATCGGTCTTTGCGGCAATCTCGGGGTGCAGATGGTCGATCTCTCGATGCCGGTTTCGGATCAGCAGATCGGCAAGAAGCTGGGACGTTCCCGTGAATGGGTGCTCGCTCAGATCGCCCCCTGCGTGGCCGAGGCCCATGAACTCGGGCTGGAGGTCTGTGTCGGTGGCGAGGATGCCTCGCGGGCCGATCCGGCGTTTCTCTGGCAGGTGGTGGAGGCGGCGGAGCGGGCCGGGGCGCGGCGTTTCCGCTTTGCCGATACGGTGGGCATCATGGAGCCGTTCCAGGTATACGATGCGATCCGCGACCTGCGGGCGATGAGCGACATCGAGATCGAGATGCACGCCCACGACGACCTCGGGCTGGCCACCGCCAACACCCTGGCCGCGATTCGCGGCGGGGCGACCCATGCCAACACCACGGTGCACGGGCTCGGCGAGCGGGCCGGGAATGCGCCGCTGGAGGAGGTGGTGATGGGGCTGCGCCGCTTCCACGATCAGGGCCATGAGATCGATATGACCCGTTATTCCCTTCTTTCCAGGCTGGTGGAGCGCGCCTCCGGGCGCAGCGTCGGTTGGCAGAAGAGCCTGGTGGGCGCCGGGGTCTTCACCCATGAGGCGGGGATCCACGTGGACGGCTTGATGAAGGACCGCCGCAACTATCAGGGTGTCGATCCCGCCGAGCTGGGCCGCGATCACGAGTTCGTGCTTGGTAAGCACTCGGGCAGCCATGCGGTGATCCAGGCCTATGCGGATATGGGCATGGCGCTGAGCCGGGCGCAGGCGGAGACCCTGCTGCTCCTCGTCCGGCGCCACGCGGTTGAGAACAAACGCCCCCCGGCGGCGAGGGATCTGCGCCGCTTCTATCTGGAGATCTACAGCGGGAACCGGGAATGGATGCGTCAATGATGAACAATGAGGCGGTAGCGGAAATCGAGCGCCCGGAACAATCCCTCGCTCTCTGGCGGCTGGTCGGCGAGGATATCCGCTGTGTTTTCGAACGCGATCCGGCGGCGCGCACCCGCTTCGAGATCATGACCACCTATCCGGGGGTCCACGCCATCCTGCTCTATCGCATGGCCAACCGGTTATGGCGCCGGGGCCGGCGCTATCTGCCCCGGCTGATCGCCTACATCGGCCGGATCTGGACCGGCATCGATATCCATCCCGGCGCCACCATCGGCCGCCGCTTCTTCATCGACCACGGCGCCGGGGTGGTGATCGGCGAGACCGCCCAGGTGGGGGACGACGTCACCCTGTACCACGGCGTCACCCTCGGCGGCGTCTCCTGGAACAAGGGCAAGCGCCATCCCACCCTGGGCGACCGGGTGGTGGTGGGCGCCGGCGCCAAGATCCTCGGGCCCATCGAGATCGGTGACCAGGCGCGGGTCGGGGCCAACTCGGTGGTGATCACCCCGGTGCCGGCGGGCAAGACCGTGGTCGGCATCCCGGGCAAGGTGGTGACCTCGAGCCGCAGCATGACCGACGGCATCCACGGGATCGATCTCAACCACCATCTGATACCCGACCCGGTGGCCGACGCCATCGGCTGTCTGCTCGAGCGCATCCGCCTGCTGGAACAGGAGGTGGGCGTCCACGGCTGTATCCCAGGCGGCGAGCTTCCGGAGGATGAATGCAACCGCTGCAATGCCAAGCTGGTCTGCGAGCCGCCTCGCCCTGAAACCCGGGAGGCGGACCGATCATGAGCATCGATCTGCTGGCCTTCGACAGCGAGGAGCTCTACTTCGACGAGGCGATCGACGAGGAGGCGAAACAGTGCCTGCAGCGGGCCTCGGAGGAGTACGGCACGGATGCGGCGGAGGGCGCGCTGTTGCGGGCCTATCTCCTCGAGCCGGAGCACCCGATGGTGCTGGTCGCCCTCTACCGCTTCTACTACTACCAGCACCGGCTCAAGGAGTCCCTGCTGGTGGCGGAGCGGGTGTTGAAGGTGATCGGCAGGCGCCTGGATCTGCCCGAGGATTGGCGCCAGCTCACCGAGCCGGGGATCGGCAGCGGGGTGATGATCTCCATGACCATGATCCGCTTCTACATGCTGGCGCTGAAGGGCGCCGGTTATCTCGAATTGCGCCTGGGCCGCTATCAGTCGGCCCTCGAGCGGCTGCAGAAGGTGGCGGAACTCGACGCCAAGGACCGCCTGGGTGCCCAGGCCTTGCTCGAAGTGGCGAAAAACGCCATCGGAAATGAAACCGGATTGGCAACCCATTAACCGAACCAGGAGAGACGATGATGAACGAGAGCGAGTTCGACCTCGATATGGATGAGCTCAGCAGTGCCGAGGACTTTCTCGACTACTTCGGCATTGCCTACGATGCGTCGGTGGTCCATGTGAATCGCCTGCATATCCTGCAGCGCTTTCACGACTATCTCGACGGCGTCGAGGAGATGCCCGGGAGCGATGAGGAGAAACATGCCCTCTATGCCGGCATGCTCGACAGCGCCTATCACGACTTCGTCACGTCGGACGCGCTGACCGAGAAGGTGTTCAAGGTCTTTCATAGGCATGAGCCGGTCAGCGTCAAGGTGCCGCTGCCCGATCTGACCCGGCAGGTGGAAACCGTTGCGCCCAAAGTTTGAATATGGCGAGCAGGTGCGGGTGGTGCGCAACCTGCGCAACGACGGCACCTATCCCGGCGAGGCCACCGGGCGCCTGCTGGTGCGCCGGGGCAGTGTCGGCTTCGTCCGCGATGTGGGTACTTTTCTCCAGGACCAGCTGATCTACTCGGTCGATTTTCTCGACGCCAATCGCCGCGTCGGCTGCCGGGAACAGGAGCTGCAGCCGGCCTCCGATCCCTGGGTTCCGACCCGTTTCGAATTCAGGGACAAGGTGACCCCCAGGCTGCCCCTGGCCATCCAGGGCGAGGTCATTGCCAGGCCGGGTGACGCCGCCGAGATCGAAAAGGTGTTGCGGGAGCATCCCGGCGGACCCGCCTACCATCTCCGGGTCAACGGGCGGACCCTGCAGGTGCCCGAGTCGGCCCTGGCGTTTCTCTCCCCGCAGAGCGAGGAGGCGCCATGACCTTGGCCGAGCGCCTGGATACAGATCCGGAGTTCAACTATCACATGCTGCGCAGCGCACTCAAGGACTACCGGAAAAATCTTAGTCAGCTCGAGGCAGCGGAGTATCGGCAGGTCCATCGCAAGGCGAGCAGGAGCTATGAACTCGAATCGCTGGTCATCGCATCGCCGGAGGCGAACGGGGTGATCGTCACCGAGCAGCAGCTCGATAACTCGGTCAACGAGGTGCGCGCGCGTTATCCAGGCCAGGATGAGTTGCTCGAGGATCTTGCGTGCAATGGTCTGAATGAAGCGGGTTTGAGGCGGGCGCTCTATCGCGAACTGCTGTTTGACGGGGTGATGCAGCTTGTCTCCGCCAACAGCGCGGATGTCAACGACCTCGACGTCCACCTCTTCTACGAGATGCACCGGCAGCGTTTCGAGACCCCGGAGACACGTCTGGCAAGGCATATCCTGATTACCGTCAATCCCGACTATCCGGAGAACTCGCCGCTCGCGGCGCGCCAGCGGATGCAGCAGGTGATCGACAAACTGGCGGGAAGAGGCAATCGCTTCGAACAGTTTGCCAAGCGCTACTCCGAGTGTCCCACGGCGATGGAAGGCGGCGGCTTGGGTGAAGTGAAACGGGGCCAGCTCTACGCAGAGCTGGACAGCATGCTCTTCAACATGCAGGAGGGCGGGATCAGCGACATCGTCGAAACCGAGCTGGGCCTGCATCTGCTCTATTGCGAAAAGATAAGGCCCGCCAAATGCACGCCCCTGTCCAAGGCCTTTGCGCGCATCCGCGGGCATCTGCAGCAGCGGCATCGGCGCAACTGTCAGAAGGTATGGTTGGCCAGCCTGCAAAAGAGAGAACATGCCTAGAGGGACGTGATGACGGCAAATAAGACCTACTGCTCCTTTTGCAGCCAGCAACAGACCGCGGATCTACCCCTGATCGCCGGCATCGATGGACATATCTGTGAAGATTGCGTACGTCTCGCGTCGCGGGTGGTGGCCAGCTGGGGCCGTCGCCGGGCCGCCACCAAACCCTTCAAACGGATGCCCAAGCCGGTCGAGTTGAAGCACAAGCTTGATCGCTACATCGTGGGCCAGGATCTGGCCAAGGAGACCCTCTCGGTCGCCGTCTACAACCACTACAAACGGCTCAACATGGAGAGCGAAAGTTCAGCGATGACAGCGGATGACGACCAGGTGGAGATCGAGAAATCGAATATCCTGCTGTTGGGGCCCTCCGGCACCGGCAAGACCCTGCTGGCAGGCACCCTGGCGAGGATCGTGGGGGTTCCCTTCGTGATTGCCGATGCCACCACCCTGACCCAGGCCGGCTACGTGGGCGAGGACGTGGAGAGCATCCTCACCCGGCTTCTGGACAGCGCCGATGGCAATAGGGAGTTGGCCGAGTGGGGCATTATCTATATCGACGAGATCGACAAGCTGGCACGCTCCGGGGAGACCTCCCATGGCACCCGGGATGTATCGGGAGAGGGGGTGCAACAGGCGTTGCTGAAACTGGTTGAAGGATCGAGGGTCAAGCTGGGGTCCAAGGGCCGCAAGGATAACGGCGACGATCAGACGATGAATACCCAAAACATTCTGTTCATCGCCGGCGGCGCGTTCGAGGGATTGCAGGCAATCCTGGAAAAACGTTTCAACCGAGGCAAGGCAGGTATAGGTTTCCATGTCGATCCGTCACAAACCGGCGAGGTCTACGACCGGTTGCGGCTGTTTGAAGAGGTGCAGCCCGAGGACCTGCGCCACTTCGGTCTTATTCCCGAGTTCATCGGACGCTTTCCGGTGATCACGGCACTGCACGATCTCGACGAAGAGGCGCTGGTGAAAATCCTGACTGAACCCAAGAATGCACTCTACAGACAGTATCAAAAGCTGTTCGAATTCGAAGGGGTGACCCTCGAGTTCACCCCGGACGCTTTGACCGCGGTCGCGAGAAGCGCCATCCAGCGGGGGACCGGGGCGAGAGGTTTGCGGGCGGTCATGGAGGGCTTGCTGCGAAACGTAATGTTTGAGATGCCTTCGACTGACGATGCCGCCTGCTGTAAAGTCGGCGATGTGCATGTCAGTGGAGAAGAGCCGATTACCCTGACCACCGAGATCGAAACTCCGTCAGCACAGATAAGCTGTAAACTCTAAGCCCAATACGGGTATGACTCGGGCGGTCGCATCATTCAGCTATCCCACCTTAAATAACTATACTTCCATTTAGTACGCTGTATCATCGGCATCCAGGGAATATAACTCCCAGCGGACGGCAGGTGTCATCTGGCATTGGCGGATTGGAGAGCGTAACGCAAACTCACAATCTCGGCGATCACGCACATTATGATTGAATAACTGTGTTTACCACCAGGGAGACTATTGGGGTAGAGTTACGGATGCAGTGAATACTCTCTTTATCTGGAAGCAGCAATTGTCATGCAACTCAAGACGATAATCAAGCGACTCAAGACTGCGCCTGACCGCGAATGGGAACAGTCTTTGGTGCGCGTGACAATTGCAACGCTGATGATTGGCTACTGCCTCTCCCTGCGCTACATAACGCCGTTGGATGTGCAGGTTCGGATGCTTTGCGATATCGCCTATCTCTATCTGTTTATCGCTTTCTGCATCGTGGCTGCGATTACCATCGATCCGCTGCGCTATCATCTGCGGCGACAACTCACCATGCTGTTTGATGTGGGTATGGTCACCTGGGCAATGTTGACGGGTGGCGAGTGTGCGGCGATGCTCTATGTCTTCTATCTCTGGATCAGTTTGGGTAACGGATTTCGCTTCGGTACCCGCTCGCTCTATCTGACGAGCGGGCTCAGCATGATCGGTTTCAGTGTCGTCATACTCAACAACGAGTTTTGGCTCCAACAACAACTATTGGGCCCAGGCCTAATGGTAGGGCTATTGATAACCTCCCTCTATGTTACGCTGCTGCTGAAGCGCCTCGAGAATGAAAAGCTGCGGGCCGAGGCGGCAAGCATGGCCAAGAGCAGATTCCTGGCGAACATGAGTCATGAGATCCGTACGCCCCTGAATGGGGTTGTCGGCATGACCGACCTCCTGGCGGGAACCCCGATGGGCGTCGAGCAGCGGGAGATGATGCGCACGATTCAGGCTTCGGCCGAAACCTTGCTGAGCTTGATCGAAGATATCCTCGATTTCTCGAAAATCGAGGCGGGAAAGGTGGAGGTAGCGATTCAAGATCTTGATATTGTGCATTTCATCAATGATATCCTTGCCATGATGCAGCCAAGTGCAGATGCCAAATCGATTAAGCTGAACAATTTAATCGACATGTCGGTGCCGCTGGTTGTTCGTACCGACCCGCAACTGCTACGGCAGATTCTGATCAATCTGCTTAACAATGCGATCAAGTTTACCGAGAAGGGAAGTGTCACCCTGCGGATCTCGCCAGGTGCATCAAAAAAAGATAATCATCGAAATTCCAAGCTATTGTTCGAAGTGATCGATACCGGGATCGGGATTACGGAATCCCAGCAGCAGCGAATTTTCGAGCGCTTTACCCAAGGTGATGATGCTGCAACCACTCATTTATCGGGCAGTGGACTGGGTACCACGATTACAAAACAGCTGGTTGAGCTGCTGGGAGGGGAGATCGGTGTCGAAAGCCGCCTCGGTGAAGGCAGTCGCTTCTGGTTCGACTTGCCCGCGCTACCGGGAAAGCTCCTGGTTGACGATGTCCATCTGGATAAAGCGAAGGTACTGTTGTTTGCTGATCTGCACTCAGATAACAATCAAATTCTGGACCACCTCCAGGAGTGGCAGGTGATTACCAATGTATGCAGCAGTGTCACTGATGGTTTTCTTGAGTTGTTGAATGCGGAAAAAATGGATGTGCCTTTCGACATCGCTATCATAGACGAGAATCAGGCAGGCCTTGCAGTGGAGGAGCTGGTCAGCGCGATCAGGGCCGAGTCGAGTCTGGATAGGCTCGCTATAGTTTGCGTCAGGGATGCTATGCGGAATGGTGAGGATGACGGTTGTTCCGCGATTGTAACTACCCCGGTTAGCGCGGAGAAACTCCAACATGCGGTACTTTATGCGCTGAAGAAGGGGCGCAGCGGAGGGGATGGGCTCGGCACCAAAGTCTTTAAATCGCTGTCGCAGAGAGAATCCAGATTATCAAGGATATTGTTGGCTGAAGACAACCTTATCAACCAGAAGGTGGTAAAAAAGATCTTGGAATTGCAGGGCCATCTAGTCGATGTGGTTGCCAATGGCGAGGAAGCAATCGCGCTGTTGGAGGCAAAGAAATATGATCTGGCGATTGTAGATCTGCAAATGCCGGATGTAGGTGGTATCGAAGTCATCAAGCACTACCGTGCGATGCATATAGACCAGGAGCAGATGCCGTTCATGGTAATTACTGCGAATGCAACAAAGGATGCTATCAGGCAATGCGATGATGTTGGGGTGAGCGCCTATCTGACAAAACCTGTCCGTTCGTCCCATCTACTCGAGGTCGTGAATCGAATCCTTGGCGTTGAAGAGATAAAGATCCCGGCTAACACTGTGATGGATCAACCCGTCAGACAGGCTGAAGCACTGAGGGATCTCCAGGTTCTCGACCACAAGACCCTGGCCGATTTGGAGAAATTGAGCAAGGATCCAGGATTTCTGCAGAGTATGACGGACAGCTTTTTTCGCGATAGCGATGAGCTGCTGGTCAATATGCAGATCTCTTTGGAGGAGGGGAACCTGCACCAATACCGGGATTGCGCCCATGCGATCGCGGACAATGCCTCGGGAATGGGAGCCTTTTCGTTGAAAACTGTTTGCTCAGCAGTATCCGCTATCGAAAAACCGGAATTCGACAGCCATGGAGTAAAGATGCTGGCGAAAATATCCTCCACCTACACCGTGACCTGCCAGGCGCTGCATCATTATCTGCAGCAACGGAACCAGTAGCGGGGTTGGCATGTAGTGGCTGAGGTAAAGCGTCTAATTCCGGTCTCTTTGCAGCGCCGCGGCACGTTGAGATAGATAGTGTGTATAGGCTTGCAAGGTCAGGTTGAAGGTCCTTTCCAACTCTTCGAATACTTCTTGGCCTCTATACTCAAATTCATGCGCCCGTAACTTGGTTGCCTGTCTGCTGAGATCATAGAGTGCAAATGCACCAAGCTGGCCTGCGCTGTCCAACAATATTTGTGCCTGGTCGATAAATTGGCCGAACTGTTTTCTCTCCACGGCCTGCCGCAAGGTGCGCAGTATGAACGCCCCTTCAGCCTCGAAAATTTTGTATAGGTCGTTAATGAAAGCGATGCCGCTGTCAAGCCGCTCCAGGCGTAGCAGTGTCATGTGATCGAGCAGATTGGCATGCTGAAAACGTGTCACATTGCTTTCTACGGACGGATTGGGCTTGTATTTTGTTGCCCGCGTGGTTGATCGATGATGGGTAAGCAGGGTTGGGATCAACTCCAGCAGGTCCTTGGCTGCCACAGGTTTGAAGAGGCAGGCCTGTACTCCGATCGAGCGGCAGAGGCGCAGGGTTTCCGCATTGTTTTCATCACTCAGGAACACGAAGGGCACCCACTGCTTGTAGGGTGTGGTGAAGCGATGCAGTTTGAGCACCTGGGTGCCGCTCATGATAGAGAGTTTGATATTGACGACGGCAAGATCGATCGGCTGCTCATCGAGGGCGTCAAGCGTCTGATCGCCATCGTCAGCCATGCGCACCTGATAGCCTGCCTGGATCAACAGCTTGCTGAGTGCGGTTCGTTCAGATGAAGCGGCATCGGCAAGCAGGATAATACCTTTTTTTGCCCGGCTGTGTTTGTTCGCTCTGTGTTCCGAGAGGCTGACGATATTGACCGAATCAGGAAATTGCTGCTGTTTCCCGTGAAGGGCGTCGAAGAGTTGGGCTTTGTTGAGCGCGCTATCGAGGAGGGTGGTATATCCCGCCTGGATCAGCTGCTGAGATGAAGAGTGGACGGCGGAAGGGCTCTTGTAACAGATCAGCCGCAAACCATCGAGCTTTTCCTCATCCTGAATCAGCTGCGCCAGGGAGAGGGGATCAAGGTCCAATCCATGTTGATCGACGATAAGTGTCGTATAGGAGACAAACCTGTCAACCTGGCTGCGCGAAAGCATGTGCCTGAATGCCTGAACGCAATTTTTGCTGATGGTGTAGTCGTAACCCCAATCATTGAGATGGTCAGAGAGGAGAGCCAGTCGTTCATCATTATTCGAGATTATCAGGATGCGCAGTCCTCCCGCTTCTGCGACAGGGGTGACGAAATGGTCCTCCTGCCGCGGGCTATGCCCGGGATTCTGAAGCTCCTCGTCCTGTGTTGTATCGTCGTTTGACAACGCTTGTTTTCTGAAGCCAGTCATGAGTAGTGGCAAGGTTGAATTGAGGCTGGCTCCTATTACCACGACCAATGCCGCGGCGACCGCGGCATGCCACTCCAATTGCAAGCTTGAAAAGCTGGCAAGGGAGAGAAGGATTGAAACGAATGCCGCTGGTATGGCAATGATCAGATGATGCACGCCCAGGGATCTGGTCATGTAGAGCAGCAGGCCGCTGAGAGGCACGACTACATAGACAGACAGCCCTGACATTGCCAGGGCGGCCAGATAGATTTGATCGAAAACCAGCAGCGGCCCATGAAGCAGCAGGGGGCGATGATAGGATCTACCCAGCGTAATGAGCTGGATCAACCGTATCAGGGCATAATAGGCGGCCAAGGTGAGGGTCGCCAGCTGATCCGCCGATGGCGCCTGCCAGAGAAACTCTCCCGCCAGGCAGCAGACGACGACGCAACTGACTATAAACGCCGTCGTGTGATAGCGGTGATCTGCCGAGGCTGAATCCTTTGCGGCGGGCCGATGCTGCTCGGAAAACAGCTTCATCCATCGGTCCTTCTGGGAGTGGCTTTCAATGCATGATGAATCATTTCTACCTCCTGTAGTTCACTGACAAAGGCTTCAGCGCAGTCCGGATCGAAGTGCCTTCCCCGCTCCTCACTAATATATTCGATTGCCTTCTCTATTGACCAGCTCTTTTTGTACGGCCTGTCGGTGACCAGGGCGTCAAACACGTCGGCGATGGCCACAATCCGCGCTTCAATGGGTATGGCCTCGCCCTTCAGCCCGTGAGGATAGCCCTCACCATTGAATTTTTCGTGGTGATTCAATGCGATAATGGCTCCCGTCTGAATATACTTTGAGAGGCTGTCTTTGAGAATCTCATAGCCCAGCACGGTATGGCGTTGCATGATTTTGAACTCTTCAGGTGTTAGTCGGCCCGGTTTCAACAGGATGGCATCCGGTATGCCAATTTTTCCGATATCATGCATTGGAGCGGATTGGGCGATCAAATCGCAGCGTTCGTGAGATAGGCCCAGGCGATGGGCAATCAGCTTGGAGTAGCGGGAGATGCGCAGGATATGGTTGCCTGTGTCCTCATCCCTGTATTCACCGGCTTTTGCCAGCCTCATCAGGGTCTCCTGCTCCCTGTCACGCAGCTCCTGGGTTGTCTTGCGTATCTCCCGCTCGAGTAGAAGCGCTCTGTCCTTGATCAGCTTTCGCTGCAGGCTCATGGTGAGCATGTTGTGACAACGGGCGCGACATTCGGTGTGGTCAATGGGCTTGGTGATGAAATCGTTGGCGCCGGACTCGAGGGCGAGATAGCGAACCGATTGATCCTCCACGCAGGTGACGATCATAACCGGTACATCATTGCAGCGTGGGATGCGCCTGAGCCACTTGATAAACTCAATGCCATCCATCTGCGGCATCTTGTAGTCAGTGATCACCAGGTCAATGTCGTGGGTTTTGGCCCATTCCAGAGCCTGAGTAGGATCGGCAAAGCAGGTTGAAGCGATATCCTTATCTATCGATCCGACCAACTCCTGCAATATCATCCTGGTTATCGATTGGTCGTCAATGATAAGTACTTGAGACATATTGACAAGGTTTCGTTTTACATTTTTGCTATGACCCTAGCGCCACCCAACTCACAAACGTGCCCGATGTAGAAGGCCTTTGACCGCTTAGGTGCTTACTTGGTCGTCATGACTTAAGCAGGATATATACAGCTGTAGACCTGCCTTGCTCTATAACGGCATCGTCATTCAATGCTTGACTCATCCTTGATTGGATATGCTATCTGTCCGCATCGATGATCGATCCTCATCATTATTCCGCTCCGATTTCCGCACGCATGGCCTGGCTGGTAGTGGCCAGCGACACAGAATCGATTGGTCAGAGGTTTCCGCTTTTCAACTTAACCATGAGACATCCTTGTGCAATATGAATTAACTTCCTGAAATGTTAACTGATTTTTGATTTTGATGCGAGAGGCGTAATTCACAAATCCTGCAGAATCTGCTGCAGAAAGTTTTGTATGGTTTCCGTGGTGAAGGGCTTGTCACAGATTGCCGAAACCCCCGATTTCTGTACCGCCGCCAATCGATTCTCATTGGATTCGCTGGTTACCATCAGCACAGGGAGTCCGGGTTGACCGCTCTGGGTACGGATATAATCGATTAATTCCTGACCGTTCATCTCCGGCATGTTGTAGTCGGAGATGACCAGATCGAAAAAGTGTTCGTTTATCAGCTGCGCGGCTTCGGCACCATCCGTCGCCTCTGTGATGTTCTCTATATCCATGGCCTCAAGAATGCGCCGTATATGCTTGCGGGACATGCTGCTGTCGTCGACGATCAGGATCCGTACAACCTCGGTATCGATATCCTGCAGTTCCAGGTTGGGTGTTTCTACATAGTCGAGGGTGGCCTGCATGGCGACATAGAGGTCGTCCTGAGAGAAGGGTTTTGGCAGTATCGCCACGGCACCGGCCTGGCGGATCGGATCCAGGTAGGAGAGGCTGGTCTCGCTGGAGATCAACATAAATGCGGATTGTATGAGTTCGTCGTCGTTGCGCATCTTGTAGACGAGATCCGTACCTGTCATATCCGGTAGATAGAGGCTGCTGATGATCAAATCCGGTTTACTGACTGGTAGTGCCTGCAGGGCATCGCCACCCAGTGTATAGGCTTCGATATTGTCAATCCCAAGTCCACCGAGGAGCTGAGCGATGAGTTTTCGCTGGGTCAGCGAGGGTTCCACCAGGATGACTGAGAGGTCTGTGATGTTCATCCGCTTGCGGCAGGTTGTGGTTTATATGGAGTTCAAATTCATCATAGCAAGCAAGCCGGGTCAGTTGTAGCCGGCAATTATCCCGGTCCGAGACCGTCTACGACTTTCCTCACACCCGACTAGTCCGTAGAATTGTCCCCTTACCGGATTGGAGCGAAGATATCGTGAGATTGAGTGTTGAAGAGTTTCGGGCCTGGGACCGGAAATGCATAACCCTGCTGGGTATGTCCGGTGTCGGTAAGACCCGTCTGTCGAATCTGCTGAGGCGGAAGGATTGGTTTCACTATTCAGGTGACTACCGCATCGGTACCCGCTATCTTGACGAGCCCATTCTCGACAGTATCAAGGAGCAGGCGATGCGCGTGCCCTTGCTCCGCGATCTGCTGCGTTCGGATTCGATATTCATCCGCAACAACATCACCTTCCACAATCTGAAGCCGGTATCCACCTTTCTCGGCATGCTGGGCAACCCGGAGTTGGGCGGGATACCATTGACTGAATTCAAGCGCCGACAGAATCTGCATCGGCAGGCCGAGATTGCCGCTATGTACGATGTGCCGAGTTTTATGCGTAAATCCCGCATGATCTATGGCTATTCTCATTTCATCAACGATGTTGGCGGCAGCTTGTGCGAACTGGATGAGCCAGGCCTGCTTGAGTTTATTGCCGAGCACTCGCTGATTATCTATATCAAGGCCACCGAGGAGGATGAGGCGGCATTGATCGCGCGCTCTATGTCGCATCCGAAGCCGCTCTATTATCGAGAGGCGTTTCTTGATGAACACCTGGCGGAGTACATGCGAATCAATGGGATTGACTATGTCTCGCTGATCGATCCGTATGACTTTGGCCGCTGGGTATTTCCACGCCTGTTTCGCGCCCGAATACCGCGTTACGAGGCGATTGCCCGGAATTATGGCTACACAGTGACCACCAAGGAGCTCTCGGCTGTGGCGGATGAATCGGATTTCCTGCAGCTGCTGGAGAAGGTTATCGACAGGGAATCGAGTGGTCATTCTATAGCGCTTTGAATGGGAGCCATCATGCCTTTGGTTGCACATACTGATCTGCCTACCTTCAATCGACTGCGCCAGGAGGGGCAGAATGTCCTGTCTCCGGAGCGGGCGACCCATCAGCATATTCGCGAACTGCATATCGGTCTGCTCAATATGATGCCCGATTCCGCCATCGAGGCGACTGAGCGCCAGTTTTTTCGCCTCGTGGGGGAGGCAAATCCCATTGCGCAGTTTTTTCTCCACCCGTTCACCCTGGAGGAGCTGCCCCGGGGCGAGAAGGCCAAGGCGCATATCGATGCCTACTACGAGACCTTTGACCAGCTCAAGCGGGATGGCCTGGATGCATTGATCATTACCGGCGCCAATGTGACTCACCCCGATCTCGCCCAAGAGGCGTTCTGGAAGCCGCTGACCGAAGTGGTCGACTGGGCCTATGACAACGTGACCTCCGTACTCTGTTCCTGCCTGGCGACACACGCTGTGGTTCAATCCCACCATGGTCAGAAACGCACCCATATGGGGGATAAACTCTGGGGTGTATACAGCCATCGGGTTATCGATCCGAAACACCCGCTGGTGAATGATGTGAATACCCGTTTCGATGTTCCTCACTCACGATTCAACCAGATTACAACTGGTCAGTTCCAGCAGGCTGACCTCAAGGTCCTGGTGGAAAGCGTAGAGGCGGGTGTCCATTTGGCGGTCAGCAAGGATGGACTCAGGGTGGTCTATTTCCAGGGTCATCCCGAGTATGACACCATCAGTCTTCTCAAGGAGTACAAGCGCGAGGTCACCCTCTATTTCTACGGTCAGCGGATAGACTATCCTCCGTTTCCGGAAAACTACTTCTCCCTGCGCAACCAGGCAATATTCAATGAGTATCGGGAACGTCTCGAGCTGGCCAAGTCAAGCCAGGCGACGATGCCCGAGTTTCCCGAAGACTTGGTGATCGATGCCCTGGACAACACCTGGCATGACACCGCTGAAGCGGTGATCGGCAACTGGATTGGCCTTGTTTATCAGATCACCCACCATATCCGCAACATCCCCTTTATGGAGGGCGTGGATCCAGATAATCCTCTCGGTCTGGAATAGCGGTTAGACGAACAGATCGATATAGCTCGAGTCGAAATCGGCCCCGCTCTGGAAATTCGCCAGGTTCGGGAAGAGTGATCGCATCAGGGAATCATCGACACCGAACCAGCGGGTTATCGCGGCGTTGACCTGATCCTGGGCGGTAGTGGGTATATAGCGGCCCTTGTCACCGTGGTCGTCGGCGCCGCCGAGCCGCAGGTCGGGCAGGGTACCGAACAGTTTTCCGCCATCCAGGCGGCCAGCCGAGCGATCACCGACACCCCCCATCACGAGCTGGTTCGAGGCCCAAGCGTGATCGGTGCCATCCCCGTTATTGGTCAGGGTGCGGCCGAAGTCCGACATGGTGAATGTGGTGACCTGTTGCGCATAGCCAAGCTCTTCCATTGCGCTTTGAAATTTCCACAGGGCAAGGCTTAATTCCCGCAATAGCAGGGGATGATCCTCTGCTTGACGGGCATGGGTGTCAAAACCGCCCAGTTGAACCAGAAAAATCTGCCTGTTATAACCTGGGCCCAGGGTTCCTGAAGCACCCATATGGATCATCTTTGCCACTGATGCGAGTTGATTGATCAATACCCCGTTGATATTTTTTGCAAAGCCCAGTTGTTGATGCGTGGGAATGGAAAACAGCTCCCGGCCATAGGAATCGGAAGCGGCAAAATCGATCTGGGTTGTTCGCCAACTGCTTTCCAGAAAATCGAATATCGATACGGATTTTTGTAACAGCCGATTGTAGAGCAGTTTGAAATAGTCACTCGTCGTCGGTGTGTTCGCAGCGTTGAAATCGAGTCGGCCGGTACTGCCCTGCGCACCGGCCAGGGCAAGGAACAGCCCGCGTCGATCATCTCTGACACTACTGACACCAGTTCTCAGGTGATTGATAATGGGAGGATCGTCGGTCTTCAATACCAGGGGAGAACTGCTCTGGCCTACCATCATGAGATCGCTCTTAAGATAGGATAGGTTGAGTCCGACCGGATTCCCGCCATTGATATCATTCCAGGCATCCGCAATGCGTCCTGCCCAGCCAGTCTGGCCAAGATCATTCGCTCGGCCGGTCTGCAGCTCCCGTTGCTGATGATTGTGAGCGAAGAGGAAGTGCGGCAGTTCAGCGCTACCGGCAGCGATATCTGCGCGGCTCATCGGTTCCACCAGGGTGCCGGTATTCGCCACAATGCTAACCCGGTCATCATATATCAATTGGGCCAGCTCCGGCATGATACCGTTCACCGCGAGCTCGATCCCTTTGCCGGTCAATGGATAGAGACCTCGTGTATAGGCGGAGCTATGGTTATGATTTACGTGATAGGGATTGGCGCCGCCGGGTCCAAGGTTGCCCCGGTTCAAGTTGGTATTGTCTCTTGTCACCGAGGAGAGGCCAAGATCTCTATCGGCAACCGCCAGGCTTCCTCTGACGGAGGCATAATCCCGGTAGCTTCTGCCCGGGCTGCTGCCATAGGGAATCAACATATTGAATGTGTCATTGCCGCCATAGAGGAAGACACAGACCAATGCCTTATAGTCTGAAAAGGAGGGTGCTGCCGCCCAACAAGACCTGGTGAAGAAGAGCTGGCCCGGGGGGGAGATCGGGATCAGCCCCCCCATGAGCATGCTCCGTTTTAGAAATTCCCTGCGATTCATTGCGATATCCTGATCCTTTCCTTCGAATTCCCGGTTATTTCTGAATCATGTAGCTGCTGGAGGTGACAATCATTGTGACGGCATCACGAATCAGAGAGTGCGCCTCGGCAAGTGGACTACCCTGGTTGGTGCCGGTACTCACCAGCAGATAGTGTTTGAGTGCGGACCTGTACTCGGATGACATTTGTCCACCCAGCAGCAGCAGGTCGAGATGGTCGAGTAGGGCATCAATGGCATTTGCCTTGGGCGTATCTCCTTCGCTATCCACGGATGTGTCATCGATCGATGCGAAGTCTTTGTTGCGGTCGCCCTCGAGTGCCTGTTCGAAAATGGCGAGCTCTGTGTCAAAGCTGGTCAATAGAATCTTTTCAGAACCGCTATCGAACGAGGCACCGAACTCCGTAAGGGTATCTCCATCCAAGTGGATTACACGGTTTTTTTCGAAGCCGTTAAGCGTGCTGAAGATCAGGTTGTTGTATTCGATCAACATCTGATCCGTCTGTATCTGCAGCTCCGGCGCCACCAGGCCATGACTGATAAAACGGTTGTCTCTCGGTATGTGATTCGGGCTGTAGAAGTTGAAAACCGTAGGTGAACGGAGTGGTCCTTGCCCGAATCGGTTTTGCGGCGCCCTGAACCAGTAGACGCCGTTCATCGTTTCACCGCCTTGACTGATCCATCCGGCTAACGGTGTTGTGTGGAGAGCCCGAAGCAGATGGGTAAACGCGAGGAGTGGCTCCTTCGCCTTGCCATGGGACGGATCGATCAGATAACGACCATCTCTTGCCTCCGGGTCGACAAGGATGGCGCGTACCACCGCTTTCAGGTCACCCTTTGCGCCGCTACCATTATCGTTGAAAACCTGTGCAACCCGCGCCAGGTAGGCGGAGGATGGATTGGAGGTGACGAGGCGCTGGATCAGGTGCCTGCTGACATAGGGGGCAACATTCGGGTGGTTGAACAGGAGATCCAGTGCGCTGTCGAGTCCGCTTCTATCGTTCCCGGAATCGAGGGCAAACCTCTGCCCCAGTACGGTGACATAACCATCGCCGCCGCTGGCCGATTCATCTTCGTGGTGCTCCGGATGAAACACCATGGGTCGGGTGTAGTCGCCATCTCTCTTAACCAGCCTCCCGTAGCTGCTGTTGGTTGCCAGGTCCCACCCCGTCATCACCTTGGCCAGCTCTTCAATGTCGTTTTGGGTATATGTCGGAATCAGACTGCTGCCGGGATCGGGATAACTGTTGCTGTCACCGTCCCGGTTTGGGCTGCCATCCAGGTTCAATTCATAGAGTCCGATAGCGAACAGCTGAATCACTTCGCGGGCAAAATTCTCATCGGGTCTCGCACCTGTCGAGGGGTCGGTCTTGCGGTTGCCCTGGTGCGAGAGGTAGACCCCCATGGCGGGACTCCGCGCAATAGCACCAAGCAACGTCCGGTAGTTGCCGAACGCATGCCGTGCCAAGAGATCGTAGTAGGCGGCCAGGGCTTCACCACGAGATGCCATGACCGGCACACTATCCGATGCAACCAGCAATTGACTCAGTGCATATGCGACCCGCTGCCGCAGTTGATCGCTGCCGACCTCACTGTTGGGATTCGAGGGCTTACCCAAGGCATTCTCCCACCAGGCGGCCATCTGGTAATCCAGGGTTGAACGGTCTGCGGTTGATTGATTGAAGACACCGCCTGAGAACCAGGGGTTGGCAGGCTCCGCCCGGACGGCAATATCCCGGGTGCGTTGCAGATGACTCAGCCAACCATCGCTGGCACTGGAGTAGGCGGACCTCATGGCGAGCTGATGATCGATCCAACCTACCACACCCAACCGCTTAACCCTTTCGATCTCATCCAGGGTGGGTCCGTAAGTGGCTTGCAACAGTAGGCGATGGGCCGCGGTGTCGGTCACGGGGCGCGGTTCCGCCAGGGTGATGGTGAATCGGTTCTCAATACTCAACTCCCCATCATCGACAGTGATCACTACCGGGTATGAATTTCCCAGATCAGCCCAGGTAGGCTGGCCAGTGAGGGTGTGAGTGGTGGCGGAGAAATCCAACCAATCGGGAAGTTGGGAGACCGAGTAGGTCAACATGTCGCCATCGGGATCCTCCGCTTCAACGGATAATTCATAGCGTGTGTCAACCGCCAGCTGGATATCGCTGCCCTGGTGGATGAATACGGGTGGCTGGTTGTCTGCTCTGATAGTGATCGAGACATTTGCCTCGGCAGAAAGGTTGCTGCCGTCACTGATGGAATAGCTGAAACCGTCACTGCCGGTGTTAGAGCCGTCATGACGATAGATGACCGCCCCATTGGATTCCAATGTCACATCGCCGTGCTGCGGATTGCCCAGGTTGTCAACGCTGAGTAGTGCATTCTCCGGGTCGGAATCGTTGCTAAGCAGATCGATGGTAACCCTGCCGCCCGGTGCAACACTGGCCCGATCATCCACCGCGATCGGTGGTTGGTTGGCAGGGGCCGTCGTGTCATTGCCCTGATCCAGGGTGATGGTATCGTCGATTGCGACCGGTGCGCTGTTCTCGTCATTAAGACACCCAGCGAGCACCAGGAACAACAGGATGGGGAGTAGTTGTTTCAGAGAGTTCGACACTTCCATTTCTCGCTGCTTGTTAAACTATGCAGTGGCTGCAGTGACAGCCAGGAATCGTGTAGCGCCAAGAATAGGATGTTGCTTAACGGCAAGTTGAGTAGTGCTTCATATTTTTATCCATTGCCCAGGGCTAAATTGGGCGCAACCCGGCGTGGGCCAAATGACAGAAAAATATGACACTGTTTACATCAGCTGCCGGCAGGATCCCGGAGCACGGTCTCTCGGTTCCATGCCGGTGGAATCGGCGAAGACTGATCGGGGAGTAAAAAAGGTTGGTGCAAACGGAACAGGCGGTGGATGCCTTGCCGTTGCAGAGGGGCCGATTCGAATGGGGAATCCAATTCCCGTCGGGTCCTGGAGGTTCCCGGGCGCTAAGACCAGATACTGGAGATGGCGGAGCGGACGGGACTCGAACCCGCGACCCCCGGCGTGACAGGCCGGTATTCTAACCAACTGAACTACCGCTCCTTGTGAAGAGCGCGATAGTTTAAGGTTTTTCACGCCCAGGTCAACTAAAACCTTTCAACCAGGACAGCCAGTTTTCGAACAGCCTTTGATTCGCCGCAGCCACCGCCATCCGTGGCCGCAGACCAGGGCCAGATTGAGCGGCTGACGCGGTTGCAGGGTCGATCAGACTGAACTGGCCACCGGCTTCGCTGAAAATCAGGGTTCCGGCGGCATAATCCCAAAGCCTGGCGCCACCGTGCAGATAGAGTTGCAGGCGACCTGCCGCCAGCCAGCACCAGTCCAGCGCTACGCTTCCTATACTGCGTTGGGAACGGTAGGGTGGCGCCGATGCAAGTTGGTGTGCCAGCGCAGGGTCGAGGCGCTTGAAATCGACCATTGCGACACACTCCTGCAGCCGATCAAGCCTGTTGTCGAGGTTCAAAGGGGTCTGATTCAACCAGGCTCCCGAACCCCGCCGGGCGTGAAACAGTTCGTCCCTGAGCGGATCGTAGACGAGGCCAAGCTCGACCCGCCCGTTGCTCATATAGGCAAGGGAGACGGCAAAAAAAGGCATGCCGGCCACGAAGTTGGCCGTGCCGTCCAGGGGATCGAGACACCAAAAGCCCCGTGTATTGTCATTCAGAATCGCCAGCTGCCGATCAGCCGGCATCTCCTCACCCAGCAGGGGAATCTCCGGGTAGTGATGGTTGAGTCGGTCGAGGATGTGCTGCTGCATCGCCAAGTCGGCCTGGGTGACAAGGCTTCCATCCGCCTTGAGGTGGCTGTCGCTGCACTGGAACCGAGGTATCAGTTCGGCCTGGGCGCTCTCGACCAGCAAGTCACAGAGTAGATCGGTGTCAATTCTCATCGTTTCCGTTCACGGTTGTATCTGTTTTGCGTAATATCAACGCTAACTGCGATTAAACCTGTCATAGTTGAATGTGCAGGATAGTGGATCTCCGGGAGAGAGCATACAATGATTTTCGATGTCGATGAGTCGATTCGCAAGCGCGCCAAGACACCTCATGAACTGTCAATGGTAAACCTGGTGGCGTGTCACCTGATAGCAGCTCCCGCCTCCATCGTGCTCGATATCGGCTTCATGGGCTTTTTGGTTCCGTTGCTGCTCTCACTCTCCGTCATTGCGTTTATCTGGTTTCGGTCCGGGGTAGAAACATCGAACGGAGAGTGGTTCGTGGCCGCTCATTGGCGGCTCTCAGCCAATCGGACCCGCATTTTACTGGTCGGGTATGCCATCAGTGCGCTAATCCTGGGAATGGCCATGCTGGCCACCAGCGGCAACTCGAAGGGCGATATCATGATGGTGGCCATCACCCGGGTTGCTGTGGTACCGACCCTGCTTACCGTCATGATCTGCTTTGTATTGGAGTCCGGCTCCATCTACCAGGCCGGGCGAGGCGATGTGCCCGAGTCTATCGTCAAACGGATGCCGCCGCCGGACGACCTCCCGGTTTTGCAAGAGACGGTAGGTCAGAATCCAGCAAACTGAATCGTCCCGCAGTCGCGCCAGACTCCGCGGTCGACTGGCAGGGTTTTCTCTCAGTGGAGTCGTTTCGCACACTCATCCGCTGTCATCGGCCTGCCGTAACGATACCCCTGGGCCATGCGATAATCGGAAAGAATCAGATAGGTCTCCTGCTCCGCGGTCTCGACCCCCTCCGCAACCACTTCAATATCGAGACGATGACCCAGATCCTGTACGGTTTGTATGATTGCCTGATTAGCAGAGTCGGTGGGAAGGTTTTGCAGGAAGATTTTGTCCAGCTTCAATCTGTCGATGGGCAACTGTTTCAATCTTGCCAGCGAAGAGTGTTCGATCCCGAAATCATCGATGGCGATGGCGACACCAAGATCTTTCAAACGATGTAGCACGTTGGCCGCTAGCTCGACTTGACCGCTAAACAGACTTTCCGTGATTTCAATCGTCAGCCACTCGCCTGAGCATTCGGTGGACTCTAGGGTCGCTTTAGTCGTTTCGACAAAATTCTTGTGCAGTAACTCTGCCGCGGATACGTTCACTGCCAGCGGTGGAGGATTCAATCCCATGCCGCGCCATGCCTGGATCTGCTTGCAGGCACTCCTCAGCACCCACTGGCCGATCGGGTATACCAGGCCCACATCTTCCGCCAAATCAAGAAAATGAATCGGCGAGACCAGTTCCTGCCCCTCCCGGTTCCATCGCAGCAGGGCCTCTAGGCCGATCAGCTGCTTGGTGTGCAGCTCGTACTGAGGTTGAAACAGCAAAATGAAATCATCCTCCTCGACTGCAGTCTGCAGGGCGGTAATCGTGTTCAAGCGTTCTTGTACCAAGACGGTCATGCTGGGATCGTATAACTGATAGCTGTTTTGCGAGTCCCGTTTCGCACGGTACATGGCGGTATCGGCACATTGCAGCAGCAATTTGCCTCTTTTACCGTCATTGGGAAAAAGGCTGATACCGATACTGAGAGACGGATGGAGCCTCTTGCCCTGGATGATCACCATCTGGCGCACCGAGTCGATGATGTGATCAGCTACCGATGTGGCGTCCTCAGGACGTCTGATATCCTCCAGCAATATAACGAATTCATCCCCGCTCAGGCGGGAGACCACGTCACCCCGGCGTACTGCTTTAAGTAGCCGCTTGGCAACGATTTCGAGTAGGGTATCACCCGCATCGTGACCAAGACTGTCGTTCACCTCCTTGAATCGATCAAGGTCGAGGAACAGCAGGGCGAGCATGGTGTGATTTCTCGCAGCCCTGGATACCGCTTGATCCAGCAGGCGGTTGAACATGAACCTGTTGGGCAAATGTGTCAGGGTGTCTCTTTCAGCAAGTTGTTGCAGCTGGTGTTTGTTACTCTGCAGTTCATCCAGCAGCTCCAGATATTCGGTGATGTCCCTGTAGGTGACGATGACTCCCGTGTTATTGTCACTGCCATCGGAGAGCGGACTTGCCTGAAGTTCCATGCGCAGGTTTTTGCCTCCCGCCTGGGGTATTTTATGGATCGTCTTTAACGGCCTGTTATTGATTATAACTTCTCTAATCAGCGATACGGGGGGAAGGATATGCCGCTGAAACTCCTCCTCGTCCATGCCATGATTGGATAGGGCGAGTTTGCGTGCGGCCTGATTTTGCAAAACCAACACCCTATCTGTTGTATAGGCATAGAGCGGATCTGCTACACCGTCGATAATGGATTGTAGATTGGACTGGTTGTTACGCAGTTTGCGCAGAAAGCTTTCGATCGACAACCAGGCAAAAAGCACAATCAATGATGCAATCGCACCGGCCCACCAGAGTTTTTCCTGGATGTCATCTTTCAAATCGGAAAGAAAAGCCCGGTTTACATGGATACGGGCAGTACCAATCGGGAGGCCGGTCTTTTCATTCACCAATGTAACTTCGGATACGATGCAATTGACGCATTTTAACTGCCCCCTGGAGTGCTCGAACAATTTGCTCGTGCCTCTTTTGATGGCTTCGTTCAACCTTATCTCTACCCGCTGCACCAGGGGCGTCAGGGTGGCTGGATCGCGCAACATCAGAATCGAGTCCATAGCCCTTTCCATCTCACTTAAGGAAGGTTGCGATTCGCCGCTTAAGGATTTCGACAGGATGCCGGCCTGGGCCTGGGCAAGCGTATTGGTATGGGCATTTGCATGGGCGGTGAGTCTTGGCTCGAGGCTGTATTGCCAATAGGCCGTAATAAGCAGGATTATGAGAATAGCCAAGGTGATGAATACGAACGCAAGTATATGGCTATGGGCCAGCATATCGAGACTGACTCTAAAGCGCTTGCTGCTGTTCATGGCGGGAAAAGCTTAGACTGAGGCTGCGTTGCCATCTCCGAGGCAGGGAGATGGAGCGGGATATTGGAAATCGGCAATAGACCGGCATCGTCGACGGCCATATCGCGATGAACGCATTAACAGCTTATATGCGTAGTAACGGGACATTGAAGACATAATTCCATGTGGCACAGATCAATTCCACCAATATAGATTCTCCTATGTCTGCGGTTTTTTTACAAATAAATGAGTTTTGTGGGATTTTTAATCATATTCACACTGTGAATATGGCTTCGGTCCGCGCGGACTCCACGATGGGAACCTATTTCGCTATGGATCCGGGGAGCCTCTGCATTCAAGCCAGGTCAATCGATCAGGATAAAGATCAGGGAAGCCAAAACGGCCGATACAGGTAGCGTCACGACCCAGGCCATCACGATGCGAAAAAATGTGGTGCGTTTGACGAACTCGTAGCTGTAGAGCTTTTGCAGTGAGCCCCGCTCCTTCTTGGTCAGGTGTAGCCGGTTGTCCGATCTGTCCAACTCCGCAAGAAGGCGGCCTTTGTCATTGAAGGTTGCACGATCGAACTGCGTGATAAACGCCTCGATCTGCTCCTGATCATGATGTTGATGGTGCCGCCTGAGGGTTTCCAGGAGTATGGCATAATTCGTCTTCAGGATTTCGCGCATGAAGCCGATGCCGAATACCGCGCCGACCGCGGTATGCGTGCTGCTGACCGGGAGACCGAGCTGGCTTGCCAGCAGGACCGTGATGGTGACCGAGGTGACGATACAAAACGCCCTTACCTGGTCGAGTTCGGTGATTTCGCTGCCAATCGTCTTGATCAGGCGCCTTCCATACAGGATCAAACCCATGGGTATTCCAATCGCACCGATCAACAATCCCCAGTGGGAGATATGTGCAGGTGATGTCTGCGCAGTGGCGGTCATTGCCTCCTTGATGGCGATAACAGGTCCAATGGCATTTGCCACATCATTCGAACCGTGGGCAAAACTCAGCAATCCGGCGCCGAGCAGGAGCGGTATATTGAACAGTCGGTTGACCGCTGATTTTGTATTTGGGAGCAGCGCGGTGCGCTGGAGGATGCTGGGTTTTGTTACCATATAGACACCCAGGCCAATGGCAAAGCTGCATATCAGGGCGGTCAATATGTCAACCCGCCAACTCGCTTTGACCCCCTTGATCATCAGATATGTGGAAAAACTTCAGGCCATAAAACCCACCAGCAGCGGCAGCACCCTTCCCGTCGCCCGCGACATATCGTCCTGATAGGTGATCGTGCGCTTCACCAGGTAGAGCAGAAGCGCGGCGATGATACCGCTTATTATCGGTGAGAATAACCAGCTGATGGTGATGGTAGCCAAGGTATCCCAATTCACCACGCCAACACCGCCAACGGCTATCCCAGCCCCCACCACACCACCCACGATGGTATGTGTCGTGGAGACGGGGGTGCCAGTCAATGTGGCAAGATTGAGCCATATAGTGGTGGCGATCATGGCGGAAAACATGGCCCGGGTAATGGTTTCGGCATCGTTGAATCGATCGGTGTCGACAATTCCCCGTTTGATTGTGCTGATCACCTCGCCGCCCGCGAGATAGGCACCGGCGGCTTCGAACACTGCCGCGAACAGCATGGCTCCAGTCAGGCTGATAACGGCGGAACCCACCAGGGGCCCGATGTTGTTGCCTGCATCGTTGGCACCGATGTTGAGGGCCAGATAACCACCGAGAACAGCGGCCGCTATCATCAACAAACTGCTATCGAGGCTGCTGTAGAGATAGTGATAGACGATGCCAACGGCGCTTAGAAAGAGTAGGGCGAGCAGATGATTCGCTCCGTTGACAGCGCTGATTTCGGTTTTCGACATGCCTTTTCGCGCCAGCAGTCCGATTCAGGCCGTTTGGATTAGGTGTTTTGCATCCCGCTAATGAACTCGTCGGATTGCTTGATCGACTGATTCATCCGGTTTATCAGATTGTCGATGTTGGCTTTCAGATTGCCGAATTCGCCGCGTAGGGACCCGATCGCCTGGGCATTGAGATTGTGCTTCAGAAACAGCACATTGTCACGAAAGGTGTTGAGTACAGGCTGCATGCTTTTCTCTGCTTTTTTCATCGACATGAGCATCGATTGATAGCGCTGTTTGGTCTGCTTGAGCTTCTTCGAACTGGTCGCCTTAAGGCTCTTGTTTTCATACAGGTTCAGCTCTTCCTGCCACTCTTCAAACAGATCCTCGGCCACCGATTCAACCTTGTCGATGCGTTCCGACACCTCTGCAGCCGCCGATTCACAGGCTTCAAATTCGTGGTTGAGGCTGTCATAGGCCCGCTTCAGGTCGCTCTCTTCCAGATTGATCACCGAGGCGAATTGATCCAGTGCCGATTGGAACTGCTCCTGCGCCTCGGCCTGGGCGTCTCGAGCGGATTCCACCCGGTCGACCATGATATCCCGCTTGTGGATGCCGACCTTCTCCATGGTGTCGTAGTAGACGCTCGAACAAGCGCTAACTAGCAGCATCAGCGCAGGCAATGTGTAAAGGCGTAGTGAAAGCATGTGAACAATTCCCCGTAGAATCTGTTAGATTGTACAATTTTGCCACAGAGTGATCGGCGATTGCGATAAGAGGCCTGTTATTACCCATTTGCCTATCGCTGCCAAGGCCCTCGGTGGCAACGGAATGTCACCATTTGTGAACTCTTTGGCGCATGGCAAAATCTGGGTCGTGGTATTCGAAGCTTGAGATGGGCCGGATGAGATTCTATGCAAGGCGGTGCGACCGGCATTGTGCAAAGGGGTGCTGGCATGTTGTATAAGCAAAACCTGCTGTTGGGAGCGCTGCTCATACTGTTGTCGGAGTTGATGTTTGCCTCGATGGGGGCATCGGTAAAACATGTGACCCAAACGCTGCCCAGCGACATGGCTGTATTTATGCGCAATCTGTTCGGCCTGGCCCTGCTGATGCCGCTGGTGTGGAGTAACGGGCTGGTCAGTTTACGCACCCATATCTTTCGCCTCCATCTGTTGCGCTCGGTGGCCGGCGTTTCCGCGATGTACTGTTTTTTCTATGCCCTGGCCAAGCTGCAGCTCGCTGACGGTATGTTATTGAAGATGACCTCGCCCCTGTTCATGCCGCTGATCGCCTGGTTCTGGCTCAGCGAACCCCTACGACAAAGGATACTGATGGCCATCGCTATCGGTTTTGTCGGCGTGATCCTGGTGCTCAATCCCGAGGGCGAATTCAACCAGGTTGCCCTGATCGGTCTCCTGGGAGGTGCTTTTGCCTCACTGGCCAAGGTGACGCTGAGGCGTTTGGGACGCAGTGAGCCCTCGGTGCGTGTGGTATTTTATTTTGCCCTGTTGAGTTCCATAATCTCGGCGATTCCCATGCTTTGGAGCTGGCAACAGCCCACTCCGGCTGAATGGGGCTGGTTGGCGCTGATCGGACTGATGGGCACCCTTGGCCAGTTGATGCTGACCCGTGGCTATGCAATTGCGGCAGCGGCCACGGTAAGTCCGATGACCTACGCATCCGTACTCTTCGGTGCCGCCTACGGTTACCTCTTCTGGCAGGAGACCCTGACCAGTCAGTTTGTCCTGGGGGCCTTGCTGATCGCCTTTGCCGGCATCCTGGCGATAGGCTTTCGTGAGCGCATCGATGACACCCTGGTCAGTGATCCGACCAGGCCTTGAATAATATTAATCCGCAAATTAACGCGAATCATCGCGATACCAAGGCGAATACGATTTGCCTCGGATGTGGCCTCGCTGTCGTTTGATCGGGCTCGTGCAATACTGTTTTCAAGGTTTCTTGAAACGACAGTTTTCCTCTCCCAGGCAG
>NATV01000094.1 GCA_003094535.1 gamma proteobacterium symbiont of Ctena orbiculata | reverse complement strand
AGTCTGCGATCCGCCGCTGCCCGGTGATCAGTCGATACCAGGGGAGGTCGCTTCCCCTGGGAAGGGTGCGCAGCCAGGCCAGCACCTGGCGTACATGGACACCGCAGAGCTTTGCCATATCCCCATAGCTGCAGTAGCGGCCGGGCGGGATCGAGGCCAGGGTGGTGTAGAAGATCCTGCGCATCTCCTCCGTGGCCACTAGCGCGATTCCCTGTGGATGTTCATGAAATGCATCTGCCTTAACAATTTTGGCGTATGGTTAGAAAACGCAAGCTATCAATCAATAACAACAGTCGCAAGGTATTCCCCATGAATAAAACCGCCATCCTCATCTGGTCCGATCTTAAGCCCCTTACCCCAAGCTATGCCCTGGCGGCCGGTGTCGATCTGGTGGTGATCCGCTGGCAGGAGGAGGAGCGGGTATCGGTGCTCTACGGGCGCTGCGCTCACCGTGGCGCGCTGATGGCCGACGGGCGCATCGAGGGCGAGGATCTGATCTGCGGATTGCATGACTGGGACTACCGCTACAAGACGGGTGTGAGCGGCTACAATCCCGCGGAGCGACTCCACCCGTTCACGGCCTGGGTCGAGGAGGGCCGGGTCTGGGTGGACGAGGATGAGATCAGGGCCTGGGCGGCGGACAATCCTCAGCCCTACGATCGGGAGCAGTATCAGGGTCTCTACAAGGATCTCCATGGCGGCAGCGAAGAGCCCCACTACAAGTACATCCAGCATCTGGCGGAACACGGCCTGTCTAAGGTGGGCCACCACGGCCGGGTGAGCGCCATGGGCGTGCCACGGGACGAGCTGCCGAAATGGGAACAGATTCAACTGCTGACAGCCCAGCTGCACCGGGTGCCGCTGCTGGATGACCATCCGGTGGGTACCGATATCGTGATCGGTCCCAATGCCGACAGACCGCTAAGGTTGGAGCGGCCGCTGCTCGTCTCCGACATGAGCTTCGGGGCCCTTTCGGAAGAGGCGAAGGTGGCATTGGCCAAGGGGGCGGAACTGGCGGGCACGGCCATCTGCTCCGGCGAGGGCGGCATGCTGCCGGACGAACAGGCCGCCAACAACCGTTATCTCTATGAACTGGCATCGGCCCGCTTCGGCTATGCCATGGAGAAGGTACAGCGCTGCCAGGCCTTCCATTTCAAGTGCGGCCAGGGGGCGAAGACCGGCACCGGCGGTCACCTGCCGGGAAACAAGGTGAAGGGGCGCATCGCCGAGGTGCGTGGACTCAACGAGGGGGAGTCGGCGATCTCGCCGTCCCGTTTCCCCGACTGGGAGAGCGTCGATGACTACCGCCGCTTCGCCGACCAGGTGCGGGAGGCGACCGGGGGCATCCCCGTCGGGGTGAAGCTCTCGGCGCAGCATATCGAGCGGGACATCGAGGCCGCGTTGCGGATCGGCGTCGACTACATCATCCTCGATGGACGGGGCGGCGGCACCGGGGCGGCGCCGCTGATTTTCCGCGACAACATCTCGGTACCCACCATTCCGGCGCTGGCCCGTGCCCGTCGCTACCTCGACAGTCGCGGACGCGGTGATGTCTCCCTGGTGATCACCGGCGGTCTCAGGCTGCCGGCGGACTTCATCAAGGCCCTGGCCCTGGGTGCCGATGCCATTGCTCTCTCCAATTCGGCGTTGCAGGCGATCGGCTGTCTCGGCATGCGCGCCTGCCACACCAACAACTGCCCGGTGGGCATCGCCACCCAGAAACCCGAGTTGCGAAGCCGTCTGAAGATCGACAAGGGCGCCGCGCAGTTGAACAACTTCTTCCGTGCCGCCACGGAGTTGATGCAGGTGATGGCGCGGGCCTGCGGTCATGATCATCTCAGCGGCTTCTGCCTCGAAGACCTCACCACCTTCGATCGGGAGATGGCCCACTTGACGGGCATCGCCTATGGCGGCGTGGCATTGGATTGAACTGTCCCGTTCGATGCAATCTAACTGTCATGCACACTGTGTAGAGTAGGGTATCGATAATTTCAATAAAACCTGCTTCGTCCAATCAACCCCACGATTTGTTGCTTGTTTATCGATGGTGGATGGGTTTATATGAATACCTGCTAGGGTTTGATAAACAGCAACCGGATCAGGGAGTGGGCAGGGTAAAACAATCTTGCAAACCTTCAGCACAGAATTTTGTTATGGATTCCAACATCACAATAAAAAGTGATCGAGATCGGATCATTGCGGAATTCCACCGTGTCCGCGATCTGTCCGAGACCCTCTGCCTGCCGCTTCAACACGACGATTATCAGATCCAATCCATCGTCCAGACCAGTCCGCCCAAATGGCATATCGCCCACGTCAGCTGGTTCTTCGAGGCCTTCGTGCTTGGCCACTTCGATCCGGCCTACGAACCCTTCGATCCACGCTACGACTTTATCTTCAACAGCTACTACTACACCCACGGTCTGATGCACCCGAGGCCCAGGCGCGGTCTGTTGTCCCGGCCCACAGTGGGCGAAATCTACCAATACCGCGCCCACGTCAATCAACGGATGCATCGCTTGATGGCGTCGGCGGCGGAGGAAGATTGGCCTGAGCTCGCGTTTCGCGTCATTCTCGGGCTCAACCATGAGGAGCAGCATCAGGAGCTGCTGCTGATGGATGTGAAACACAATTTCTGGTCCAACCCGCTAAAGCCCAGCTACCGGGATGATCTCGGTTCGACCGTCGGCAGCACGAGAACGGCCCGCTGGATAGAGCAGCAGGAGGGTGTCTATCGCATCGGCCACGCCGCGAATGATGGCTTCGCTTATGACAATGAGACGCCCCGGCATGAGGTGTTGCTACCCGGCTTCCGCATCGCCGATCGCCTGGTGACCAATGGCGAATATCGGGAGTTCATGGAGGATGGGGGGTATGCGGAGCCGTCCCTCTGGCTTTCGGACGGCTGGGCATTGCTGCAGCGCGAGGAATGGCGCCATCCGCTCTACTGGGAGGGGGAGGCCGGTGAGTGGATGCAGTTCACCCTGGGGGGTCTGGGTCTGCTCAATCCCCACGAACCCGTCTGTCATCTCAGCTACTACGAGGCGGACGCCTACGCCCGCTGGGCGGGCAAGCGGCTGCCGCTTGAGAGTGAATTGGAGATCGTGCTTGAACAGCAGCCGCTGGCTGGCAACTTCATCGACGGCGATCAGCTCCATCCGCTGCCCGCCGGTGACTCGGGACAGTGGTACGGCGATCTCTGGAACTGGACCGCATCACCCTATGCCGCCTACCCGGGATTCAGGCCCCTGGCAGGATCGATGGGCGAATACAACGGTAAATTCATGTCAAACCAGATGGTGTTGAAAGGGGGATGTTGTGCGACACCCGTCGGCCATACCCGGGCCAGCTACCGCAACTTCTTCTATCCGGACGAGCGTTGGGCCTTCACCGGTCTGAGGCTCGCGGAGGATGCGTGATGGAAAATGTCACCTTTCACGACCACAAACCTCGGGCCCTGAGTCTCTACGATGCGGTGGTCTCCGGTCTCTCCAGGTCGGATAAATCGATACCGCCCAAGTTTTTCTACGATCAGCGCGGGTCCGAACTCTTCGACAGGATCTGTGAACAGCCGGAATACTACCTGCCCACGGTCGAATGCCGGATGCTCGCCGAGCTTGCCGGGGAGATCGCCACACTCACCGGAACCGGCCGGGTACTGATCGAGCCAGGCGCGGGCAGTGCCAGCAAGGTGCGTCTACTGCTCGATGCGCTGAGACCGAGCGCCTTCGTTCCGATGGATATCTCCTTCGACTACCTGAAGTCGAGCGCCAGGGATTTGGCATTGGAATATCCCTGGCTGCCGATACATGCCGCCTGTGTCGATTTCACCCACTCGCTGCCGGTTCCCCGGGAGGTCCCCGACGGTCCGCGACTGCTCTTCTTTCCCGGGTCAAGCCTGGGCAACTTCAATCCCGGGGAGGCCGGCAGGTTTTTGCGCCTGGTCCACCGTACCCTGGGTGATCGGGGCATGATGCTGATCGGCGTCGATACCAAAAAAAGCGAGGGGGTGCTGAACGCGGCCTACAACGACGCGGCGGGCCTGACCGCGGATTTCAACCTCAATCTTCTGCAACGCATGCAGCAGGAGCTGGACGCCGATATCGATCCCGACGTGTTCGAGCATCTCGCCTTCTACAACAGCGATAAGGGGCGTATCGAGATGCACCTGGTGAGCACCCGGGAGCAGACCCTTCGCCTCAACGGCCATCGTTTTGATTTCAAGGAGGGGGAGAGGCTGCACACCGAAAATTCCTACAAATACTCGCCAGCGGAGTTTATCGGGCTGGCAACTGAGAACGGCTTCTCAGAGGTACGCCATTGGGTGGATGACGATGGGTTGTTTGCCGTCTATTTAGTCGGCGCCGTATAGGCGTCGAATCTATAGCGTACAGCCATCGCGGCAGTTGACAGTGGGATCGATACAACAGCCCCTTGGTCTTCCAGCCGGAATCCGTGCCTGCGACGCTACCGCCCCGGCGCGGATCGTGCGGCAGCGTAAAAGCTGTTTGGTTTGAAGTCTCGAAATATGAACATAAGAAAATTTCAAGATTCAGACTGGAGCCAAGTGTGGCCGATTATCGAAAAGGTATTTCGCGCTGGCGATAGCTATGCGTTTTCCCCGGGTATCACAGAACAGGAGGCCTTCAAAGTCTGGGTGCAAATACCGCGGGAAACCTATGTGGCGACGACGGATGATGGTGAAGTAGCAGGTACCTATTATATAAAACCAAATCAGCCCGGTCTTGGATCCCATGTATGCAATTGTGGCTACATCGTCTCGGAAGCCGCCAGGGGTAGGGGTGTGGCTTCGAGGATGTGCGAACATTCACAGCAGGTGGCAGTGGAAGCGGGCTTTCGCGCCATGCAATACAATCTGGTTGTATCCACCAACGAGGGGGCAATTCGCCTATGGAAAAAGCTGGGGTTTCAGGCCATAGGTACACTGCCAAATGCATATGACAGCAAGAGTGCTGGTTATATCGATGCACTCGTAATGTACAAACAACTCAACACATAGCTATTTGATCAGGCCGGGATTGCCTTGCAAGGAGGGGCATAGCCTGGTAAACAGCACCGATGTTTATGGGTGTGTTGCTTTTGTTAAGCTTGGTTCAATTTATACGATAGGCACCTTGTCTCCGGGATGGAGATCTTCAATCTGGTTCATATCATCAATAATGGAGGATGAAATATCGAATGCGATCGATAAAGCAGGCGCTGATGGCGTTGATGTCCCTAACAGTATCGAATGCACGATCAGCCCAAGCAAATAATTCAATAAAGGTCGCCGTGCCTGGCGGTGAATACTCGTTTAGTATGCTGTAGATAGGCTCATCGGGAGATAGGGAATTGGTTTTTTGCAATGCGGTAGGTGTTTTCTTGAGACTGTTTGTTTGTTAGTGCCAACATAACGAATGTTCAATATGGCCCGCTGGGGTGCATTAATACTGGCTTATCTTTTTCTGGCTCTTGCCCTTGTTGGGGTAATTCTTCCTGGGCTGCCGACAGTGCCTTTCCTGCTGTTATCCGCCTGGTTCGCCGCCAAGGGTTCGCAGCGCCTGCATCGCTGGCTCTATTCACACCCGCATTTTGGAAAACTCTTGATTGACTGGGAACAGCGGGGGGCGATTTCACGATCCAGCAAGGTGATGGCCGTGATACTGATTTTCATTGCGTGGGTGATCATGTATCTGCAAATCAGTAATCTGTGGGTTTTCGCGGGAATGACGTTGTTGTTAATTGGGGTAATTGCATTTCTTCTCACCCGTCCCGAGCCTGATTGAATTCGCACCTATGGCAGAATCATCTATCTTACTCTTATGGAACAAAGCGCGAGTCGCTCACGATGGGGGAGATTTATGTTTTTGACGGAATTTCTGCTGACTTCACTGATTGTGGTGTTGATGCCCGGTACCGGTGTGCTGTTTACTGTTTCGACAGGCCTGACCAGGGGCTGGCGCGCCAGCATATTTGCAGCCACCGGGTGCACCCTTGGGATCCTTCCTCACTTGGTTGCCAGCGTATTAGGATTGACTGCCATACTCCATACAAGCGCTGTTGCGTTTCAGCTGTTCAAGCTTCTGGGCGTGTGCTATCTATTCTATCTCGCCTGGACCATGTGGAAGCAATCCGGCGCCATCCGTTTCGATAGTGCGCCAGCTAGTGGCGGGTATGGACGGACAGTGGTGCAGGCATTTCTGATTAATATTCTCAATCCAAAGCTATCGCTTTTCTTCCTTGCCTTTCTACCCCAGTTCGTTCCCGCGGATCTACCCAATCCGATTACCTATATGCTTGGTTTGAGCATGGTCTTCATGCTCATGACATTGGTTGTGTTTGTCGGCTATGGAATCTTGGCAAATCAGATTCGTAGCTATATGTTCCAGTCACCCCTATTGGTGCGGGGAATCCAGAGGCTCTTTTCCGGGTTGTTCCTGGTCATGGGAATCAAGTTGGCCGCGATGGAGCGTTAGTGGTACCGCCATTCATGATTGGCTCCGGATCGACCGCTCTATCTGGCATTGTGAGGCGACTATGAAACAGAATCCGCAAGCGAACAAGCAGAATGCAATTGCGTTTTACCGAACAGCCTACCTGGGAGATCCCGACAGGGCCGTCGAGTTGTATGTGGGTGACGATTATATACAGCACAATCCTCTGGTTGGCGACGGCAAGCGGGCCTTTATCGACTACTTCAGCGAGATGGCGAAATCATATCCGAAGAAAGAGATCGAGTTTGTCCGCGCCGTGGCCGAGGGGGATCTGGTTGCCCTGCACACCCATCAGACATGGCCGGGGAACGAAGAGTATGTGACCATGGATTTCTTTCGCTTCGATGAGAACGGCAAGATCGTCGAGCATTGGGATTCCATACAGCTGATACCCGGTGAAACGAAGAGCGGTAATCCAATGTATTGAGTGATAGGGAGGGTAATACAATGGACAAGCGGATCAAATGGTTGCGAATTTCCTACTGGACCGCCGCCCTGATGGATTTTTTTATCGCGGTATCGGTACTGATCCCGGAAAGAATGGGGGTTGCCGGGTATGTCTACCCGATGGGGCTTATCTCGGTTGTGGCCTTTTCCTGGGGCGTGATGCTGCTATTTGCCGATAGAGAACCGCTGCAAAGAAGCTGGATCCTGGTTCCAACGATCCTGGTTGTCGTTTTGCTTGGTATGGTTGCCCTCCACGCCGGTTTGACAGAGTTGATATCCATGTTCAGGGCCATATCAATGCTGTGTATTGCAATTATGGTGCTTACGATCCTAATCTACGGCTACACGGTCGCCCGAGAACCGGAAGGGATCTGAACGACAGGCAACCGATACCCTCTTTGAATGTATGGTTCGGCTAAGACCGTGTATAGAGGATTAAACAGGAGGCGGACGGTGAAAGCAAAATATCATATATCCATAGTTAAGCTGATCTTGACGGCTTTCGCCTTGAATCTGTTTGTTTCGTCCGGTTTGGTTGCCGGTGAAGCCGATGTTGTCAAAGTTACTGTACGCAAGAAAGGGGTGAACTTGTACGACTTCGGAGTGACGGTATTGCATAAGGATGCGGGGTGGGATCACTACGCAAACAGGTGGGAGGTGTTGGATGAAAAGGGTGCTGTTCTAGCAACTAGGACACTGCATCATCCTCATGTCAAGGAGCAGCCCTTTACTCGCTATTTAACAGACGTAGTGATTCCGGTGGGTATAAAACAGGTCACGATCCGTGCGCACGATTCGGTCCATCAATACGGCGGCATAATAAAGAAAGTGGAACTGCAATAGTTTGGATCCACGAATCACTGCAAGGGGTCGATGCATTCGACAGGCGGAAACATGCTATCGCTTCTCGCTTGAAAGCGAATAGTACTCCTGAACCGATATCTACCTACAATTAGGGAACGTGGACCTGATTATTTTATAGGTTAGAGCGATTAATGAGGGTAAGTCATTCGACCTGATGCCTAACTATGGCGAGTATCACAAACAGTTATTTAATTCTTAATATATGGATGGTCTTATGATTTAATTTCGTTAACCTGGTGATAACCGACCGCTGCTTGATTTTTGTTGCTATTAAATTCACGAATTACCTGTTCGAACCGGCCTTATTGGTAATTTTACCACTTGCGCAAGCTCCATTTTGGTCTATAGATTGTTAATAAGATTGTCATCTTATTGTAGCAATGGGGTGAAGTGGTCATGTATCCAAGGATTATAGGCGCACTGTTATTACTGTTCTCGAGCGCCCTGCAGGCGGCAGGTGAACATTTTGCATGCCAGCAGCCGAATGCCTATGAAGACTACAATGTCGAAACACTGCTCTCGATAGCGCAAAGCTGTCAGGTTATTGAAGTAGCCGATCTCTTTTTCAATCGGGCAAACCATATTCGCAGGGTAGAAAAATATATCGACTTCGAACAGAGTCTGCACAATCTGAGAGCAGGAGAGAACATCGCCTATATTGACTCCTATCGAATCCATATAGGCCTTGCCGAGGCGCTGTTCAACAAGGGACTCGTCCCCCATGCACGCCAGACCCTGAGCCGATTGAACCGTATCTACGAACGCAGTGCCGAGATCGCGGAACTGCGCTTTAGAGGTTACGATCTGATAGCGGACCGGCTTGAACGGCGGCTCAGGAAAAACCCCCGGGTTCAGGACGGTTGATCCCATGCTACGCGCTCACTCCCCGTTCGCGTAGCTGTGATCTTCAGCGGAAGAGCTGAGAGACCTCTTTGAATTTCGGGTGGTTTGCGTCACCCATCCATTCAAATACAACGGATTCGCTGTTGGTGATCTGCACCTCGCTGAGGCCCATGCGTTTGATTGCATTTTTCCGGTGCAGGGGATTTCGGGAAGAGACGGCATCTTCAACTACAAAGACCTGGTAGCCCCACTGCTGCAGACCGGAGGCGGTTTGCAAAACGCAGATATGCGCTTCAAGACCGACGATCACGATCTGTTTACGATTCCCGTTTTCCGCCAGTTCCTCCTCGAAACCGGGGGCGGTACAGCAGGAAAAGGTCAGTTTGTCTTTTGCCTTGGTATGGGGGGGCAGGTGTTGGGCGATTTCCGGCAGCGTGTTTCCCAATCCCTTGCCGTAGTGTTCAGACAGGATGATAGGTACGCCGAGTTGACTCGCAGCCTGACTGAGTCTGATGATATTCGTCACCATCTGATCAAGGTCGGGCTTTGGCATCGCCTTGGTAAGCCGTTCCTGGGTGTTGACGATCAAAAGCTGACTGCTATTGGCGTGCGTCAGCGGCAGTGCACACTTGCTTATAGACATGATCTCCCTCACTCTTGTAGTTATTCGCTGTGCTGCGAAAGGTAACCGGGGAGCAGCAACAGGCTATCGGATTAAAACTCAAACTCCACGGGTGCCGGGGCGTTGATCAAAGGCGCCAGCTCCGTTTCGAGGATGCTCTCTTCCTGGAACACTTTGTCAGCATGCCTTGTGATCAGCACGCACTCCATCACCGGTGCTGTCCCGATGACAACAAACAGGCGTCCGTCCTGGTTCAGCTGTTGGCGAAAGATCTCCGCCTGTTGGCTGGTAGGCAGGGAGCCTGTTACCGCGATGGCGTCAAACGGCGCCTCCTCGATTGGAGCGGCGAGGGCGTCACCGGTCAAGAGGGTTACATTCCCGATGCCCTGCTCTTCGAGTCGCTGTTTTGCCCGGTCGGTGAATTCACTGTTGATATCGATGGAGACTACCTGTTGAGCCAGGTTGGCCAGACAGGCGGTAAGGTAGCCGCTGCCGGTGCCTACCTCCAACACCTTGTCGGTGGGCCGTATAGCCAGTGCCTGCATTAATTTGGCTTCGATACGGGGAAACATCATATGCTGGTCCCGCCCGATGGGTATCTCGATATCGGCATAGGCAAGGTCCTGGTACTGCTCCGGAACAAACTGCTCTCTGGGTAGGGATTCCATCAAAGAGAGGACGCGCTGGTCGAGGACCTCCCAGGGGCGGATCTGTTGTTCAACCATGTTGTGACGCGCTTTTTCGGAGCTGCTTGCCATCATTGAAATTTCCTGGTGTTGATTGTGGTTATTGATAGGGCAGAAAGCTAAGACTACGGATTTTGTCTCTTCCGGGCAAGATTCTCCGCGGCGTGTAGCGGCGTTGACAGGAGGAGATTCCGCTCCTGTGCTGGGGTATATTTTCCCCCGCTATCCGCTGAGTGGGGATATCGTGGGGAGGTGGATATCTGTAACACATTGATTTAATGATCATTAAATCCGTACTCTTGGCGCGATGGAGATCCCGGGTTGCGATCCTCTCCTCCGCTGATCCCGAACTGGGCGCTCAGGTTACTGGTTGGTCGCGGATAAAATCGGGGTATACTGCGGTTATTGACAAGCTGGGGGTGTTCGTAACAGGGGGCTGTTGCGGGCTGAGAAAGACCCTTACTACCTGATCCGGTTAATACCGGCGGAGGGAAGCTGAAACCTGCTGGGCTCATCTTCACCTCTGCCACAGCGAGGTTTCCTGCATGAGTGCAATCCCTGAAGAGTTCATCAACAAGACCGCCACGCTTTCGGAAGCGGTGACACGTCCCTTCTACCAATCCCGCAAGGTCTACGTCGAAGGCTCGCGTCCCGATATCCGTGTCCCCATGCGTGAGATCAGCCAGGAGGCGACTGCCGCCAGCTTTGGCGAGGAGGCCAATCCGCCGATTCCCGTATACGATACCTCGGGACCCTTCACCGATCCGGCGCACAGGGTCGACCTGATGAAGGGTATGCCCGACCTGCGCTCCCGCTGGATTCTGGAGCGTAGCGATAGCGAGCAGCTCGACGGCCCCAGTTCGGACTACGGCAGGGCCAGGCAGACCGATCCCGATCTTGCCCGGCTCCGTTTCGAGCATATTCACGCGCCACGGCGGGCGAAAGCGGGCTGCAACGTTACCCAGATGCACTATGCCCGCCGGGGGATCATCACCCCGGAGATGGAGTTCGTGGCGATTCGCGAGAATTGCCGCCTGCAGGAGCTGCGCGAGGATCCGCGTTACGCTAAGCTGCTGCGCCAGCATCCGGGTGAGGCATTCGGCGCCCGCATACCCGACCGGATCACCCCGGAGTTCGTGTGCTCGGAAGTGGCGGCTGGACGGGCGATCATTCCCGCCAATATCAACCATCCCGAATTAGAGCCGATGATTATCGGCCGCAACTTCCGGGTCAAGATCAACACCAACATCGGCAACAGCGCCATCACCTCCTCGATCGAGGAGGAGGTGGAGAAGATGGCCTGGTCGGCCCGTTGGGGGGGCGATACCCTGATGGATCTCTCCACCGGCGACAATATCCACGAGACCCGGGAGTGGATCCTGCGCAATGCACCCATGCCCATCGGCACCGTGCCCATTTACCAGGCCCTGGAGAAGGTCAACGGCAAGGCCGAGGAGCTCACCTGGGAGATCATGCGTGACACCCTCATCGAGCAGGCGGAGCAAGGGGTGGACTACTTCACCATCCATGCCGGGGTGAGGCTTGCCTATGTGCCCCTGACCGCCGAGCGGGTCACCGGTATCGTCTCCCGGGGCGGCTCGATCCTCGCCAAGTGGTGCCTGGCCCACCACCAGGAGAACTTCCTCTACACCCACTTCGAGGAGATCTGCGAGATCATGAAGGCCTATGACGTGGCCTTCTCCCTCGGCGACGGCCTGCGCCCCGGCTGCCTCGCCGACGCCAACGACGCCGCCCAGTTCGGCGAGCTGGAGACTCTGGGAGAACTGACGAAAATCGCCTGGGAGCACGACGTGCAGGTGATGATCGAGGGCCCCGGCCATGTGCCCATGCAGATGATCAAGGAGAATATGGAGAAGGAGCTGGCCGACTGTTTCGAGGCGCCCTTCTATACCCTCGGCCCCCTGGTGACCGACATCTCCCCGGGCTACGACCACTTCAGCTCCGGCATCGGCGCCGCCCAGATCGGCTGGTACGGCACCGCCATGCTCTGCTACGTGACCCCCAAGGAACACCTGGGACTGCCCAACAAGGAGGATGTGCGCGAAGGCATCATCGCCTACAAGATCGCCGCCCATGCCGCGGATCTTGCCAAAGGCTTTCCCGGTGCCCAGCTGCAGGACAACGCCATGTCCAAGGCACGCTTCGAGTTCCGCTGGAACGATCAGTTCGCCCTCAGTCTCGATCCCGAGCGGGCCATGGCGTTCCATGACGAGACCCTGCCCCACCAGGCCCACAAGGTGGCCCATTTCTGCTCCATGTGCGGCCCCCATTTCTGTTCCATGAAGATCACCCAGGATGTACGCGACTACGCCCGCGCCCAGGGAGTGGCCGAGGAGGAAGCGCTGAGGCAGGGGATGGAGGAGAAGGCGGTGGAGTTCAAGCGGCATGGGGCGGAGATTTACAAGGAATTGTGAATTATGAATTTTGAATTGGTTGTATGCGGCAGGCCGCATGCTTGTTTGGATCCCCCTCTCCCGCAAGGGAGAGGTGAAGTTCTTTACAAGTGCATCGAGTGCTTCTTGTCAGGTTTTAGAAACAAGCTGACGGTCAACTCCTCTGTCTCTTCCGTGCATTTCCTCTCCCCTTGCGGGAAAGGGCCGGGGAGAGGGGGATCACGACAGGATGTGAGCAAAGCGAATCCAAATAATTCAACATTCAAAATTAACAAATGCTCCGCCTGGACCGCTATCTGAGCAACACCACCTCTCTGACCCGTTCCCAGGCCCGGCAAGTGCTGCGTGGCGGACGGGTGACGGTGGATGGCGAGACCGTGAAGCAGGGGGCCACCCAGATCCCCCTGGATGCAAGGGTGACCCTCGATGGCGTTCCGGTAGCGCCCCCGTTGCCGCGCTATTACATGCTCAATAAGCCCCCGGGCGTGGTATGCGCCACTCGTGATCCCAGCCAGAGAACAGTGCTGGATCTGTTCGATGTTGCGGGGCGTTCGAGGCTCCATATCGCGGGACGACTCGACATCGATACCACCGGCTTGGTGTTGATCACCGACGACGGCCAGTGGTCGCACCGAATCACCGCACCGTCGAAGCACTGCCGCAAGTGCTATCTGGTCACCCTCGCCGAGCCCCTGGGGGCGGAACAGGCATCCCGACTGGCTGCCGGTCTAATGCTCAGGGGCGAGAGCAGACCGACAAGACCGGCATCGGTGGAAAGGCTCTCGGCGAATAAGCTGCGTCTGACCATCAGCGAAGGCAGATATCACCAGGTGAAACGCATGTTTGCGGCACTCGGAAACCGCGTGGTGGAACTGCATAGAGAGTCGATCGGTGACCTGCACCTCGATCAATCCCTTGAGCCAGGCACCTATCGACCGCTGCTGCCACAAGAGATCGCGCTGTTTTGACAAGTTTTGAGTTTTTTGTGTTGAGTTACCTGGGCAACACTTGACTCTCCTTGACCGCATGTCGCGTTTTCCACACTCAACACTCATAACTCATAACTCAAAACTTAAAGGGGCTCGTTGATTTGGTGGCTGTGTCAATTGGGTAAAAGATGAAACGCTTGATTTTCAGATCAGTGTTAATTTGGCCTAAAGTTCTTGCATAGGTTGGCCGACCCTGTAGGTAATCTATCTGCTTTTGGGTAGATGTGTGTGCGCGCAGAGAATTATGAGTCGGCACTTCCAAGCGCTCAATCTGCCCACCTACCACAAATGCTGCAAGGAACGGATGGCCTAGCGCTGTGAACGATCAGCAGTTGACTGATCGATCATCTTTTTTTCAGTCGGGGTTAATTCAAGAGGTATTGCAGTGCGGGTGAAGGGGTTAACAGGACCACCTCAATCGGGGGATTTTTCCCAGCATGACCTGGTGAATCTGCAGGAAGTGATCGAGGCTTGTGACGTCGGCCTCTGCCTCCTGAATGCGCAACGGCAGATCGTGGCCTGGAATCGGCATCTTGCGGACACCACCGGGAAGACGGATCAAGAGGCGCTGTTACGTCCCCTTGAGGAGCTGATTCCGCAACTGGCCGGACCGCGCTTCTCAAAAATGGTCATGACCGCGGTTCATGCAAACGGGGCCGATGGTGCCCTGCAGACCTATTTCTCCCTGGATAATGCCCGCCACCTCTTCAATATCGACGAGAATCGGTTTATCCGCTTAAGCGTCAAGCCACTGGCGATGCATCCGGGTTTCTGCCTGGTGCAGGTCTGCGAAATCGATGACAAACTGGCTAAACAGGAGCAGCTGCAGGCCATCGGCATGGCGGACCAGCGGACACGGGCGATGCTCTCATCGGTGGAAGACGCGGTCATCCTGCTCGATGCCGGCGGCAGGGTTGAGTTTGCCAACCTGGCCGCCGAAGGCATGACCGGCTATCAGAGCCGGCTGATGGCGGGACGTCGATTGACAGAGGTCTATCGGGTTTTCGATGAGTCAGGGTCGGAAAAGAGCCCACTCACCCTGGATATGATCATCCAGGGCGAAGGCAGGCAGTTAATGCTGAAACACAGAGAAGGACCGAGTCTGCCGATCCAGCAGTCGATTACCAGGCTCAAGAATGAAACGGGGGAGCTGGAGAGTCTGGTGCTGGTGTTCAAGGACACAAGTCAATCGCGCAAGCTGGCTGCACAGCTGAGTTGGCAGTCAAGCCACGATCCGGTCACCCGGCTCTACAATCGAACCGAGTTCGATCGTCAATTGACAAGACTGCTGGAACAGACAGCGATCGAGGGTGGCGAACACTGCCTGCTCTATCTCGATGTGGATCGTTTCAAAATCGTCAATGACAACTGCGGTCATGCCGCCGGGGATGAGTTGTTGCGGCAGCTGGCCAGCCTGATCAAACGCTCCATCCGCAACAGCGACCTGTTGGCCAGGCTGGGTGGGGACGAGTTCGGCATTCTGCTCTCCCAATGTACCATGCGGGCTGCCGAACGCATCGCGGATAGCATACGCCACTCGGTCCAGGGTTTTCGTTTTGTATTCGGGGGGAAGAGCTTTTCCCAAAGCATCAGTATCGGCATGGTGCCCATCGACAAGCAGAGCAAGGACCTGGAGCAGATACTGAGCCATGCCGACTCGGCCTGTTTCTCCGCCAAGGATGAGGGCAGGAACAAGGTTCACATCTACGATCCGGTCGGCAGTCCCGCCGCCAAGCGACATGGCGAGGCGAAATGGGTAACCCATATACGCAGCGCCTTGGACCAAGACCGTTTTACCCTCTTTGTGCAGCCGATCAAGTCGATCAACAGCAGTGGAGCGTCGGAGCATGTGGAGGTGTTGATCCGTATGCTCGACGATTCGGGAGAGCTGATTCTGCCCGGTGCCTTTATCCCGGCGGCGGAACGCTTTGACCTGATGCCGAGTATCGATCGCTGGGTGATCGATCGCCTGATCCGCTATATCGTCGCCAACAGGGATGACTCCCTTGCCGCTGGGCGGCGCTACTTTGTCAATCTGTCGGGCCACTCCCTGTGCGACGAAGAGGTCCTGCAGGTAATTCTGGAGAGGATTCGGAGTGCTGAAATTCCCAAGGGGATGCTCTGTTTCGAGGTCACGGAGACAGCGGCGATCTCCAACCTCACGTCCGCGGAGCACTTCATGCGCACACTGCAGCGCTTCGGCTGTGAATTCGCCCTCGACGATTTCGGCAGCGGTCTCTCATCCTTCGGTTATCTCAAACACTTGCCTGTGGAGTATCTGAAGATCGACGGCGCATTCGTCAAAGAGATGCTCGATAACGCGATCGATGATTCGATGGTGGACGCAATCAACCGGATCGGCCACATCATGGGCCTGGAGACCATTGCGGAGTTTGTGGAAAACGACAGGGTCCTGCATCGCCTGCAGGATATAGGCATCGATTATGCTCAGGGGTTCGGTATCTGCCGGCCGTTCCCCATCGAACAGCTGTTCGCATCGGAGTCTGAGCGCAGCCTGTAGCCGGTTTCGCGCTATAGGGAGATCACCAGGCGCGCCGCATCGAGGCGTACCCTCGCGGCCTGCAGGTGTTTATGCAGCTCAAGGCCCTGTTCCTGCATCAGTCGGATCTCCTCCTCGCGAATGCCGGGGTTGTGTTTTTTCAGCGCCATCATGCGCTGTATCTCTTCCGTGTAGTGGGCCATCATGGTGTTGAGGGCGCTATGTATAACCGGCTCCACGCTGTTGTGTGCCGCGGCCTCCGCCAGCCGGTTCAATTTTCGTATCTGCTCTCTGTAGCTGTTGATAACCGGCAGGATCGCCTGCGTCTCCAAACCCCGGGCATTCTCCAGCAGTTCATCGCTGCCGATCGAGTGATCCCATCTTTTGCCGTCGGCGTCGAGCAGGATGCGGATCAGCGTCGGCGGCAGGAAACGCGCGACATGCAGCTTGCGCGGGGCCAGGCATTCGACGACGAAAAGAGACTCAAGCAGGAGTTGACCCGGCTTGAGTTTCGGGTGCTTGATCGCGATCGCGGAACTGTTGCCTGTCTGCTGACCGATAACCTGCTCCATGGCACCGCTCACCAGCGGATGTTCCCAGGTAAGCAGCTGGCGCTCCTCGTGGGCCAGGGCGTCGGTACGGCTGAAGGTCGCGGTCATGCCTTCCGCCGCCAGGCCGGGCAACGGACCGGCGATGACCTGCTCCCCCGGGCGCAGGACAAGTCCCGTCTCTCCCAGCTCCTCGGTGTCGATGTTGTAACTGTCAAACAGCTGACCGAGATAGTGTCGCAGTTGATGGGATCGGTCCTGTTGAAGCAGCTGGTCGACCAGCCAACTAGCAGTGGGCTCGCGGCATGCGCCCAGTTCCAGCAGATGATCCCGTCCCTGCAGCAGGCGTTCCTGGGTCGTCGCTCGCAACTGGCGCGTCTGTTCGAGCAGCTGTTCGAGACCGCTCTCCGCGGGCGCAGACTCCAATGCCTCCCAGAGTATCGGGCTGAGCTGCTTGAACAGTTCATGGGCGCCTGGAACAGGGTGGCTGAAGGCGTCGAGACCGTCCCTGTACCAATGCAGCAGGATCGATTGCGGACTTGGATCCAGATAAGGGACGTGAATCTGCACCCGCTCTTTTTGACCGATCCGGTCGAGCCGACCGATACGCTGCTCCAGCAGATCCGGGTCGATTGGGAGGTCGAAGAGGATCAGGTGGTGGGCAAACTGAAAGTTGCGGCCCTCACTGCCTATCTCGGAACAGATAAGCAGCCTCGCACCCTCCGGATCGGCGAACCAGGCGGCAGCCCGATCCCGCTCGATAATGCTCATGCGTTCGTGAAACAGCGCGGCCCCGATACCGGTCTGTACCCTGATCGCTTCCTGCAGCTCGATGGCGGTCTGGGCATGGGCGCAGATCAACAGGTATTTCCTGGTGACATCCTCGCGCAAGCGCTCGATGACCCAAGCTACCCTTGGATCCTCGAGCCACCAGGCGGGAAGGCCGCGATCGGCATGGAGTCGTTCGGGTGTCAGGTAGAGCTCCGGCGGGAGATCACTCGGGCTCGCCGGGCTCACCTCGTAGCATGCAGGCAGTGTCAGCGGGTAGCTGTGCAGTTCCCGCTCGGGGAAGCCGCTGACACCGGTACGGGTGTTTCGGAACAGTACCCGACCGGTGCCGTGTCGATCCAGAAGCGTGGTGATGAGCCTCTCCCTGGCCTCATTTCGCTCTGCTTCGTCGGCGTCACTCGCTTCGAGGAGGGTCTGCAGCGGCTGCTGTTCTCCCTCGTCGAGGATCTTCCGAAAGCTTGCCGCGGCCGCTTCCGCCAGCCTGTTATGCCGCAGCAGGTGCTCCACCGCATCCGCCACGGGCTGGTAGTGACGCTCCTCCTCGATAAATGCCTGCAGGTCATAGTAGCGGTCGGGATCGAGCAGCCGCAGGCGGGCAAAGTGTCCGGCCTGGCCCAGCTGTTCGGGAGTGGCCGTCAACAGCAGCACTCCCGGGGTCTTCAGCGCCAGGGCCTCGACCAGCAGATACTCCGCGCTGGGATCCTCGGCGGACCAGGTCAGGTGGTGCGCCTCGTCCACGATCAGCATATCCCAGCCGCCCTCCAGCGCCTGGCTGAGGCGCTGCGCATTGTGGTGGAAGAGATCGAGGCTGCAGAGCACCAGCTGTTCGGCATGGAAGGGATTGTCACCCTGTCCCGAGTCCTGAATGGCCTGACAGGTCTCCTCGTCGAAGACGCGGAACCTGAGATTGAAGCGCCGCAGCAGCTCCACCAGCCATTGATGGACCAGCGGATCGGGTACCAGGATCAGGGCCCGGCTGGTGCGTCCGGTCATCAGCTGATGATGCAGGATCAGGCAGGCCTCGATGGTCTTGCCGAGTCCCACCTCGTCGGCCAGAAGCACCCGGGGACTCGGCCGGTTGGCCACCTCGTGGGCGATATAGAGCTGATGGGGGATGAGATCGATTCTGGGCCCGCCCAGGCCGAGAACCGGGGATTTCAGCTGGCGACCTAGCTGCAGCAAGGTCTGATAGCGCAGATTGAACCAGTGGGGAGGGTCGATCTGAGCGGCGAAGATGCGCTGATGGGGTTGATCGATGCGCAGGGAGTCGCTGAGATCGGACTCAGCCAGGCTCGCCCGTCTGCCCTCCTTGTCGTCTCCGTGATAGATCAGGCAGCCCTTCTCCTCGACCACGCGGGTCACCAGCAGGGAACTGCCGTCGCGGCCCTCGATGCTGTCGCCGACATCAAAGATGACGCGGGTCAGGGGCGCGCCCTGCTGAGCATAGACCCTTTCTTCACCGACCGCGGGAAAGTGGATGGCGACAGTGCGTCCCTGGGTCTCGACAATGCTACCCAGACCCAATTCAGACTCGCTATCGCTGATCCAGCGCTGGCCAGGTATAAAGCGTGGCATTGAGGTGAGATCCTGGAGAAAAGAGGCAGATGATAATCAGTTACCCGGCGCCAATCCAGTTCGCCAGAGTCGGTGACCCCGATTTCTCAACCGTTGCACCAGTGACTTTCGGGAGTTTTAAGTTTTTAGTTTTGGGTGGATGTGTTCGCTGTGCTCAAGACTATTTAGGTTCACTTATCCCAATGCTCCTGCGGTAGAGGACGTGAGGTTTAACCAGGAAAAACAGTCTAGCCCATGCAACACGAGGCTAAAAAACGCATGAATTTTTCAGTCGTTATTACGATTTTTTATGGCATCCTTGCCAGGTTTGTGTACGATCGCTGATCAGCGTGGATTCTGATTGAGCACATTGCAATAGTTTACTTGGAGTCACCAGAATAAGCTGGACTTTTCCTGCAAAATAACACTTGAGTCTGGATCACAGCTGGGAATAATAGGCCGACGATAAACAGAGCGTGGTGGATTGTGGAAACGAAGTTTGAACAGGTTCTTTGGAACAGCCGACTTGTGGTGTTTGCGGCAGTGGTTGCGAGCATGGCGGCGGCGATTGCCATGTTTTACATGGCCTCGGTGGATGCCATCTATATGATCGCCCACCTGGGGGAGTACGCCTCCCCTGCACTGAGCGCGGAACAGCGGGTCGATTTGCGATCGGCCACCATCACTCACGTGGTGGAGATCGTGGATGGCTACCTGTTGGCCACCGTGCTGCTTATCTTCTCCCTGGGGCTGTATGAGCTGTTTATCAGCAAGATCGAACATGCGGAGGCCTCGGAGAGCGCTTCAAATGTATTGACGATCACCAGTCTCGACGATCTCAAGAGCCGTCTCGCGAAGGTTGTGATGATGATCCTCGTGGTGCGCTATTTTGAGTTTGCCCTGGGTATGGATTTCGTTACGCCCATGGATCTCCTGCAATTTGCCGCGGGCATTGCACTGCTTGGATTGGCCCTCTATCTGGCCCATTTGGCGGACAAGGATGGCAGCCATTGATCCCCCCCCTCGAGCCTCCGTCAGGCCGCTCGGAAGGGCTTTCCATGGGGGATTTTGCACTGTTATTTAATGTAAACTAATCCGATTGATAATTGTCTTTGATAGGCAATTGAGGTCTATTTACTTTATAATCCGCCAAATTTGAGGGACGGGCCTATCTCATCCCTACAGGTGTATGAGTGTTAACTGACTGATATTAGAGGAAAATACCTGATGAATAAAATGAAAGTGATGTTGCTGGCTGCCAGCACGACTGTCGTGTCTCTGGGTGCCGTAGCAACTGCTAGCGCTGATCCTGTGGCACTTGCGACGCAACGCGGCTGCATGGCCTGCCACCAGTTGGAAACCAAGGTAGTGGGACCCGCCTACAAAGAGGTCGCAGCGAAATACAAGGGCCAGGAGGGTGCCGCCGAGATGTTGGCCGCGAAGGTCAAGGCCGGTGGATCCGGCGTCTGGGGTCCGGTACCGATGCCGCCGAACGCCCATGTCAGTGACGAAGACATCAAGGTCATTGTCGACTGGCTGCTGACGCTCTGAGTAAGTCACGGAAAACCTTGATTCAAGGTTGAGAAAAAAGCGCCTGCTGGCAAGCAAGGCGCTTTTTTTATGCCCGCAAACCGAGGTTTTCCGATTGGGGTAAATAACTCAAAATAGGTCAAATGCCTTACTAATGGCGCGAAATTGGTTAAAAGTGCGGGCATTGGATTGCCTTGGGAGTGGCATTAGTGTCATCCTCCTCAGCCGTTGGCACAGCCATTTTCGGCAGACAGTCCGGGAATGGGCTGATAAGTTGTGTTTAGCAAAGGAGTCTTACCTATGTCCCAAATGAAGCATTTCCTACTTTTCGGGCTCTTGTTCCCCATTCTCAGCCAGACGGTCGCAGCCGGCTCCGTCGCCGATGGCATTATGGTGGACGATCCCTACGTGAGGGCTGTTCCGCCCGGTCAGCCCAACTCGGCCTCGTTCATGGTGCTGCACAACAAGGGCGACAAGGGAAGCGCGCTCACCGCTGTAAGCAGCCCGGCCTCCGAGGTGGCCGAGCTGCACACCCACACCATGGATGATGGCATGATGCGCATGCGCAAGGTGGAGAAGATCGATCTGCCGGCGGGTGAAATGGTCGAGTTGCAACCCGGCGGGCTGCATGTGATGCTCCTCGGCCTGAAACAGGAGCTTGTTCCCGACCAGAAAGTGCCGCTGACCCTGATCTTCGATGACGGCTCAAGCGTGCAGGTTGAAGCCCCGGTGCGTAAACTGCAGATGAAAATGAAACAGGGTGACCATAAGCGTCATATGCATTGATAGTTGATACCATCTCCCTTTGATTCCCCGGAGCAGCTGAAACAGGCGTTTACTTCGGGACTGCAACCGCTGATAGGCAATCCGGGTTTGGGCAGCTATATCCTGGTGCATGCCAATGCCTGCTTCGATAGCGGGGTCTATCGGGTACTGAAGGGGGACCTGGCGCAGCGCTTCGATCAGCTTGCCGCCTACTGCCGGGATACCCTGGGCGAAGGTCGCGAGCTGGCTGGCGCCGAGGACGATCAACTGGTCTTTCTCAAACTGATGGCGGTTGGCTTCGACGGCGTCCATGCCACTGAATTTCGGCGCGCTGGGGCGTGGGAGCTGCAGTTCAACCATGTCAGGGCCTTTCGGCCCTCCCGCATGAGCCGGGAACCGGTTCTGGGGATCAGCCGCGAATTCGATCCGGACGGCTTCAACTTCAACAAGCCCTATCTTCGCAAAGAGGTCTTCTGGGCGGGTGAACTGCTGGGAAACGAGGTTGAACTGCTCTACAACAAGTTCCCCTTCGCCCCGATGCACGGGCTGCTGGTTCCCCATCGCCGCAACCGGCTGCCTCAGCTCCTGACCAGCCCCTACCATGAGTATGTCTGGACCTTGGTTGAGGCGCTGGGGGAACGGTTGCCGGGATGGGGCATCGCCTACAACAGCTACGGCGCCTACGCATCCGTCAACCACCTCCATTTTCAGTGCTATCTGCGCACCGCCCCGTTGCCGATAGAAAGCGGCGAATGGCAGCACAATGGCGGGGAGAAGGCGTATCCGCTCCCCTGCGAGGTGTTCACTTCGGCAGCCGAGGCCTGGGCCCATATCGGCGCGCTGCACGAGGCTGAAATCAGCTACAATCTGATCTATCGCCCCGGCCGGCTCTACTGTCTATCCCGTAAGCGCCAAGGCAGCTACCAGCAGGCCCCATGGACACATGGATTCGCCTGGTACGAACTCGCCGGGGGCATTACCACATTCAGCCGATCCGATTTCGAGACCCTGGATGCCCGCGCCATCGAACAGGAGATGGGCAAGCTCAGGATCTGATCCCGTTATCGGGCGTCTGCAAGACCCTAGAGCCACTTCAACAGGTAGTAGAGGCGAAAGCCCTCCGAGGAGCGGGATGGCCCCAGGACCTCAGCCGCATGACAATCTTTCCGCGCCGCGGCGACCGCCAGGGCCTCTTCCGCGCTGGCAGCCGGTTCTACGCAGTTTTCCGGGAAACGCTTGCGACGGCGGCTGGGGGTGTAGATTACCGCGAAGCAGTTGTTGACAAGGGATTGATCGGGGTCTTTCTGCATGGATTGAACCACCTCTTCCGGGAACTGTCTGATTTTGACCTTTATTAGAAAGTTCTGCTATAGTTTTGCAGCTTTTTTAGGGCTTTCAGGATTGCCGGCCAGTCTTCTGGCGGGGTCGAAAGCCCGGGATTTCAACCTGTCTAGCAGACTTCAAACCAGGATTGATCATGATTAAATGGCTCGTAACCATCACTATTGCCCTCAGCTTCGGACTCAACCTGGCCCAGGCCGCCGGAAATCCTGAGGAAGGGAAGAAACAGTCTGCAATCTGCGCAGGTTGCCATGGCCCTGACGGAAACAGCCCGATCAATCCCCTCTGGCCCAAGATCGCAGGGCAGCATCCGAGATATATCGAGAAGCAGATAAAGGATTTCAAGTCCGGTAATCGCACCGATCAGACCATGGCGCCGATGGCGATGCCGCTCAACGATCAGCAAATCGCCGACCTGGCGGCCTATTACTCCAGCCAGCCGCGGCAGAGCGGTGAGGCTGCAGCCGACATGGTAGCGGCCGGTGAAGCGCTTTATCGGGGCGGCAATCCTGAGACCGGGGTGGTCGCCTGCATGGCCTGTCACGGTCCTGCCGGATCGGGGAACCCGCAAGCCAATTTCCCCGCCGTCGCCGGCCAGCACGCCGCCTATACGGAGAAGGCACTGAAGGATTTCCGCGACGGCATTCGCACCAATGACAATGCCAAAATGATGCAGGGCGTCGTCACACGGATGACCAACGATGAGATGGCAGCGGTAGCCCAGTACATACAAGGCCTTAGCAGATAATTGGCGCTTGGGCCTGGATGGGTGAGAAAAAAAGGCGGCTGAATGCCGCCTTTTTGCGTATGCGTGCTATTGTTTTAAAACTTGTGGTGTTGCACTCAAGTTTTCTGACGTTCTTGCCGTAAAATTTATAGCAATCGGGGTAATAATTAAAAAGACACATTTAGATATGAATGGCCAAATCGTTCAGCATCAGTCAACACTAGACAGCGCCTACCGCCTTCGCCTGCTCAGCTACAACATCCAGGCCGGAGCCGATACGAGACGCTATCACGAATACGTGACGCGCGGCTGGAAACAGATGCTGCCGCATAGGCAGCAGTTGGACAATCTCAATCGTATCGCTCACCTGTTGAAGGATTTCGATGTGGTGGGGCTGCAGGAGGTCGATTCCGGGAGCCTGCGCAGCGGTTTCGTCGATCAGACCGCCTATCTCGCCGAACATGCCGGTTTCCCCTACTGGTACAGGCAGGTCAACCGCAGACTGGGAAAGCTGGCGCAGCACAGCAACGGCGTATTGAGCCGTGTCGAGCCGAGTGTGATCACGGAGCACCGCCTGCCGGGGCTGCCGGGCCGCGGCGCCGTGCTGATGGAGTTCAAAACCAACGAAAAGCCGCTGGGTATCTGCATGATGCACCTGGCGCTGGGACGCAGGGCGCGTCTGCGTCAGCTCTCCTATGTGAGCGATCTGGTATCCCACTACTCCCACCTGGTGCTGATGGGGGATTTTAACTGTGGCTGCAGCTCTGATGAGTTTCGCTACCTGATCGAAAGGACGAATCTGCAGGGCAGTCTCTGCGATATGATGACCTTTCCCAGTTGGCGCCCGAGTCGCAAGCTGGACCATATCCTGGCCTCTCCCAGCCTGAAGGTTTCGAAACACGAAGTGCTCAACTATGCTCATTCGGACCATCTGCCGGTCAGTCTGGAGATAGAGCTGCCGAAAGATGTTGTGCTGCCCATGGTCGCTTGAACTCACGTCAGCCTGGTGGTGCAGTGCTGCCGAACTCGGACTGATGACAACCTAACTGCAATCCTGCACAGACTCGTGACGGCGAAAGGCGATGAACGAGAAAGATTGGAAACAACGATACGAAGATCTACTGCGCCAGCATGAGAGCGAAGAAGATGCGAACCGTGAACTGGAAGGCTTGCTGACTCGCACCATCATCCGCCTGACCCTTGCCGCCAACGGCCTCGATCCGCGTCTGGATCCCCATCTGAAAGGTGTCCGCGATGCCGTCAGGGGCGGCATCAACGATCAGCTCAAAAGCAAGCTCAACGCCCTCTCCGATGGTCTGTTGCACTTCTCCGAAGAGACCGGGGCGAGTGAGAGCGACATGTCGGATGAGTACGTCCGGTTGCTCGATGGCCTCCAATTGAGCAAAAAAAAGGCCCAGGAGGCAGTGCAACTGATACGCCTGCTGAGCGATGATCCGAGCCAGATGGATGATGAACAATTTTCCCGCCTGGTTGATCTGTTGAGCCGCGACCGCCCCGCCAAGGAAAAAAAGGGGGGGTTGTTCGAACGCCTGTTGGGTAGCGCTCCGAGTGAAAAGGAGAGCGGGCCCAGGCCGAATGAGATTCTGCTCAATCTGCTGGAGCAGGCATCCTGGCCCGGTCATTGGGGCGATGAGGTCAGCCGACTGAAACTGCGCCTGGGTCGGGAGGCTTCCGGCGACGCCTGGACCGAGGTCCTGCACGATCTGCTGGAGCTATCCGCGAAGTCCTACGGACAGGTACAGATGGAGATCAAGGAGGCGGAGGATTTCCTCGAGGAGTTGACCCAGCGTCTGCAGGATCTCGGCGTGCATCTGCAGAGTGCCCACGATGGACGCAACCGCATCGCTGCGCATGGCCGAAACCTCTCGCAGCAGGTGACCGGACATGTCGGGGATCTGGGCGCAAGCGTCCAGGCGGCAACCGACCTGCAGCAGTTGAAATTCGCGGTGCGCGAGCGAATCACTCTGATCCAGAGCAATATCGAGGACTATCTACGCGAAGAGCATGAGTGGCACCAGAAGAGCGAGGCGAGCGAAAAGGAGTTGAAGCATCGGCTGGAAAAACTGGAGAAGGAGTCCAGCGAACTGCGTTCGAGAATGGTTGAGGCGCACCATATGGCGCTGATCGATGCGGTGACGGGACTGCCCAACCGCCTGGCCTACGAGGAGCGGGTGGAACAGGAGTATGCACGCTGGAAGCGCTTCAACGATCCCCTCTGTATGCTGGTGTGGGACATCGATGATTTTAAATCGATCAATGACCGTTTCGGTCATCAGGCCGGTGACAAGGCCCTGCGGGTGATAGCCAACAACCTTCAGGCTAGATTGAGGATTACCGACTTTATCGCCCGTTACGGAGGGGAGGAGTTTGTCTGCCTGCTTACCGGTACCAGCGGCGATGAGGCCTTGAAGGTGGCGGACGAAATGCGTAACTCGGTGGAGTCCAACGGTTTTCATTCCGCCGGTAAGCCGGTCACCGTGACCATCTCCTGCGGGATTGCGCCCTTTCAGTCGAACGAATCCATCGATATTGTCTTTTCAAGGGCGGACAAGGCCCTGTACGAAGCGAAGAAGGCCGGCAAAAACCGCTGCCATCTGGGGTGATCTCCCGCTCCCCCCGCCGCGCTCATTCCTGAATGTAGAAATAGTGCCAGGGCCGATTTCCGGTGATCCATTGCAGCTCGTTCAACAGCCTCGTTGACGGCACGGCCTCCTGGGGAAAGATGTTTTCCACGCAGAGCATATATCGCCCACAGCCGGCACTCTGCCTCCAGTCGTAGTTGGCGGGATTCTGTGCGTGGCCGCAGTGAGGGCAGGTTGCCGCAAAGTCTGCCGGATCCTGCGCCCAGTCGCCCATGATCCCCTGCCATTGCGGGACTCTTTTTCGGCACGCTTCGCAACGCGGCGCGGTGGTATTGCGTCCGCTCAGAAATATGGGGAGCGGATGGGGACCGGACTGGACCAGATGGCAGAATGGCTCGTCCGAGTCGCTGGGTGCGGATTGAATCGCGGGTGAGCAACCCATGAAGGTGACCAGTTTCATGAACTGATCGCCAACCATATAACTCGTTGATCCCTGTCCAAGCCGCTCCCCGGCAAAACCGATTTCACGAAGCTGCTGAATGAGATCCCCCGGGTCTTCCGGTGCCAGGTAGGGATCTTCAGGGGTCAGCACCAGGCGTCCGGTATGGAGTGGGGAGGGGATCACCGAATAGCGTCCGTATCCTGCATTTGCCGCTCCGCCCGCATCGGCCGGTAGTCTAAAAGCGGGACCGCCGTGATGCTGTTTTTCGGCGAGCCATCCACCAGCTTATCGCTGTAGGTCATATAGACCAGGGTGTTGCGCTTGGCGTCATAGAATCGCACCACCTGCATGGTTTTAAAGAGTATCGATGTGCGCTGTTTGAATACCTCTTCACCGTCCCGCGAGTTGTCCAGGATGTCCGCGGTGAGATTCACCGGGCCGGTCTGACGGCAGGCGATGGAGGCGTCGGAGGTATCCTCGGCAATCCCGATCGCACCGCCGACTCCGCCGGTCTTGGCCCGGCTGAGATAGCAGGTGACACCGGCAACGGCGGGATCATCGAAGGCCTCGATGACGATCTTGTCGTTGGGGCCGACGACGCGGAATTTGGTACTGACCTGGCCCAGCTCTTCCCCTTGCAGGAGCGGGGCAGTCAGGATGGAAACCAACAGTGGCAGGGTGAGCGTTGAGGTGCTGCGTCGATCGGGTCTGTTCATCTGTTGCAAGGCGGTACAGCCGTCGTTTTTTTGCCGCGAAGGCCTTGTTATACCCCGAATGGGACAGTGAAGGAAGTGAACAGAATAGACGTGGATGGGGGGCATCTCTACGAGGTGCCCCATGTTCTAGCGCTCGAAATGCACTATGCCGCCGGGCCGCCCAGTCTGGCTATGCCTGGCGACACTAGATGCAGCTGCGTCCTACCGGTTTTGTCAGGCCGGCATAACGGCACGCCATCTTGGCGCCGCCGGGGAACAGGTTTTCGATATAGCGTTTGGTCCAACGGCAATCGTTCTGATCCTTGCAGAGATTGCGGGCCAGGATGGGGATCTCCGGCGCGATCTCGTACTCTGCATAGAAACGATGCAGAAAGTCGATCAACAGCCAGTGTTCATCGGTCAGTTTTACCCCATCAGCCTCTGCCAGGGCCTCTGTTACCGCCGGGCTCCAGTCACCGAAGTCGAGTAGATAACCTTCATCATCGATGGCGACCATCCTGCCCTCTACTTCTATGGTCTTGCTAGCTTTGACCGCATCCAGCGGGCGTACTGCATCCTGGTGTTCGAGTCTCATGACGGCCTCCTTGGAGATTTGATTGGTCTTTTTTTATTCTGCTTACCCTTTTAAAAATAGCAGGATTAATCAGCTGTTTTTTGGATTCGGATTGACACATGTCAACTCTTTAATACTTAAGAGATATTGAATATAGTTGATCTCTATTGACATCAGGTTATAAATGAATTTTTTTAGTTTGCGGTCGCACAAACCTCAACGCCTGTCCAACAATGCAGCAAGGCTCTTTTTTGCTCCGCCAATCAGCCGCTTATAAGGGGATGCTCTGATCGACGATCTCGACAAACGCCTGCATGGCCACCTGCGGCTGCTCTATGGTGGATCCGGGGCCGATGAACTTCTGCCCCGGCTGCACGGGCTGATAGAACGACATATCGAGTTGCGCCAGGGTCAGCGCTGGAGTCAGCCGCGCTGGAGCGAAAAAGACTGCGTCCTGATAACCTACGGGGACAATGTGCAATTCCCCGGCATGACGCCCCTAGCCGCCTTGAACGCCTTTCTCGATAGGCGTCTGGACGGGGTCTTCAGCATGGTCCACATGCTGCCCTTTTTTCCCTTCAGCTCCGATGATGGATTCTCGGTGTCGGATTTCAGGTCAGTCAATCCGCAACTGGGTGACTGGGATGATATAGCGGCCCTTGCCGAGGGCAGGTCGCTGATGTTCGATCTGGTGTTGAACCATATATCCCGCGAACATCTGTGGTTCGTCAACTATATCCGCGACGAGACACCGGGGCGGGACTATGTCATCGAGGTCGATCCCAGTGAGAACCTCACCATGGTGGTTCGTCCCCGCAGCTCACCGCTGTTGAGCCGGGTGCGCACGCCGCGGGGATTCAAGCATGTTTGGGCGACCTTCAGCAACGATCAGATCGATCTGAACTATGCCAATCCCGAGGTGTTGCTGGAGTTCATCGATGTGATGCTGGATTACATCAGGCATGGCGCCCGGGCGATACGCCTCGATGCGGTGGCCTTCCTCTGGAAAGAGATCGGTACAAGCTGCATCCACCTTCCCGAGACCCATGAAGTGGTCAAGCTGTTCCGCACCCTGGTGGAGTTCCTCGAACCCGGTGCGATTCTGCTGACTGAGACCAATGTGCCCCATGCGGAGAATATCAGCTATTTCAGTGACGGCGATGAGGCCAACATGGTCTATCAGTTCAGTCTCCCGCCGTTGATTCTGCATGCCGTCCAGCAGCAGACGACCAAATATCTGCTGCCCTGGGTTCAATCACTCGAGCGCGAGAAGGTGCCCGACGGCTGTACCTATCTCAATTTTACCGCCTCCCATGACGGCGTCGGCCTGCGTCCCTTGGAGGGTTTGCTGCCCGATGATGAGATCAACAGCTTTCTGGATGAGATGCGAAAGCTCGGCGGTTATGTCTCGATGCGGGCGACAACCGACGGCAGCGATCGCCCCTATGAGCTTAATATCAGCTACTTTGATGCCTTTCGCTCCGGACGGGGCGATAAGGATCCCTGGCACATTCCCCGCTTCATGCTCTCGCAAACCCTGCCGCTCTCCATGCGGGGCATTCCGGCGGTCTACTTCAACGCCTTGACTGCCACGGCAAACGATCCCTTGGGTGTGGAGAGGACCGGCATGACCCGCGCCATCAACCGCCGCAAATGGGACGGCTCGGAACTCGAACGTCTGATCGACAATCCTTTGTCGGACGCGGGGCAGGTGTTTCCCGAGTATATCCGCCGCCTGCGCCTGCGCCGGGGCATCAGGGCTTTTCATCCCGATGCCCCGCAACAGCTGTTGGATCTCCAGGATGGCGTTTTCGGTTTGGAGCGCTGCAGCCTGGATGGCCGCGAGCGGCTGTTGGCGATTCACAACCTCACCGCCGACACCCTGACCGTCAACCTGCCGGGCCGGCTCGATGGAAACGACAGGTGGTATGACGCCTTGCAGCAGACCGTACCGGACATCACCGCGGAAGGATTGAGGCTGAGGCCCTATCAGGTGGTGTGGCTGCTACAAATGAAAAGCTGAAGAGTTTTCTATTTTTTAATACTGAATTTTGAATGAATGAGTTCGCTTCGCTCACAACTGGTTATTGAAGTTAAGATAAAAACGCCACGCTCAGCCGCAGCGTGCTTGCCTTCACAGCCAAAAATTCAAAAGTAAGAAAATCGCCAAAATAGCGACAGAGTTAGAGTAGCCAACCAAGATTAGTTCTGGCTGTCTGCCTCTACTGCTTGAAAAAGTCGTTCACTGAAATCGGGCATGGCGGAGAGAATCCGTTTCCAGTTGGCGATGAACGGAGCCTCCAGCGGATTGTCGAGAAAGGCCTGGCCCGCCTCCACGATGCTCTGTTGGAATACCTCGATGGCCTCCTCCTCTGCATGGCGGTTGAATGAGAGGTTGTTGATCGTCGCGTCGTGGTAGTACATCTCCACCATATCCAGGGCCTTACGCAGATAGGCCGCCTTGAGACTGCGGAAGAAGGCCTGGTTCATCTGAATACCTTCGGTGGCCAGTTTGCGGTAGAAGGATTTAGCGATATCCCGGCTCATCTTCGCCAATCCCCCCTCACGGTCTTGCGCCGACAGGTCCTGGTGTTTGTGATCGTATTGGTCCGCGATATCGACCTGGCAGATCTGGTGTCTCGAGATATTCCGATAGACCTCGGACAGGAGCCCCACCTCGAGTCCCCAGTCGCTGGGGATACGGACCTGGGATGCCAAGTCCATGCTCATGGCAAACTCACCCGACAGCGGATAGCGAAAGCTGTCCATGAATTCCAAATACTCCAGGGAGCCCACCATCATACGCAATGCCCTGATCAGCGGGGTTACGAAGAGACGGGTTACCCTGCCGCCGAGTTTGTTCAGATTGACCCGGGCGTAGTAGCCCTTGGCGTACTCGAAACTGGAGTTGGGATGAACCAGGGGGTAGAAGAGTCTGGCGGGAAGGTCCCGCTTATAGGTAACGATATCGCAATCGTGCAGCCCAACTGCGGCCAGTTCCTCGATGGCCAGGGCATAGCCGAGGCAATACCAGACATTGCGGCCCTTTCCGGGTTCCGGCGGCGAGAGATCCCGTTCACACAGCTCGTCATCGAGACTGCGCAGGCGCGGCCCGTCCTGCCATAGCAGGTGGGTGCGTTGGGGAAGCCTGGAGAAGAAATCCTGGGCATGCCGGAATTCCTCTTCATCGGCGCGGTCGAGCCCGATGATGATGTGGGAGATATAGTCCGCATGCTGCAGCTCATCCAGGATATTGGAGAGGGCGGGACCGGAGAGTTCGGAATAGAGGCTGGGGAGGATCAGTCCGATGGGATGTTTCTCGACATACTCGGTGAGTTCCCGCTCCATCTCATCGAGGGGCTGATGGGTGAGACGGTGCAGCGTTGTGATCTCACCGTTCTGATAGAAATCCGCCATATTCAGATCTCATATTGTTGTAATAGTCTCTGCATGGCCTGGTTCCAACCCGCGGGTCCCGGCTGCTCGGTGATGATGGCGCCGGGCCGCTGTTCAAGGAGGATATGCGTGCCGTCATGCTTGCGCACGATCACCGGAATATCGACCGCCAGCAGCATCTCCCGGTCGTTGTCGCTGTCACCCAGGGCAATGGTGGTCGTGACTGGATAGCCGCTTCTCTTGAGGTGGTTGGTGACATAGCGTACAGCCTTGCCTTTGTCGGTGTCGCCCAAGAGATGGTAAAAACGCCCGCCCTGCAGCAGTCTCAATCCGGCGCGGGCGACATCGAGGCGGAATTGATGCAGTCCGGCCGCTGGGCCATGCCAGAGAAACGGTTCGGAGCCTAGCCGCTTCATGGCGCGCATTGCCATACCCTTATCAAGACCGGTGCTTTCCATGACCTCTTCCACCACCATGTCACCGAATCCAAGCATATCGTAGTCGGGGTTGGTCCGGCTATCGACTAGAAAATCCCGGATCTGCATATAACCGGGTGGAACGATCTGAGGCTCCTCCCCGGGATAGATGATGACTGCCCCATTCTCGCCGATCATCGGACCGTCGAGTCTGAGTTGCTTCATCAAAACAGTGAGTTCAGCCAGCGTCTTGCTGGAAACGGGAATTACCGGTACCTGCAGATCTCTCAGTCTCTCCAGTGCGGGGAGGGCGTCCCGATGGTCGTAACTATGATGATCCAACAGTGTGCCGTCAAGGTCTGTGAATATTAGCAATCCCGTCGTCATTGTCCATTATTCTATATCACAAAATAGCCCAATATCCTTAGTTCCTTGGAGGTCCCTCTGCTGTATGATGGGCACTAGCATACCCTGAGATTCGTTTATCTGATTGATCTGGGGCAATTGACTGGCTATTCATTTCGCCATGCCAAAAGGGTTCACGCCCTGTTTCGGCGCTTGCGCTCGATCTGGACCATGCGGCGAGGTTATCTCGTGAAGCCAGTATCCGGCCACTCGCCGGGTGGTGTCTTCAGCCTTTGTTGCGGCAGGGGCCATGCCGACCACATTTGATCACAGAGCCCGCTGAGGTGTACAACAGTAGCCGCCCAGTGCACGTAAACTTGTTATCGATCTATCCTGGCCGTGAATTTGAAATCCAGGGAACCTGCAGGCCAAAGGGTGCGGTTACGGAACTCGACTGCAGGGCACGCTTTCAAAAGTTACCAAGCCCATCGACGAAGCAGCTTTCCCGCAGAGGATTTGTGTGAATAGAGGTCTCATGCATATTGGAACGAGAGTTTTGTCCGCCATGTTGCTGGTGCCGTTTATGGCGGCAATCGCTTGGTCGGCGGAGAAACAGCCTCCCCTGGTGATCATCGCCGAAGTTGCCGAGGAGGACTTCATCGAGCGCATCGAGGCGCTGGGCACGCTGAAAGCGAACGAGTCGGTGGAGCTGACTGTAAATGTCACGGAAACGGTTACCGCGATCCATTTTGACGATGGAGAACGGGTCGAGGCCGGCCAGGTGCTGGTGGAGATGACCAATCGCGAGGAGCAAGCCCTGCTGCAGGAGGCCCGGGCCAATCTCAATGAGGCGAAGCGGCAGTTCAACCGGGTCAGCCGACTCGAGTCTCAGGGAATCGAGGCGCAGTCCCTGCTCGACCAGCGGCGGCGGGAAGTGGATACCGCGCGCGCCCGCCTGGCGGCCATCGAGTCCCGGCTGGCTGACCGCCTGATCACCGCCCCGTTTTCCGGCGTCATCGGACTGCGCAATATCAGTGTCGGTGCCCTGGTGGAGACTGGAGACACCATCACCACCCTCGACGACGACGCCACCATGAAGCTGGAATTCGCGGTGCCATCGGTCTATCTCGCCAATCTGCAACCGGGCCTGCCGATTCGTGCCCGCAGCCGCGCCTACCGGGAGCGAATCTTCGAGGGCGAGGTGAAGGTTGTGGACAGTCGGGTCGATCCGGTCAATCGGTCGGTCCTGGTGCGTGCCATAATCGCCAACCCGGAACGCTTGCTGAAGCCGGGCATGCTGATGACCGTGGAGTTGCTGCACAATCCCCGGCGCACCCTGGTAATCCCCGAGTCGGCGCTGATGCCTAAAGGGAATGATCAGTTTGTCTTCGTGGTGGCGGGTGATCAGAACCGGGTGGAGAAACGCAAGATTACCATAGGATCCCGTCGCCCTGGGGAGGTGGAAGTGGTGCGCGGGCTGCAGCTGGGGGAACGGGTCATCACCCACGGCACGGATAAGGCGAAGGCCGACGGCAAGGTGCGGATCAAGGGAGTGCAGCACAACGAGGTCGCCATCGATGCCTTGCTGAAGCCCTTGGTCAAGGCCACCAAGGGCGGGCAATGATTCTCTCCGATATCTCGGTCAGGCGGCCGGTCTTTGCCTCGGTCCTCTCCCTGTTGCTGATCGCCTTCGGCCTGGTTGCCTTCGATAAGCTGCCGTTGCGTGAATACCCCAATATCGACTCCCCCATCGTCTCCGTGGAGACCCTCTATCAGGGGGCGGCGGCGAACGTGGTGGAAACGCGCATCACCCAGTTGATCGAGGATCGGGTCGCCGGTGTCGAGGGTATACGCTTTATCTCCTCGGTGAGCGAGGACGGTCGCTCCGTGGTGACCATCGAGTTTAACGTGGATCGCGATATCGATGGCGCGGCCAACGACGTGCGTGACCGGGTATCGGCGATTCTGGACAACCTGCCGCTGGAGGCGGAGCCGCCCGAGATCCAGAAGGTTGACAGCAACGAAGATGTCATCATGTGGCTCAACCTGGTGAGCGATCACATGACGGTACCCGAACTCTCCGACTTTGCGCGGCGCTACCTGGTCGACCGCTTCTCGGTGCTCGACGGCGTGGCCCGGGTGCGGGTAGGGGGCGGTCAGACCTTTGCCATGCGTATCTGGATCGACCGCCAGGCCCTTGCCGCCCGCAGCTTGACGGTCTCCGATGTGGAGCAGGCGCTGCGCGCCGGCAACCTGGAACTCCCCGCCGGCAGTATCGATTCCGTCGACCGGGCCTTCACGGTTCGGGTCGATCGCACCTTCCATACCGCGGACGACTTCGCCAAGCTGGTTATCGCCCGGGGTGAGGACGGCTACCTGGTGCGGCTGGGTGAAGTGGCGAGGGTTGAGAAGGGTGCCAACGAGACCCGCACCTTTTTCCGCGGCAATGGTGTGCCCATGGTCGGCATCGGCATTATCAAGCAGTCGACCGCCAATACCCTTGCGGTGGCCCAGGCGGCAAAGGCGGAGCGGTTGCGGATCAATGCCACCCTCCCCGAGGGCATGGAGATCAAGCAGAGTTTCGACAGCTCCGTGTTCATCGAGAATGCCATCAGCGAGGTCTACAAGACCCTGTTTATCGCGATCCTCCTGGTGGTGACGGTGATCTTCCTCTTTCTCGGCAGCGTCCGCGCCATGATCGTGCCGGCGGTAGCGGTGCCGGTGTCGCTGATCGCCACCTTCCTGGTGCTGTTGATGCTCGGCTTCACCATCAATATCATTACCCTGCTCGCACTGGTGTTGGCGATCGGCCTGGTGGTGGATGACGCCATCGTGATGCTGGAGAACATCCACCGGCGCATGGAGGAGTATGGCGAATCGCGCCTGGTGGCGGCCTTTCGCGGCGCCAGGCAGGTTGCCTTTGCGGTGATCTCGACCACCCTGGTACTGGTCTCCGTGTTCACGCCCATCGCCTTTCTCGGCGGCGATATCGGCCGGCTTTTTTCCGAATTCGCCCTCACCATGGCGGCCGCGGTCGGCTTCTCCAGTCTGGTGGCACTGACCCTCTCGCCGATGCTGGCCTCGCAGATCCTGCCGTCCGGCAAGGTGGGCAGGGTGAGCCTGAGTCAATGGGTGGATGCCCTGTTTGGGCATATCCGCGACTTCTACATCAAGACCCTGCACCTGGCGATACGCCATCCATGGCTGATGCTGCTTATCTTTGCCGCTATCCTCGCCATGGCCTACTGGTTATTGGCGCAAATACCCGATGAGTATGCCCCGAAGGAGGATCGCGGCGCCTTCTATCTGATCGTCAACGGTCCGGAGGGTGCTTCCTACGAGTATATGAAGGATTACATGGATGAGATCGAACGGCGCATGATGCCCTATGTTGAGTCCGGCGAAATCACCCGCCTGTTGGTGCGGGCGCCGAGGCGATTCAGTAATTTCGCCATCTTCAACGGCGGTATCGTGATCAACGTGCTGAACGACTGGAACGCGCGCCGATCCGCCTGGACCATCATGGATGAGCTGCGGAAATCACTCTCGGATCTTCCCGGCGTCAAGGCCTTCCCGGTGATGCGCCAGGGCTTCGGCAGGCGCATCCAGAAACCGATCCAGTTCGTCATCGGGGGCGGCACCTATGACGAGTTGGCGCAGTGGCGTGACCAACTGCTGCAGGAGATCGAGCGGGACAACCCGGGTTTGCTGGGTGTGGATTGGGACTACAAGGAGACCAAGCCGCAGCTGAAGGTGGATATAGACTACGATCGGGCGGCGGAACTCGGGGTCACGGTGGAGACCATCGGCCGCACCCTGGAGACCATGTTCGGCTCGCGCCGGGTCACCACCTATATCGAGCAGGGCGAGGAGTACGACGTAATCCTCGAGGGCGAGCGCAGCGATCAGCAGACCCCCACCGATCTGAACCATCTCTACGTCCGTTCGACAACCAGCGGTCAACTGGTGCAGCTCTCCAACCTGGTGACCCTGCGGGAGGTCGCCGACTCGATCAGCCTCAACCGCTACAATCGGGTGCGTGCCCTCACCATCGAGGCCAACCTGGAGAAGGGTCTGGCGTTGGGCAAGGCGTTGAACTATCTCGAGGGACTGGTGCGCGAGCACCTGCCCGCTCACGCCATCATCGACTACAAGGGCCAGTCCAGGGACTATAAGACCGCGGGCAGTTCCGTGGTCTTCGTGCTCATCCTCGGCGTGGTGGTGGTCTATCTTGTATTGGCCGCCCAGTTCGAGAGCTGGCTACACCCCCTGGTGATCATGTTGACCGTGCCGTTGGCGATGGCGGGGGCGTTGCTAGGGCTCCATCTGACCGAGCAGACGCTGAACATCTACAGCCAGATCGGTCTCATCATGTTGGTGGGACTGGCGGCGAAAAACGGTATCCTCATCGTCGAGTTCGCCAATCAGCTGAGGGACGCGGGCAAGGCCTTCAGCGATGCCCTGCTGGAGGCCGCCCATGTGCGATTCCGTCCCATCGTGATGACCGGCATCACCACCGCTGCCGGCTCCATACCCCTGCTGCTCTCCTCGGGGGCGGGATCCGAGACGCGTACCGTGATCGGTACCGTCATCCTCTCCGGCGTCATCGCCGCGACCCTCTTCACCCTCTATATCGTACCGGTAGCCTACCATCTCCTGGCCAAGCGCAGCAGCTCACCCAAGCAACTCAGCCAGCGCTTGGAAAAGGAGTTGTCGGAACAGTAGTGTTGAGCACTACGCAGATTTCAGCATATTTAAATTAATTTGCGTTTCTGTAGCGGTGATTGGCGTCCATCGCGGTTTGGTTTTCTTTTTTTCCAATTGGTAGAAAAGAAAAACTCAGTACATATGCTGGCCGCCGTTGACTGAAAGGGTCGAACCGGTGATGAAACTGGCCTCGTCGGCGATCAGGAAGAGCACGGAACGGGCAATGTCTTCAGGCTCTCCAAGACGTCCGACCGGAATGGTCTTGATGATCTTCGCCAGGATATCCTCCGGTACGGCGCGCACCATGTCGGTCGCCACATAACCCGGCGCCACGGCATTGACGGTAATCCCCTTGGTCGCTCCCTCCAGGGCGAGGGCCTTGGTGAACCCGTGGATACCCGATTTTGCCGCGGCATAGTTGACCTGCCCATACTGCCCTGCCTGGCCATTGACCGAGCCGATGTTGACAATGCGCCCAAAGCCCCGTTCGCGCATGCCGTTGATCACCGCGTGACAGGTGTTGAAACAGGAGGCCAGGTTGGTCTGGATCACCTTGTCCCACTTTTCGAAATCCATCTTGTGCATGGTACCGTCGCGGGTTATGCCGGCATTGTTGATCAGGATATCTATGGGGCCGATATCTTGCTCAATCTGTGCGATGCTCGCCTCCACGGCTGCAAAATCGCTGACATCGAACTTATAGGCAGGGATCCCGGTGCGTTCGGAAAATGCCTTTGCCGACTCCTCGTTGCCGCCATAATTTGCGGCAACCGTGTAACCTGCGTCCTTCAGTGCCACGCAGATTGCCTCGCCGATTCCGCGGGTTCCCCCGGTCACTAATGCTACACGTCCCATTGCTGATCTCCTCTGTAATGATTGTTGGTTTATTGCCAGTTAAGGGTCGCAAGAGCCCCGATCATGGCGATCCCTGCTGCTGGATTATTAGTTAATTCTATCTCAGCATAAATAGAGTGATGGGGCAACACGATCTTCCGGCCAGACCGCTGCAACCACATATTTGGTGTTGAATAGAAGCAGCTATACAGCGTCGCCTGAATCCAAACCGGATACCCTCTCGTAGCTAGGGGTAGAGATTGACGTCTCTGCCCATGCAGCGTTTGGAGGAAGAAAAAATAGCTGAATGGAGAAGATAGACGACCGCTGCGCCTTTCATCTTGGCTGAAATACAACACGCATATTTGTACGGCTCTTATCCACTTACCTATAAGGAGGATCAAGTGATGTCCAATATGAGTGAAAAACTGCCGGGAGTCGGCGCACTGATCGCGTCTCTTCTGCTGCCGGCGACTGCCTCGGCCTACGATCTGAGTGATGTCTTCGGCGGCAAGGTCAAATTCAGCATCGGGGGTTACGCGAAGCTGAGCGCAATGTGGACCGATACCGACAGCGGCAGCCTGGCAGGCGGTGCCAGCGGTACCGGGCGTACCTTCTATCTGCCGTCGTCCATACCCACCGGGGGTTCAGACGGGGATGCGGTATTCGATATGACCGCGCGCGAGTCGAGGATCCACTTCAAGGCGAACACCCTCGCCGGGGATCATGCCCTCGGGATGGTGCTGGAGATGGATTTTCTGACCACGGGCTTCGGCAACGAGGTGGTAAGCAACAGTAACTCGCCGCGTCTCAGGCACTACTTTCTGACCTACGACAACTGGCTCTTCGGTCAGACCTGGTCGACCTTCATGGATACAGCGGCCCTGCCGGACGCATTGGATTTCCTCGGTGCCCCGGAAGGAACGGTGTTTATCCGCCAGCCCATGATCAGGTACAGCTGGAACGGTTTCCAGATTGCCCTGGAAAATCCCGAGACATTCACCGACACCGGGGTCAATGATGACAACAGCGTGCCGGATATCGCCGCCAACTATAAGCTCTCCAGAGATTGGGGACATCTCAGGCTGAACGGCTTGTTCCGCGAACTGAAATATGATGACGGCACGAACGAGGATTCCACCACCGGCTGGGGTGTCGGTATCAGCGGCAAGGTCAAGGTAATGGATCGTGACGATTTTCGATTCGCCCTCAACTACGGTGACGGCATGGGCCGCTATACCAGCCTGGGGGTGGCCCGCGATGCGGTTGTCGATCCGGCGAACGGCGATCTCGAATCCGTGGAATCGGTGGCCGGATTTGCCGCCTACCGCCATCAGTGGAACAGCAAATGGCGCTCGAACCTGATCTACAGCTTTGTCGAGGTCGACAATCCCTCCGCCGCACCGGGAAGCCTGAACGAGAGTGCCAGCAGCGTCCAGGTCAATCTGATGTACAACCCGACCAAGCCGATCACCCTCGGTCTGATGTATCTCAAGGGAGAACTTGAAAAGGAGAGCGGCGACGACGGTGAACTCGATCGAATCCAGTTTGCCGCCAAGTACTCCTTTTAAGGGTGGCGGTTTGCCGGCTTATTCATACACGGCGATAGCGGATGGCGGCGCTTATGAGAAGCCGCCGATCCGCTCAATGCGGCAGAGCAAGGGGGATGACAATGATGGACAAGCTAGCCTTTGTAAACCATCCGCTGGTTGCCGTACATGGTGATAGACCGAAGGGGATAGATTCCAAGGTCAATCGTCAGGAGATGATGCCTTCGTCAAGTCGGCTCTGTTCAATCAGAAAATCGTAGCAGCGATCGCGGTTCTCCCTGTCCGCGCGCCGTTTCATCGCCGCCCGCGGGTGCTGGTTGAGATGGCCGCTGATGCCGTAGATGTCATTGAATCCCCATTCGATCTCGTTGCGCAGGGGGACGAACTCCTCCTGGATCGCCCGGTAGATCGGCTCGACGTCGAATTTGGGGTTTTTCAGGAAATTGAGCAACAGTTCCAGATTGCAGTTGCCGGCGCCGCGGCCGATGCCGTTTATCGTCGCATCGAGGAGATTGACGCCGTCGATGATCGCCTGCTGGGTGTTGGCGAAGGCGAGTTGTTGATTGTTGTGGGCATGAAAGCCCAGCTCCTTGCTTGGCGCGTGTTTTTTGTAGAGATTGAGGTAATCAGAGACCTGTTCTGAGTAAAAGGCGCCGTAACTGTCGACCAGGTAGAGGTAGTCGAGTTCGTCGGTCTCCTCCACCTGGTTGAGGGCCTCGATCAACTCGGTGCGGATGGCGGCGGAACAGGCCATGATGTTGATGGTGGTCTCGTATCCCATATCTTTTGAGCGCTTGACCAGGTCCAGTCCCTTATCGATGTCGGGTACGTAGCAGGCGATCCGGGCCATGTCGAAGGGGCTTTGGTCTCTGGGTTTCAGGTTGTCGAAATCGACTCGTCCGATATCGAACATCACCGCGATCAGGGGCGGGTTCTCGCACTCATGGGAGTCGATGATCATCTTCAGGTCGTCATCGTCGCAGAAGTTCCATTTACCGAACTTGTCCCGGCTGTACTCCTCGCTGACCGCGAGCCTCTTACCCAGTTCGACTATGTCCACACCGGAGTCGCAGGCTGCGCGATAGACGGCCTTTACGAAATCATCGGTAAAGTTGTAGTTGTTGATCAGACCGCCGTCTCGAATGGTGCAGTCCAGGACTTTCAGCTCTTTGCGAAACACGTTGGAATTCCTCGTGGCACGGGTGGGATTCAGGCGTGAATTTTAGCCGATCGCATGCGCCTGTACTACAGGCGAAGCGATATTTGGGATCGGATCGTCATCACCTCGATGTCAATTGCAGGCTGAAACCACAGCTCAATGCGCAGGCTACGAGGGCACTGCCGGCACCGCTTCGGTGAATTTGCCGGGCCGGGGTCAGGAGGCCTTTCTCAGCGGTGTAAGTGTGTCCAACAGCCCTTCAACCTCCGATTCGACTGCTTCCGAGATTTTGAGACAGGTTTCACTAGAGACATTTACAGTGCTCATCGCCGAAGCATGGGGTTGCAGCGTCCCTTGATCGAAGGCCTGGGCTTCACTAGCGCTGGAGAGAAGTACAGCGATATGTACGATGGAGGTCTCCAGCGGGAATTTCCTGGCGCGCAGGGGTTCGGGGTGGAATTCGGTGGTTTCGATCAGGGAGTCGGGTAGTTGCCATTGACGCATGAGGGTCGCGCCGACTCTGGCATAATCGAGGCCCAGCATCTCGCGTTCGACCTCGACGGCTGGCAGCTGCCGTTCCCGAGCCAGGTTATCGGCCTCTAGGATCTCCTGGGGTACGCTTTGATAGAGTATCAGGTGGCCGATATCACTCAGCAGGCCGGCGACAAACATCCTCTCGCTGTCCAGCACGCCCCTGTTCTTGGCGAGGTGTTGGGCTGCGAGTCCGCTGAAGATGCTCTTTCTCCAGAAGCTTCGCATATCCAAGTGGTCGGGATTGATTCCGCTGAAGGCGTGGGCAACGCAGGTGGTAAGTGCCAGATCGTGGATCTGCTGGACACCGAGCATGCTGACCGCGCGGATCACGGTCTCTATACGGCCGGCAAGGCCGAAGTAGGGACTGTTTACCAACCGGAGCACCCGGGTTGTCAATGCAGGATCGATGCTGACGGCGTCGGCGATATCGGTGAGTTCATAGTCTGGTCGCTCGACTACCGCTTTTAACTTTAAATAGGCTTCAGGCAGACTGATGAGCTTGGTTTCGCGGGTCACCTTTTCCCATAGGGTAGTCATTAAATTACCTCTATATCTCTGCGTATCGCACTCTTTTTACGGCTAATGCAGTTAGCTACTGCCGGTTTCGCTGCCCAATATGGCAGTATTATAGTTGCTGGCGATTGGATTAAGTATACCAGTAGCCAGCCGCTAACCAAGGCCGGATCGATTGCCGCGGTTTCGGGCAAGGGCTTTAATCCCGGGCGAGATAGACTGGATTCAGGCGGTTTTCCGATGCGAGACAGCATCCATTATGCTGTCAACCAGTAGACTTGTTGCCGTTGTATCTGCGCAGGAGGTTGGTAGCCTGTCTCATGGTGACGGGATCGCTGTAGTAGGAGCCCTGTATCTCATCGCAGTCCAGCTGGCAAAGCAAGTGCTTCTGGGTCTCTGTTTCCACGCCGATGGCAGCGACCTTGAGACCGAGGTTTTTAGCCATGGAAATGATTGCTTTAACGATGATTTGGCTTTGGCTGTCGGGTAGTGTGCTGTCGACAAAGGCCTGGTCGATTTTAATGTTTTTGATGGGTAGTTTTTGCAGGTAGCCGAGGGAGGAGAATCCTTTGCCGAATTCATCGAGGGTGAACTGAATTCCGGCCTTGCTCATGGCCTGCATGGCAGCTTGGGTATGTTCAAAGTTCTCGATCAATGTGCTCTCTGTGATCTCGAGTTCAATTTTGCTGGGCGGTATCTTTCGCCTGCTGCAGATACGAAGAAATCTTTCACTGAGGGCGTTTTCATCTCTCAATTGGAGTGCGGAAAGATTGACTGAGATACGCAGGTCGCGAAACCCCATTTTGTGCCAGCGACGAAGATCCAGACAGGCTTTCTTGAAAATCCAATTGCCCAGTTTGTTGATCAGTCCGGTGTGCTCCGCAACCGGAATGAAGTCTTCCGGCGGTATTGGACCGACCTTGGGGTGTGTCCATCGGGCGAGTGCCTCCATGGAGGTGATAAGCCCGGTTTTGGTACTCACTTTCGGTTGGTAAACGACTTCAAACTGTTGGTGAACAATGGCTTTGTAAAATTGCATCTCCAGCCATATTCCGTGGAACGCATTGCGATTGAGATCTTTTGAAAAGAATCTGATATTGTTGATTCCCGGATCGTTTTTAGCCGCGATTCTGGCACTATAGGCCATGTGCAGGAGGTCGAAAGTGATATCTCCGTCATGCGGATAGAATGCGGCGCCTACACTGAAGGAGACAAAAAACTCCTGGTTATCGACCTCCATGGGTTTTTTCAGCCGGCCGAGTATGCGGCGTATCACCCAGGTTACGGATTTAATATCCTTGATGTCGCTGAGAACCAAGGCGAATTCGTCGTTGTGAAGCCGGGTAACGGTGGAGATTTCGTCATTGTCTTCACTATCCAATACCGCCACGGTGTCGGATCTGCGCAGATACTGAACCAGGCGTTCAGCGACGATTTTCAGTATTTGGTCGCCGACTCCATGCCCGAAAGCCTCGTTGATACGCGAGAAATTGTCGATATCCAAAGAAACCACGGCGACCGATTGCTTATTTCGCTGGGCCCTGATGATGTCCCGGGAAACCCGGTCATCGAATATCAGTTTAACCGGCAGGCCGGTTAATTCATCGTTGCTACCTTGTTTTCTTATCTCATCACGGGTGTACTCAAGCTCCGATTCAAGCTGCTTCACCGTGCTTTCAAGTTGTTCGATTTCAGCCTGCAACAGACCGACTGTCGCGGTTTCGTCGGCTTTTTCTGGGGGCAGGATGATCTCTTCCCCTTTATCGATGTCCTGCTTGACGCTTTTCTTTAAGCCTGGCTTCCAGGTAACGATCCGGTTTTTACCTTGCTGCTTGGCCGCATAAAGCGCATCGTCGGCATTATTAACCAGAAGAATAGAATCCTCCATCTGTTGATGTAATTCCGCGAGGCCGAAACTCAAGGTGACCTGTTGGCGGTTGGTGAACAGGGTGCGGCATTTGTTCTGTATATCCAGGCGCAGCCGTTCCGCAATGGCCATTGCCTGCTCGATGTCCGCTTTTGGTAGTGCGAGGGTAAACTCGTCACCGCCATACCGTCCGACCACGTCCTCGGGTCGCGAATTGCTGTTAAGGATTTCCGCGACAAGCTTGATGATTTTGTCGCCGTTTGCGTGCCCGTAGACATCGTTGATCCATTTGAAGTTGTCGATATCGACCATTATGAAAACCAGGTCGTATCCTTTTGCCTTGGATTGTTCGAATATCAGATCGAGCTTATCGAAAAAGGCACGGCGATTGAGGCATCCTGTGAGTGGATCTCTTGTCGCTAGATATTCGAGCTCGATGGTTTTGTCACGCAGCGCTTTTTCTGAACTTCTCAATTTGCTGAGGGTAGAGCGAAGTTTTCTATGCTGCTTTTCCAGATCGGTCAAATCGTCAAATGTCGCGAGCACGCCGCGGATAGCTCCCAGCGAATCGAAAATTGGCGCGGTATTGACTGAGAAGGTCATTGTCTTGTTATTAGATTCAAGACGCACGGGTACCCCTGTTTTACGTTCGCAATTATAGAGGCTGAAGTGCCAGGGCAGGATATCGTCAACTCCACCTTCCTCTCTCTGCTTCCAGTGCAGTTTGTCGATGTTCCTGCCGATAACTTCTTCTCTGTTCTGGCCGGTATTTGATATGAACGAGTCATTGGCCAAAACGATCTTTTCCTGCTCGTTGACGATAATAAGTCCTTCAGAAAGTGCGTTGAATGCATTTCTGGTT
>NATV01000093.1 GCA_003094535.1 gamma proteobacterium symbiont of Ctena orbiculata | reverse complement strand
GCGGCCGGACTGCAAATCACAGGTCTCGGTCCGGTATGAAGGTAATACACCAAAAGCGATCGAGGCCGTCGTGTTGTCCACCCAGCATGATGAGGAAGTCGCCCATGATGAGCTGTCAGAAGCCGTGATGGAAGAAATCATCAAGCCTGTCCTGCCGGCGAATATGCTGTCCGATAAAACGGAATACTTTATCAATCCGACCGGACGTTTCGTGATCGGCGGCCCTGTGGGTGATTGCGGCCTGACCGGGCGCAAGATCATTGTCGACACCTATGGTGGCGTCGGCCGTCACGGTGGTGGTGCTTTCTCGGGCAAAGACCCGTCCAAGGTGGATCGCTCGGCTGCCTACGCTGCACGATATGTAGCAAAGAACGTAGTCGCAGCCGGTCTGGCGGACAAGTGCGAAGTACAGCTGGCCTATGCCATCGGCATCGCACGCCCGGTTTCCATCCATGTGGAATCCTTCGGTACAGCCCATGTCGCCGAAGAAACCATCGAGGCCCTGATTGCGGAACACTTCGATCTGCGACCCAAGGGCATCGTGCAGATGCTGGACCTGTTACGCCCGATCTACCGGCAAACGGCCAGCAACGGGCATTTTGGCCGTAGTGAGCCGGACCTGACCTGGGAACATACTGACAAGGCCGATGCCCTTCGCTCGGCCGCGGGTCTTAAAATCGCCTGACCGTGTCCGCGCACCTCGAACTGACTCAGCTCAGCAAGGTCTTCGGTGCAGGCCCGAAGGCCGGCAGGAAGGCGCTGCAACAGGGGCATTCCAAATCGGAGCTACTTGCCTCCAGCGGATATGTCATCGGCGTGCGCGATGTCAGTCTGCATATCGAACCGGGTGAACTCTTCGTCGTGATGGGGTTGTCCGGTTCAGGCAAATCCACCCTGGTACGCATGATAAACCGGCTCATCGAGCCAACGACAGGCCGGGTGATGCTTGACGGAGTCGATGTGACCGCAATGTCCACGCGCGAGCTGGTCGCACTACGCCGGGACAAGATGAGCATGGTATTCCAGTCCTTTGCGCTACTGCCACATCTAACTGTGATCGACAATGTCGCGTTTGGTTTGCGCGTATCCGGTGTTGACAAAAAAGAGGCCCGACGCCGAGCCCTGGAAGCCTTGCAACTCGTGGGTATCCCTGAGGTGGCCGACCACCGGCCCAACCAGCTCTCCGGCGGCATGCAGCAGCGCGCCGGACTGGCGCGCGCCTGGGTGACCGAACCGGAAATCTTGCTGATGGATGAGGCCTTCTCGGCCCTGGATCCCCTCATCCGCACCGAAATGCAGGATGCCCTGCTCGATCTGCAACGCACCGCGCAACGCACCATCGTCTTCATCTCCCACGACCTGGCCGAGGCAGTTCGTATTGCCGATCGTATCGCCGTCATGGCCGAAGGCGAAATCCGCCAGATCGGCACACCGGCGGAGATCATCGACAATCCTGCCGACGAATACGTCCGCGCCTTCTTTCGCGACTTTCAACCCGGCCGCCTGTACACCGCCGGCGACATTGCCCGGCCCGTTGATACGCCTCCTGTCGGAGAGCCGGTCTCCGCCAGCAGCCTGCTGGAAGACATCCTGCCGCGCGCGGCCGCCAGCGAGGCGCCCCTACCCGTCGCCGATGACGACGGCAACATCATCGGTAGCATCGATCGCACCCGCCTGTTGCAGGCGCTGGCGAAAGGCAGGGACGCATGAGCTTCGACATCCCGGTCGACCGCTGGGCCACGGCACTGGTCGAGTTTCTCCTGGATCATGCGCAGGACCTATTCGACATCATCAGTGCCGGACTGGACACACTGACGTTCGGCATCGAAGAAGCACTCCTGCTGCCGCCGGCGTGGTTGTTGATCGGTCTGCTGACCGGCCTGGCCGGTTGGCGTACCCACTGGCGCTTCGCGGTTTTTACCGCTGCCGCGCTGGCATTGATCGTGGGGATGGGGCTATGGACCGAGACGGTGGCAACACTGGCACTGGTCATCGCAGCCACACTCGTCAGCCTGTTGCTGGGCATCCCGCTCGGTATCTGGACCGCGCGTAACGATACCGTCGAACGCATTGTCCGACCGGTGCTGGATTTTATGCAGACCATGCCTGCATTCGTGTATCTGATTCCCGCGGCCATGTTTTTCGGGCTGGGCCGGGTCCCGGGGGTCGTCGCCACCATCATCTTTGCCATGCCGCCCGCCGTACGCCTGACCAACCTGGGCATACGCCAGGTACCGAAAGAACTGGTTGAGACCGGTCTTGCCTTCGGCTGCACCGCCAGCCAACTGCTCCTGAAAGTGCAGTTGCCGACGGCCCGGCCCTCGATCATGGCGGGTGTCAACCAGACTATCATGCTGGCCCTGTCCATGGTGGTGATCGCCTCCATGATCGGCGCGGGCGGACTGGGTGATACCGTGCTGCGCGGTATTCAGCGACTGGATGTCGGCTTGGGCTTCGAGGGTGGCCTGGGCGTGGTGATTCTCGCCATCATTCTTGACCGCATTACACAGAGCTTCGGGAAATAACCACCGGATACCACGGAGACCACAATGAAAAACTGGCTGCGATTGTGCCTTGTCGTTCTTGTTATCAGCACTGCTCACGCGGCTGATAAGATACCACTACGTATCGGCTGGACCGCCTGGTCCGATGCCGAGGCAGTCACCCGCCTCGCGGCCCGGATTCTTGAATCGCGGCTCGACCAGCCGGTCGATCTGATGTTGCTCGATATCGGCATCCAGTATCAGGGACTGGCGAACGGCGACATCGATGCCATGTTGATGGCCTGGCTGCCACTGACGCACAAGCCCTACATGGACAAGGTCGGTGACCAGCTCGTCAATCTGGGCCCACTCTATACCCGGGCACGGCTGGGTTGGGTCGTACCGGATTACATTCCAAAAGACCAGTTGAACAGCATCGAGGACCTCAGGGACCGCAAGGTGATGCGTAAGCTGAGTAACCAGATCCATGGCATCGATCCCGGCGCGGGACTGATGCAGGCCTCGGAAAACGCCATCGAAGACTACGGACTGGATCGTTACCGTCTGATCTCTTCATCGGGCGCCGGCATGACCGCCGCCCTGACACGTGCGATCAAAAGGCAAAAGTGGATCGTGGTCACCGGCTGGAGCCCGCACTGGATGTTCTCGCGCTGGAAACTGCGCTATCTCGAAGATCCGCAAGGCTCACTGGGCGGCCGGGAACGTATCCATGCCCTGGTGCGCAAGGGTTTTTATCAGGACTTTCCAGTGGAAGTGACTGAATTCCTGACCCGGCTGTATCTTCCGCTCGATGAACTGGAAACCCTCATGGATCGAGCCAATGACATATCCTACGACGAGGCGGTAGACGAATATATAAGCAACCACCCGCGACGCGTGGACTATTGGGTTTCTGGAAAACTGGATCCATGAACTTCGCGTGCTGCCAGCTCATCATCTCCAGTCAAAAGCCCCGGAGCAATCGCGCCTTGTTCATTCACTCGCACAAGAGATTCGCGCCCGTGGTCTTCGAACGGTAATACTTATCCCACTCGCTCGCGGCAGTAGAAGTTCCTTATGGTCACAACTCACACAGCAAATCATTTCTTCCCTAAACCATAACCGAACGGTTCGGCAACGTTCAACTCATAACGGGTCGTTCTGCCACCACCCGGTAACGGGATAATAATACCCTTGGCAACCAGGTCTGATAGATCGCGACTGGCCGTTCGATTCGGGCACTTGGTGATCGCTGCATATTTTCTGGTCGTTATTCCACCTTCAAAGCCCTTTCGACCTTCAGCAAACACCCGCGATACCATTCTGGCCTGCCGGTCATTCAACCGGTCGCCATATGCTTCATAAAAACGTGTCTTGGCCAGTACAAAGTCGACTTCCTCCCTGGCAATTTCCTGTGCCTTGATTATTGTGTCTGCAAAATAATCCAGCCAAACGTTAACATCCAGGTTTCCACGACTCGCTTTCTCAAGCTGCAGGTAATAGGTTTTCTTGCCCGCCTCAATCGCCGTGGCGAGGCAAGCCGTGGTTGGATAGCCGAGAGATTGCGAAAGCGCATGATCAGCGACCGCTCTGCCGACTCGGCCATTACCATCATCGAAGGGGTGAATCACTTCGAACCGGAGATGAGCAATACCTGCTCGGGCGATCCCGGATATTGTCTTATCCCCACTCAAGGGGCTAGTTTGGTTGTACCAGTCGACAAGCATCGCCATTTCATCCGGCACCTGAGTCGCTGGCGGGGCCTCATAGTGAACCTTTTCGTGACCATACGGCCCGCTCACTATTTGCATTGGCGAAGGATCATTACGGTATGCGCCTCGCAGAATAGACGTGTAACGCTGTTCCGGGACAGCCATGGACTGCCACTTGCCCAACAGGTCATGCGTCAAGGCTGTTTGCCAGTTCTTGCGAACGTCCACCAGCAACGATGCAGCCCCGGCAGCTTTCTGGTCTGTGTTGTCCGGTAGCGTATCCGAGGTAATCAAAGAGAGTAGCGATGACCTGACCGATTCTCGGTCCAGATCCTCGCCCTCAATGGCGCTGGTTTTGATGGCCTCGGAAAGCATCAAGTCAATCGTGGCATCCTCTTGAGATGCCATCGGTAGTGCGTCAAAGCTGCCAGCCAGGCGCTCTGAGTTCAGGCGAAATTCAAGTTCCCGATCATTGAGCGCGCGATTGTCGTAGCGAAAATCTGGCCAGCCTGGTTGTTGCCATATCCATTTCATGGCGCGATTGTAGCACTTATTCACGCCATATAATGGAGAATTTTTGGCGTATTTATAACCCTAAATCACGCCACGCTCGTTAAGAAGGTGATATCTGAGTGCCGACCGCTGATACCATGATTTCGCCAACCTGCCACTCATGGTATCACTGCTTTCTGCGTTACAGCGCGCTGAAAATACCGTGAAATATACCATTGATGATGCAGATTATATTATCAATTGGGTTATTTTTATCATTATTAATCAATTGGTTATGAATTTCCGTCACTCCCACTCGATGGTTGCAGGCGGCTTGCTGGAGATGTCGTAGGCGACCCTTGAAATGCCATGCACCTCGTTGATGATCCTTCGCGATACCTCTTCGAGGAATTCGAACGGCAGGTGGGCAAACTTGGCGGTCATGAAATCCACCGTCTTCACCGCACGCAAGGTCACCACGTATTCATACCGACGGGCGTCCCCCACGACACCGACCGAGCGCACCGGTAGGAAGACGGTAAAGGCCTGGCTGACCTCGTCGTAGAGATTGTGCTTGTAGAGCTCTTCGATATAGATATGGTCGGCCTGGCGCAGCAGGTCGGCATACTCCTTGGTGACCTCGCCGAGGATACGTACCCCCAGACCCGGCCCGGGGAAGGGGTGACGATAGATCATTTCGTAGGGGAGTCCCAGTTCGACGCCTATCTTGCGCACCTCGTCCTTGAACAGCTCGCGTAGCGGCTCGACCAGCTCCAGTTTCATATAGTCAGGCAGCCCACCCACGTTGTGGTGGGACTTGATGACATGGGCCTTGCCCGACTTGGCGCCCGCCGATTCGATCACATCGGGATAGATGGTGCCCTGGGCGAGAAAGGAGACATCCTCCAGCTTGCTCGCCTCCTCCTCGAAGATATCGATGAAGAGATTGCCGATGATCTTGCGTTTCTGTTCCGGATCCGCGATCCCGCTGAGGGCCTTGAGAAAACGATCCTCGGCATTGACCTGGATCACCTTGACCCCCATGTGCTCGGCAAAGGTGGCCATCACTTGGTCACCCTCGTTGAGGCGCAACAGGCCGTTATCGACGAAGACGCAGATCAACTGGTCGCCGATGGCACGATGCAGCATCGCCGCCACCACGGAGGAGTCGACACCACCGGAAAGACCCAGGAGAACTTGTTTTTCGCCGACCTGCTGGCGCACATGGTTGACCGTATCCTCGATGATCTTGCCCGGCGTCCAGAGCACTTCGCAGCCGCAGATCTCGAACAGAAAACGCTCGATGATGCGTTTGCCCTGGCGGGTATGGGTGACTTCGGGGTGGAACTGCAGGCCATAGTAGCTGCGCGCCTCGTCTGCGATACCGGCGATGGGTGCGTTCTCCGTCTCGCAGATCACCTTGAAACCATCGGGAAGGGACTCGACCCGATCGCCGTGGCTCATCCAGACATCCAGCAGGCCGTAACCCTCCTTGCTGGTGTGATCCTCGATATCCCTGAGCAGTCGGGAGTGGCCCCTGGCGCGTACCTGGGCATAGCCGTATTCATGCCTATCCGACGAGACCACCCCGCCGCCCAGTTGCGCCGCCATGGTCTGCATGCCATAGCAGATCCCCAACACCGGTATGCCGAGGCCGAAGATCGCTTCGGGCGCGGCAGGCGCCTCATCGGCGGTCACTGTCTCCGGGCCCCCGGAGAGGATGATACCGGCGGGCTTTGCCCCGGCAAGCCCCTGGTCGGGATTGTCATAGGGATAGATCTCGCAATAGACCCCCGCCTCGCGAATGCGGCGGGCGATCAACTGGGTATATTGGGAGCCGAAATCGAGAATCAGGATCCGATGCGCATGGATGTCAGTGGTCATGTCAATCGCGCCGGTAGTTGGGGGCTTCTTTGGTGATGGTGACATCGTGCACATGGGATTCGGTGACACCCGCGTTGGTGACCCGCACGAACTCCGGCTTGGTACGCATCTCATCGATATTGGCACAGCCGGTATAGCCCATGCTGGAACGGATGCCGCCAATGATCTGATAGATAACCCCGATCACCGGACCCTTGTAGGGAACCCGGCCCTCGATCCCTTCGGGAACCAGCTTCTCCTTATCGCTGGTCTCCTGGAAATAGCGGTCGCTGGAACCGTCCTTGCCCGACATGGCGCCCAGGGAACCCATGCCGCGATAGGATTTGTAGGAGCGGCCCTGATAGATCTCCACCTCGCCAGGGGCCTCGTCGGTGCCGGCGAACATGCCGCCGATCATCACCGAATAGGCGCCGGCAGCCAGAACCTTGGCGATATCCCCGGAGTAGCGCAGGCCGCCGTCCGCAATCAACGGCACGCCGGTGCCCTCCAGGGCCTTGGCCACGTTGGAGACCGCGCTCACCTGGGGCACTCCCACCCCGGCAACCATGCGCGTGGTGCAGATCGATCCGGGACCGATCCCCACCTTGACCGCATCCGCTCCCGACTTGACCAGGTCCTTGGCTGCCTCGGCGGTGGCGATATTGCCGCCGATCACCTGTACATCGGGGTAGTGCTTCTTCACCCAGGCGACCCGGTCGAGCACACCCTGGGAGTGGCCATGGGCAGTATCCACGACCACCACGTCGACCCCGGCCTTGACCAGCGCATCCACCCGCTCTTCCGTGCCTTCTCCCACACCGACCGCGGCACCCACCCTCAGGCGCTCCTGCACATCGCGGCTGGCATGGGGGTAGTCCTTCGCCTTCTGAATATCCTTGGCGGTGATCATCCCGCGCAGAGCGAAATCGTCATCCACCACCAGCACCTTCTCGATGCGGTGTTTATGCAGCAGCTGCAACACCTCGTCGCTGCTGGCCCCCTCCTTGACGGTAACCAGCTTCTCCTTTCGAGTCATTATGTTGCGCACCGGGTCGTCCATCTTGCGTTCGAAGCGCAGATCCCGGCCGGTAACGATACCGACCAGCTCCTCGCCGTCCACCACCGGCACACCGGAGATATTTCTCGCCCGGGTCAGTTCCACCACCTCGCCGATACTGACGTAGGGATCAACCGTGATGGGTTCACGAATGACGCCGCTCTCATATTTCTTGACCTTGGCGACCTCGGCGGCCTGCTGTTCAGGGGTCATGTTCTTGTGGACGATGCCGATGCCACCCTCGAGGGCAATGGCGATGGCAAAACGGGACTCGGTCACCGTATCCATGGCGGCAGAAACCAGGGGTATACTGAGGTCGATCCCACGCGTCAGCTTGGTCCGCAGATCAACATCTTTGGGGAGCACCTGAGAGTGGGCAGGCACCAGAAGTACATCGTCGAATGTGAGGGCTTCCTCGATTACACGCATAGTATCTATTCCGGCTGCTGGGGTGAAATAAACCGGGGATTATAGGAGGTGCCGGTTAACCGGTAAACCGCAAACCAAAAACAACCGCTAAAACAATAAGATAATAACTTGAGCAATCGATCTCCGAAGGTGACCCCCCCGCCCCGGTCGATCTACGCCATGGATCAGGCGGCAAATCGGTGACGCGACTTGCCTGGATCTCCGCAGCTGCGGAGTACGCGGTATGTGGTACATTGCCCGACAATCAGCGGTTAAGGCGCTATGCTTCTAGTAAGGATTTATTAGCCTGGAACAGCTGCTATGCGGAGACGAGTTGCGCGCAACATTGGACGCTATCTCCTTCTTTTCACACTATTTTTTATCAATGCTGTCCTGGCAGAGCAGCCTGCTTCCCCACTGAAAGTCGGCATCTATAACAATCCCCCTCTGGTCACTGCCAACCAGACCGGAAATCCCGGCGGCCTGTTCATCGATCTACTCCGCGAGATCGCCTTCCAGGAGGGCTGGGATCTGCGCTACATCTCCGGAACCTGGAGCGATAACCTCAATCGCCTATCCACTGGCAGGATCGACCTGCTCCCCGCCATTGCGATCAATGAGGCCAGGCAGCGCCAATTTCTCTTCACTGACCAGAGCGTAGTCAGCAACTGGGCGCAGATTTTCGTTGCGGAAGAGTCGACAATCCAGTCGCTCCCCGACCTGGATGGCAAGCGTATTGCCGTATTGCGTGACGATATCTATATCAACGGTGAGAACGGCCTGGCGGCACTGTGTACATCTTTCGGCATTGTCTGCGATCTCATCGAACAGGATACCTATGACCGGGTGATGCGAGCGGTCACCCAGGGAAAGGCGGATGCCGGCCTGGTCAACCGCCTCTTTGGCGCCACCCGGGGGCATTTCTATCCCGCCATAGCCAGTCCTATTGTGCTGATGCCACAGGACGTACGTCTGGCGATTTCAAGGCAAGCGCCTGGCGCCGTCTTTATTAAACAGCGTCTCGATCATCACTTGGCGATGATGAAAATCGACGATCTTTCTGACTACCAGCAAAACCTGAGAACCCTGTTCGAGCCGGAAACCCAGAGAATGGAAATGCCGACCTGGGTGCTCAAGGTCTTGCTGATCGGCGGCTTGGCAATCGTCGCCCTGCTGATCGTTGCACAGATCTTCATCCTGAAACACAGCCATAAGAGTCAAAAGCTGATCTCGCAGGAGGCGCAATACCGCCGCTTCTTCAACGGTGTCGCGATCGCCCTCTGCGAAGGCGACAGTTCCCGGGCACTGCTCAGGCTGCAGCAGCTTATCGACTCCGGGACCAAGGATGTACGCGGCTATTTCGATCGCCATCCGGAAGAGCTTGTGGAATACATCAAACTGATCCGCATCGTGAATGCCAATCCGGCCACCCTGAAACTGTTTGGGGTCAATAATCTATATGAACTGCAGCACTGGTTACCGGGCAACTACACCCCCGACATCTTCAAAGCCCTCAAGCACTGGCTTATCGCAAGCAGCGAAAAGCAACAGACATTCACCGCCGAAATCTCCATGCTTGCAGCCGATGGACGCCAGATCCAGCTGATCGTCGCCTTTCCTCTCACGACAAACCAGGATAGCGCACGCCATATTCCGGTTTCCATCCTCGACGTGACGCTTCAGCGGGAGACGGAGAGACAACTCTCCCTGGTGATCAAGGGCGCCTCGTTGGGATTCTGGGATTGGAACCTGACCACCAATGAGTTGACGGTAAACGACCGCTGGATGGAGATGCTGGGTTTGGTGGCGAGTGACATGAACGGCAATATCGACGACTGGCGCAGTCGCCTCCACCCGGCGGACAGAGAGCGTGTAATGCCGATTATCATGCAATACATCGAGGATGGAATTCCCTATAACGTGGAGTTTCGCATGCGTCACAACGACGGCCGCTGGATATGGGTCGAGGGTTCCGGCGGCGTTGTCGAACACGAACCCCATAGCCATCTTCCAATTCGCGCCTGCGGCACCCATCAGGAGATCTCGGAACGCAAGCGTGCAGAGGAAACCCTGCATACCTTGATGCAGAGCATGGTGGGCATCACCGGTGGTGATTTTTTCAAACATGTCGCACTTGAACTCTGCTACTGGTTCGATGCCGACAGCGCCAACATTGGCGTGCTGGCCGGAAACAACAAGATCAGGGCCTTGGCAACCATATTGAACAACGAAAGCATCGACGACTTCAGCTACACCCTGGCAGGTACACCTTGCGAAATTGTCATCAAGGAGGGGGCACAACTCTATCCGCAGGGCGTACAGGATATCTTTCCCGATGATGAAGATCTGGTATTGCTTAAGGCGCAGAGCTATGCCGGGACACCCATAAAAGACCTCTCAGGCAAGGTGATCGGTATCGTCTGGGTTAGCTCCAGCAAACCCCTGTTCATGGAGCCCGAGTGGGCGGGAGTCATGGATATTATCGCCGCCCGTATCAGTGCCGAGATCGAACGCATGCGCGCGATGGACCAGCTGGAGCATCAGGCCACTTTCGACGCCCTCACCGAGCTGCCAAACAGGCGCATGCTGATCGATCGCCTCAGCCAAGCCAGGGCACGCTGTCTGCGACACAACCACCGTGGCGCGGTCATGTTCATGGATCTGGACCATTTCAAAACCATCAACGACTCCCTGGGCCACAAGATAGGCGACCTCCTGCTGCAGGAGGTGGCGCACAGATTGACCCAGCAGATCCGCGATGAAGATACCGCCTCCCGGCTCGGCGGTGATGAGTTCGTGGTACTGTTTTCGGAATTGACCGGTAATCCCCAGCAGGCCGCGCAACATGCCCAGCAGGGGGCGCGCAAGATCCTGAAAACCATTTCGGAACCCTATACCATCGACGGCAATGAACTCCATATCACGCTCAGCATCGGTATCGTTATCTTTCCCATGAGCGACGAAAGCGCCGAGGATATTCTCAAGTTTGCCGATACCGCGATGTATCGCGCCAAAGATGCTGGTCGCAATACCATCCGCTTCTTTCTCCCCGGAATGCAGCAGGCGGCCGAGGAACACCTCAGCCTGCAGCACGACCTGCAGCTGGCAATTGAAGAAAATCAACTACAGATCCATTTTCAACCTGTTGTCGACAGCGATGGCAACCCGGTGAGCGCCGAGGCACTTTTGCGCTGGCAACATCCCCAGCAGGGGATCATCAAACCGAAGGCCATTATCACTGTTGCCGAGGATTCCGGCCAGATACTGCAGATCGGCGAATGGATGCTGGAGCAGGCCTTGAGACTGAGCAAACCATGGATGGACGGTTCCACCAACCTCAAAGGCGTTGCTGTCAACATCAATGCCGTGCAATTCCGACAAGTCGGTTTTGCCGACCAGATAGAGCGCCTGTTGCAGAAGACCGATTTCAATCCTAGTCACCTGATCCTTGAAATCCTCGAAAACACCCTGGCGGAAAATATCGAAGATGCAAAGCAGAAAGTCGTTGCGCTGAAAGCGCTTGGCGTTAAGATCTGTGTCGACAGCTTTGGCATCGGTTATGCATCCATTGCCTATTTAAGGCAACTTCCGTTGGACGAGCTGAAGATCGACCGCAGCTTCGTCAGGGATATCACCAGCGATCCCAAAGATGCCAAACTGGTCAAGACCATCATCACCATGGCCCATCAGATGGAGATCGATGCCGTAGCCACGGGTGTCGAGACAGAGTCTCAACTGCAATTTCTGCGTGACAATGGCTGCAAGATATTTCAAGGTTACTATTTCAATCATCCGTTATCGCCGGAAGAATTTGAAACAATCCTTAAGAAACAGATCGCTTGAACACGACGACCGATAACACATCAAAGAGAGAGATCTATTCGGTTTCCCGCCTGGTGCGCGAGACCCGCTCGGTGCTTGAGGGCAGTTTCCCCCTGATCTGGGTCAGCGGTGAAATCTCGAATCTGGCTCAACCCGCCTCAGGGCACATCTATTTCAGCCTCAAGGATGAGATCGCCCAGGTTCGCTGCGCCATGTTTCGCATGAAACGCCAAAAACTGCGCTTCCGGCCCGATAATGGACAGCAGGTTGTGCTTCGCGCCCGGGTCAGCCTGTATGAAGCACGGGGTGAGTTCCAGCTGATCGTGGAGCATATGGAACCGGCGGGTGAAGGGGCGCTGCGGCTCGCCTTCGAACAGCTGAAGCAGAAACTCGCGGCTGAAGGACTTTTCGATGCGGCGCATAAAAAGCCCCTACCTTCCATTCCGCAACAGCTCGGCATCATCACCTCGCCCAGCGGCGCCGCGATTCGTGATCTGCTGACGGTTCTGCAACGGCGCTTTCCCGCGCTTCCGGTGATCATCTATCCGGTCCAGGTGCAGGGTGACGGGGCCGCCGAGCAGATAACAGCCATGCTGCAGCTGGCCGACCGTCGCGACGAGTGCGATCTGTTGATCCTGAGTCGCGGCGGTGGCTCCCTGGAGGATCTGCAGGCATTCAACGACGAAGGGCTTGCGCGGGCGATCCATGCCTGCCGCATCCCCCTGGTGACCGGCATCGGCCACGAAATCGATTTCACCATCGCCGACTTTGTCGCCGATCAGCGGGCAGCCACGCCCTCCGCCGCCGCGGAACTGGTATCCCCCGACCAGTCGGCCTGGTTGAGACAGCTGCAACAGCTGGGACAACGTCTTGGCCTGGGTCAAAGACGACATCTCGGTCACCTGCAGGAGCAGCTGCTGATGCTCAGAAGACGACTTCTCGGGCAACACCCAAGCCAACGCCTGCAACAGCGCAGTCAACGCTTCGACGAGTTGAGCCAACGTCTAAGACAGGCGCAGCAGCTCAAGCTCGTAACCCTTGGGCATCGACTTGAAAAACTGCTTTCCCGTCTCTCCCGGCTCTCCCCGCGACAGCGCATCGATGAGCAGCGCTTTCGCTACCGGCTCAACGGGGAAAGGCTGCAACAGGCCATGGAGCGCCGTCTCAAGGATTCACAAACCAGGCTGAACCAGCTGGCCAGGGACCTCCACACCCTCAGCCCGCTGAATACCCTGAACAGGGGCTATGCCATTGTCAGCCGCGAGGCGGACGGCCGCATCGTTCGCTCAGACAGCGAAGTGGAGAGGGGCGACAGAGTCAATGCCAGGCTGAGCCAGGGCCGGCTGGTGTGCCGGGTCGAAGAGAAGGATTCATAGCTCATCCGAGCGGATCACCATCATCTTCTCGATCTGCATGTCACGCATGGTGTGGGGTATGCCGCCGACCCCCATGCCCGACTGGCGCAATCCGGCAAAGGGCATCCAGTCGACGCGAAAGGCGGTGAAATCGTTGACCATCACCGCCGAGGCATGCAGCCGCCTATAGCTGCGCAGCGTGCGCTGTAGATTGTTGCTGAAGACCGCGGCTTGAAAGGCGAACGGCAGCGCATTGGCCTGGTCGATGGCGCGGTCAATATCATCGTAGGCGTAGACACAGACCACGGGACCGAAGACCTCCTGGGTACTCACCTTGGCGTCCGCCGGGGGATTGTAGAGCACCGTGGGTGCATAGCAGGTGGCGGACAGGGGTTCGCCCCCGGAGATCAGTTCTGCTCCCTGCTCCACGGCCTCGCTGACCCAGGCATGGATCCGCTCCACCTCGCGGGGACGGATCAGCGGTCCGATGGCCGTCTCCTCCCGGGTCGGGTCACCCACCCGCATCCGCTTGCCTTCGGATGCCAGCCCTTCCGCGACCCGGCGCGCAATCGAACCCTCGGCAAACACCCGTTGCACGGAGACACAAACCTGTCCGGCATGATAGAAGGCGCCCTTGGCGAGCAGCGGCAGGGCATCCTCCAGGGCGGCATCCGCTTCGACGATCACCGGCGCCGCGCCGCCATGCTCGAGGGCGCACCGGGTCCCTGGGGCGAGACGGGAGCGCAGCTGCCAACCGACTCTTGCGCTACCGATAAAGCTGAAAAAATCGACCCGGGGATCGGTCACCAGCCTGCCCGCCACCTCGAGATCCCTGGTCATCAGGGCCTGGGCCCATCCCGCCGGCAGTCCCGCCTCTCTGAGCATCCCGATGAAGCGCATGCAGGAGAGCGGTGTATCCTCGGCGGGCTTGACGATCACGGGACAACCGGTGGCAACCGCCGGTGCGACTTGGTGCACGATGAGATTCAGGGGATGGTTGAAGGCACTGACCGCCACCACCACCCCGATCGGTTCCCGGTGGGTAAACGCCAGACGCCCCCGGGAAGCGGGATTGACCCCCATCGGTATCTCCTCGCCGGCTTGTGTGCGCAGGGTCTCAATGCAGATCGCAATACCGTCAATGGCCCGGGCCACTTCGATGCGTGAATCGATAAGGGGCTTGCCCCCCTCCCTGGCCGCCTCCACCGCCAGCTGCTCTGCCCTTTCGCTCATCAGTTCGGCGGTGCGTTTGAGGATCTCAATCCGATTGGAGGGGGCCAGCCAGGCGTCGCGTTCATCGAACAGTTTTCGCGCAATCGACAATGCCTGCTCCACACCCGCCTCATCCACGGTATCGACGCCTGCGATCGGGCTCTGATCAAATGGCGCCGTCACCTCGATCCGCCCCGCAGCCTCGATCTCGGCTGCGATCATATGGGGGTAGTGGCTCAATTGAGACATCGATCTCTCCCTGGCAGCCTAACCGGCCACCAACGCCTTGGCCTGCTCTACCCAGCGCTCCCGCTCGATCCTGCCTTTGAAGTTGAGTCTCTGTGAAAATTCCTCGATATCCTTGCTCCCCCAGGCGGCGATCTGGGTATAACTGCGAACACCATAATCATGCAGCTTCTTTTCGATCACAGCACCGATGCCTTTGATCATCTGAAGGTTGCTGTCGGTTTCAGCCTTTATCCGGGGAGCAGCGGCTCGCTTCGATGCCGGCTTCTTTACGGTGCGCCTTTTTGTTGCCGGGGAAGCCTTCCTTTTACCCTCATCGACCATCTTTCGCAGCTTTTTTAACTCCTTTTCCAAGGCCGCCACCCTCGCCTTTAGGGCTTTATGGCTATCGGACTTTACGAACTGCTTTTTCAGCTTTTGCTGAATTTTATCCTCGATTGATTTGCTGGATTTACGCTTCTTGGGCATCTACTTTCCCCTTACTTTGACTATTGTTTTTTAAGCCTAAGTCCCTAGTATGGAACATATTTGCGCTTTTTACAGGAATTCGGAATCGGTTTTCTACGGCAGGCTGTTTCATGATCACCGGCGCAACCTGCCCATCACTCTCGATCCTGAGGGCTAGCGGGAATCATCGACCGACGAAGAGCCCGCCGCATCGCACCGCCAAGGTTTAGACCCAAGTCATTTTACGCGTGGGTTTTATCGTCTACAGTTCATTTATGATCAGCACCATCCTCCCGGTGGGCGGTTAAAACAATTAGATTGACGAGGAGACACCGATGCTTGTAAGCGACTATATGAGTTCTACGCCCGTGACCGTTCAACAAGAGGATAACTACGACCTTGCATTCGAGATCATGGAAGAGAGGAATATGCACCACCTGCCGGTTGTGGACAAGCAGAACCAGGTCGTCGGCATCGTAACGCGGCGGGATCTACAACTGGCCGCACGCTATTTCAAAGAGGCGCCGGTAGAGATCTCCGAGGTCATGCACACCCCGGTATTCACCACATCCGCAAGCGCCCCGCTTGCTTCTGCGGCCAAGCAGATGAACGACAACCGCATCGGCTGCCTGCCGGTTATCGGTGATGACAAGCATGTCGCCGGCATGTTGACCGAGACCGATCTTTTCCGTGCCTTGACCGATTTGCTGAATAGCTGACGGCGTCTAATTGGCGACTGGGCCGTCCTGCTGACGACGACCTCAAGGCATTCAGTTCAGCAGCGTCAGCAAATACGATTTGCGGAGACATTTCTGCAGCCGCTGCTGAGCCTTGGCGTGGATGCTGCCCCAGGCTCATGCAGTAGCCCCCTCCCCGAGATGCGCATAGGGCGGCAGCGTCTGCAGACGGGTGTCAATATGCGGAAAGCCGACGGTGAAATGGTACAGCGTTTGCCAATGGGTATCCTCAATACCGAGGGCGAGATGTACGCTGTCATCGAAAAAGCAGCCGATTCCGGTACCGCGCATGCCGATCCGCTCCGCTTCCAGGTAGGCGGCTTGGCCGATCAGTCCCGCTTCCCAGTGGAGGTGGCGATAGGCCGAAGGCCCTTGCGCCAGGGCCTGGTCGAACTCGGCCAGCATGCAGAAGCTGAAGCTGCTGGCGGCTGCGATCTCCTGGTGGCAGGAGAGCGTGCGCGCAACCTTGCGCATATCGCCTTCCGCCAGGCGATAGAGGGGTAACACATCGCTGGTTATCGGGGTCGGCTGCCACAGGAAGGATTCATTCAAGGCCGACTGCAATTCAGGTTGGAGACCGATGCGGCGAGGCAGCGCGTAGAGACCGGGGACAAGACCCTCGACCCGATGAATGAACAGCGCCAGGTGGAGGCGTGGCGTTGCCGGCCAGAGGTCCCAGGGGGGACGCCCGTTCTGCGGCATCAGCGCCACCAGGAAGCTTTGCAGCGATGCGATGGCGAGACTGCTCCGCTTGGCAACGAATGCTTGAGCGCTACGGCGCTGCCGAATCAGTGGCCCCAGCCGTGACAGCCATTCACGGGACAGATCGATTGGCGCTAACGATGGCTGATGGTCCGGCTGTTCTTCCCGGCAGGCATGATGCGCTTCATCGATCAGCGGCCAGTGCAAGGCGGGTTCCCCACCCAGTGGGTTGGCCCGTCCCCGCCAATGGCAGCCCTCGGGAAGCGTTTCAACCAGGCCTGATCCAACGGTGTGGATCTGCACCAGCAGGTCCGGCTGTTCGGTTTCTGCCCCTTCGAAATCGCCTTTCCGGGAGAGTCCGAGCAGGTCGCCGATCGCAGCGTCGCCCGGCGACAGCAAACTGACTTGCCAACCAAGCAACGCTGCTGCGTAGCGCACCGCACCAAGGGCATGGCCTACATCCAATTGCACATAGCGGTAGGCACGCTCCCCGTACTTCCAGGCTTCGCGCCAGGCGATACTGGTCAGTGCCAACAAGCAATAGCATTGTGATTCGCCGCCGACGAGTTCGGCTCGCTGTTCCAGTGCATGCTCCCGGGGTGCATAATGGTAGATGGCGTCGTCCAGACCTGCGATACCGTGGCTTACAAGGTAGGCCTCGGTTGGATGCAGATTGCCGCTGGAAGGATTGCAGCGCAGCGCCCAGCGATCCGGGCCGAACTGTTTCCACGCAGAGATCCCCATGGAGAGTTCAAGGAGCTTGGAGATCCCTGCGATGTCAAACACCGCCTCACCAGCGGTCGGATCGGGAGTGAGTGGCAGGGAGTTAAGTGGGGCACCGGAGAAGCGACGAAACGGATCGGGCTGGTTCTCCCAATCAAGATATTCAGGTCCGCGCGCATAAGCACCGAGTTGGTGCTTGGTGCGTTGGTGATATGCACGAATTGTCTCTGTCGTGCTCATCTCTGCTTGCTTTCTGTCAGTTTGGAACAGACCAGGTGGATCGCGTCGGTTACACTACGCCTTACACGGCACAAAAGAGCAAGGCCCCGGTCCAACAGGGTATCGCTCAATCATCAATCCGCATAAACAGATTCATCACCTTCTTGAAATAACCGCCTGGTGCAATGGTGATCTGCGCATTGTCATGGTTGATCTCTTCCATGGCGTAACTGGTGATCTCGACACCGGCTTCGCGGTACATCTCAGTAGACAGCTTAATGTCGTCGGCCCAGCGGGAGAGAAAATCCTCACTGGGTGTGATGTAGACAATTCGCGCCACCTCCTCCTGGATCAGTTTCGAGGCGCAGCGGGGGCAGGGTGGATGGGTCACATAGACGGTGCAGTCGGTGAGACCGCGCTTGGCGAAGATCATCGCATTCTCTTCGGCATGGATGGTCAGGTTGAGCTTGCAGTCGCGATCATCCAAGCGCTCCTGCTTGTCTTCCACCCCCGCGGCAAATCCGTTATAGCCCAACGAGACAATTCGGTTGCCGTCGGTGATCACGGCACCGACCTGGGAGGAGGGATCCTTGCTCCAGGCTGAGATGTAGGCTGCCAGCCCTAGGAAGCGGGTATCCCACTTGGTCATCTGGCTTGATCGCCTCCGGTCGGCGCGACCTTGGCTGCCGCCTCCTCCATCATCTTTTTCAATTCACCGCTCTGGTGCATCTCCAGGGTGATATCGCAACCACCGATCAACTCACCGTCGATGTAGATCTGCGGAAAGGTCGGCCAGTCCGCGTAGCGGGGAAGGTTCTCGAAGATATCCTGATCCGCGAGCACGTTGACATAGGCGAACGGAACCCCGCAATCCTGCAGCGCAGCGGCTGCGCGGGACGAGAAGCCACACATGGGAAACTGCGGCGTTCCCTTCATGTAGATGACGATCGGGTTGCCCTCGACCTGCTCTTTTATTCGTTCCAATGCATCCATCGTCTAGTCCTCATAAAAACGGTTGTCGTATCTATTGGGTTGAACGCTAGTAATTTCAAACACGGTTATTTTAGGGAAATTCTATCTATTTGCAGCGGGATAAAAAACCCGCATCAATCCAAGCTTACCCTATTTTGACCTGGGCAGAACCGAGAAGTTGTCAGATCCCTCCTCAACAGCCTCGATCGACGCCAACCGGTTTCTTCTCCAGAAAGATCCGCACCGCAGATACGGCAGCGCCAGTTGGCAGGTCTATGCTCACCGACGGGCAAGTAACCACAATCCATGGAGTGATAACAAATGAATTAAATGACTGGATTTTGGGTGGATTGGCATAGAATCTGTAACACTATAGCTTGTTGAACAAGGGTTGCACAGCCTGGCAGAGCATCGTGATAGAAGCGGAAGATTACACTATTTTCAAAAAACGAGTTTCACTGCTCGAGGACCACATCGGGTTCAAAGTGGAATCGATTCTCCATTACGCCCTCAGCGCCAGGGACAGTTATACCCTGGAACACTCCAACCGGGTCGTCTCATTTTCGGAGGTGATCGGCAACCATCTGAACCTGGACACACACGAGATGGATGTGCTCCTGCTGGCCGCCAGTTTCCACGACATCGGAAAGATCGGGATCCCGGACCATATTCTGCTCAAACCCGGCACCCTGACCAAAGAGGAGTACGAAGGAATCAAGGCCCACTCCAGCATCGGTGCGAATATGCTGCGCACCCTCGGCAATCCGCTTCTGGATGAAGTCGCCGAGTGTGTCCTGTACCATCACGAACAATGGGACGGCAAGGGTTATCCAGAAGGCCTCAAGGGCGAGGAGATACCGATCGTTTCACGCATCATCTCGGTGGTCGACACCTATGACGCATTGACCACTACCCGTAGTTACAGGCGCCAGATCAGTAAGCTGGATGCATTGAAGATGATCGAATCGGAGAGTGGAAAACAGTTTTGTCCAAGTGCGGTAAAGGTCGCTATTGAGATCTGCAGGACGGGCAAGTTTCCCTGTAGGCAGTAATACCTCCAGCACCCGGTTTTTCTACTTCCGCAGCTGCTCCTCGCAGCGGGCCTTGGCCTTCATATTGGCAGCCACCGGATCCATACCCTGGTTGGTGAAGGCCACCGTCCTATCTCTGCGACACTCCTGATAGTTGAAGAACTCAACATCGGCCGACTACGAACAACCCGCGATAATAAACGCAACAATCAGAACGGTTCGATTCAAGCCGTACTCCCGACCGGCTGAAGATTTCGTTGCAACCAAAATTCGAACAGCGCGAGATGCCACAACTTGCTGCCGCGGATCCGGGTGTGATGCATCTCGGGCGCCGACATCAACATGTCGATGTAGTGTTGCTGGAAGATACCCCTCTCCCTCGCCACCCGGGTATCCAGAATATCGCGCATGAACGCAAGGAACTCGCCACGAACATACTTCAGCGCCGGCATCGGAAAATAGCCCTTTGGCCGGTCGATCACCGCATCGGGAAGCATGCCCCTGGCCATCGCCTTTAACGGGTATTTGCCCCCCTCCCGCAGTTTCAGTTCCGGTGGACAGCGCGCTGCCAGTTCAACCAGGTGATGGTCGAGAAAGGGCACTCTCGCCTCCAAACCCCAGGCCATGGTCATATTGTCCACCCGCTTCACCGGATCATCGACAATCAACATGGTCTGGTCCATGTGCAGCACGGCGTCGATCAGACTCTCCGACTCCGATTGGGCGAGGCGTTCGGCAATCAACTCGCGGGTGAAATCGGCACCCTGGTAGTCTGCGTTGACCATGCGTAGATACTCATCGTGATCGCGGTCGAAATAGTGTCTGGCGAATCGTTCCACCGCATCGCCCTCCTGCTCCTGCATGATTCGCGGATACCAGAAATAGCCGCCGAACACCTCGTCGGCCCCCTGCCCTGATTGCACCACCTTGATCTGTCTCGAGACCTGCTCACCGAGAAGATAGAAGGCAACCGCGTCCTGGCCGAACATCGGCTCGGCCATGTTCTCCACGGCCTCCGGCAGGCGATTAAGCACCTCGCTGTTGGGCACCAGAAACTTATGGTGCCGGGTGTCGTACATCTCAACCACGGGATCGGAGTATTCGAATTCGTTGCCTTTCTCCTCGGGCTGATCCTCGAAGCCCACCGAGAAGGTTCTCAGATCGTCTACTCCCGCCTCCGCCAGCAACGCCACCAGCAGGCTTGAATCGAGCCCGCCGGAGAGCAGTACCCCGACCGGTACATCGGCGATCTCGTTGCGCTTGCGCACCGCTTCGCGCAGGCTATCGTGTATCGCTTCCAGCCACTCCCCGTCGGACAGCGGCATCTCGGGGCGGGTGGCCGGGTAGCTCCAGTAGGCGCGAATGCGCTCGGTACCGTTCGAGTCGATCGCCATGCAGTGCCCCGGCGCCAGTTTACGAATACCACGAAAGATGGTCAGCGGGGCCGGTACCACGCCATGGAGGGTGAACTGGTGGTGCAGGGCAACGGGATCGACAGCGGTATCGACACCACCGGCCGCCAGCAGCGCCTGGGTGTTGGAGGCGAAGCGCAGACGTCGGCTGTCCTGGGTATAGTAGAGAGGCTTGATACCGAATCTGTCCCTGGCGAGAAACAGACGCTGCTGCCTGCAATCCCAAACCGCAAAGGCAAACATACCATGGAGACGGTCGACGCAATCCTCCCCCCAGGCGTGGTAGGCCTTGAGTATCACCTCGGTATCGCCGCTGGAGAAAAACTGATAGCCGAGGGCTTTGAGGGTCGATCTCAGTTCCTTGTAGTTATAGATGGCACCGTTGAATACCAGCGCCAGGTTCAGTTTCTGATCCAACATCGGCTGATGCGCATGCGCCGACAGATCGATGACGGATAGGCGCCGGTGACCGAATCCCAAGGCGCCGTCGCTGTAACTGCCGCCATGGTCGGGGCCTCGCCGGCGCAACCTTTCGTTCATGCGTTCGATTGCCGCCAAGTCGGCCGGCGCGCCATCGAAACGCAGCTCACCACAGAGTCCGCACATAACACTGAATCCAGATACTGTTCCTACCTTTGAGCCTACACCATGCCCTTTTTTGTGTCATGCCGATATCATCCAGGTAAAGGGATTGGATCACGCCCAATTGAGATTTACATACTCGGGAAACAGAATATACTGAACAAACCAACAACTGACACAACATCCAAAGGACTGGATAATGTCATGGATGACTGAAGCCCTGCCACAAAATCCTGCTATGGCGCATGCACGCGAAGTGCTGCAGCACACCTTCGGCTATACCGAGTTCCGCTCCTCCCAGGAACGGATCATCAGCCATCTGATCGATGGTGGCGACGCCCTGGTCCTGATGCCCACCGGCGGCGGAAAATCCCTCTGTTATCAGATTCCGGCCATTGTCAGAGAGGGAACCGGCGTGGTCATCTCGCCGCTGATCGCATTGATGCAGGACCAGGTCAACAGCCTGCTTCAATATGGCGTCCGCGCCGCCTACCTCAACTCCTCATTGAATCCCGAAGAGGCCACATTGGTGGAACGGCAGCTCGTTCAAGGCGAGCTCGATCTCCTCTATATCGCACCGGAACGCCTGCTGACCCCGAGAACACTGGATCTGCTCCGGCAGTCGCGAATCGCCCTGTTCGCCATTGACGAGGCGCACTGCGTCTCCCAGTGGGGACACGACTTCCGTCCTGAATATATTCAGCTTTCGCAACTCCATGAGCGTTTCCCGCAAACACCGAGAATCGCCCTCACCGCCACCGCCGATACGCCCACGCGCAGCGAGATCACTCAACGTCTCAACCTGCAACAGGCGGTCGAGTTCATTGCCAGCTTCGACAGACCCAATATCCGCTACCAGATAACCGAAAATGACGGCAACGCCAGGGAGCGCCTGCTGCGGTTTATCCGTGAAGAGCACCCGGGTGATTCGGGTATCGTCTACTGCCTTTCACGCAAACGGGTCGAAGAGACCGCCGCCTGGCTGCGGAGCAGGGAGATCGAAGCCCTCCCCTACCATGCCGGCATGGACAATCAGAGCCGGCAAAGCCACCAACGCCGTTTCCGCCAAGAGGAAGGTATCGTAATCGTCGCCACCATTGCCTTCGGCATGGGGATAGACAAACCCGATGTCCGCTTCGTCGCCCATCTCAATCTGCCCAAGAGCATCGAAGCCTACTACCAGGAGACCGGGCGCGCCGGCCGCGATGGCAAGGCTGCCGACGCCTGGATGGTCTATGGCCTGCAGGATGTCATCACCCTGCGACAGATGCAGACAACTTCCGAAGCCGATGAAAACCACAAGCGGATAGAACGCCACAAACTCGATGCAATGCTGGCATTTTGTGAAATCACCACTTGCCGCCGCCAGGCCCTCCTGGCCTATTTCGATGATCATCTGGAGCAGCCCTGCGGCAACTGCGATGTCTGCCTGCAGCCTCCGCAAACCTGGGATGCCACCGTCGCTGCGCAAATGGCCCTCTCCTGTGTCCATCGCACCGGCCAACGCTTCGGCGTCAACTATCTGGTCGAAGTCCTGCTTGGAAAAGAGAGCGGGCGCATAACAGGATTCGGCCACCATCGGATCAGCACCTACGGCATAGGCCGCGATCTCACCGCCGCTGAATGGCGCAGTGTCTATCGACAGCTCATAGCGCACGGGCTGTTGAGCGTCGACCTGGAGGGCTACGGCGGCCTTCACCTGACCCAGGCGAGTCGCCCTGTGCTGCGGGGTGAAACCCCACTGATGTTGCGCAAGACGCGAAAAATGAAACCGAAGAGACGGGCAAAGCAGATGGGCACGGGAGAGGTCAGCGATGCCAATCAGGCCCTATGGCAGGCGCTGAGAACACTTCGTCTCGAGCTTGCGCAGAGCCAAGGTGTACCGGCCTATGTGGTTTTCCACGACGCCACCCTGATGGAGATGGCGGAGAGACGGCCCCGGGACAGGCAACAGCTGGCGATGATAACAGGTGTGGGCGATCACAAGCTGGAGCGTTACGGGGATGCCTTCCTGCGGGTGTTGAGAAACATCCCGGATGAGGGACAGGAGTGAGCCATGGACGGCATCGAGCGGCCAGAAACCTAAAATGTGATTTCCCTGGGTCGACTATAATGTCAACCAGTTCTCATTTTCCGACAACCTCAATGATATTCATCCAATAACCATAAATACTATGTGTTTAATTAGGAACCAGTAAAAAAGCGATATTTCATAGCAAAAACCAATAATCCGAGGTGTATGCACGATGGATCCAAAAACCCTAGTTAAAGATCTTGACCACCTGGTTTCCCTGCCCGACATCTGCATCAAGGTAAACCGCTTGATGGCAACCGGGAACTACTCATCAGCCCAGGTCGCCGACATCATCATTCAGGATACGGACATCTCGGCCCGTCTTCTGAGGTTGGTCAACAGTTCGTTCTACGGTCTGCCGACGAAGGTTGAAACCCTCTCACGGGCGGTCACGATCATCGGTGCCGACGAGCTGCGAAACCTGGTTATGGCGGCCACCGCTTTGCGCACCTTCACCGGAATACCAAAACAGCTGGTCGACATGACCGAGTATTGGCAACACTCGGTCACCACCGGAGTCATGGCTCAATCCCTGGCCAAGCACTGCAATATTCTGCATAGCGAACGACTCTTCGTCATGGGGCTGTTACACGACGTGGGGAGGCTGGTGATCTATCTCACCTTGCCGGAAAAAGCCACCGATATCCTCTATATCACTGGAGGAGACAACTGGATTCTGCCGGAAACGGAGACCGATGTCCTCGGATTCACCCACCTGGATGTGGGTGCCGAGCTGATGCGCGCCTGGGAACTGCCCGAGAGTTTCGTCGCCGTAGCCGGTTGTCATAACAATCCGCAGCAGGCAGGCGACTATAGACTGGAAACGTCCCTGGTGCATATCGCCAAAGCCATCGCCAACGGGGAGATGGTCGGCCTCAGCGTCGAAGAGATGTTATGGGCAATCACCCCCTTCGCCTGGACCATGACAGGCCTGACACCGGAGATGGTAACGCCGCTGATCGACGAGATGGTCAGCAAGAGTCATGATGCGTTGAGCATGATCACTTCACATCACAAACAGGCATCCGCGTAACGGCTCTGAATACCGCAGATTCTGGGATCGCTCTCAATACCGCTAAAATAGTGGGGAGAGCCGGCCAATCTGGTGAAATGGGCTTACGCAACCCTTTGCCGCTATAGCAAGAGAAGAGCGCAGGCTAAACCACCCCGGCAGATCATTGACAATCATCAATCATTCTCTGTTGACTTAAATTCCTTGACCTAAATCAAGGGTACAAAATATATCTGTAGACAGAAAACCCCTTCTGGCCGGATATTTCCAACCCTCGCTTTTTTTGATGTCGGTATAAGGCGAATAAATCGACTATCGTCGTCCTGTTACCGGATCGCGTCAAATATCATGAAGGAGAATGATCATGGGTTGGAGTAACCCAGGGCTAACTAGCCGCAGGTTTTTAACCGCTGCCGGGAGTGGAACCGGTCGCACAACTCCCACACCGGACAGCGCTGCCTATGCCTGAAACAACATGGCAGCGCCTACCCGTAGAACTGGACGAGGATGATAGGTTCAAGCGGGTCCTGATCGAGGTTCATAAAGAGATCTATAATCAATACTTCTCCGATGATCCGCTGATCAACAGTAACCTGGGGTTTCACCTTCACGCCTACCGACGCACCAGTGGCTGGCGGGTGGTACTGATCCTGACACCGTGGATGTTGTCGCGCTTGCTGTTTCCGGAACACGATCCCCATATCGTGATACCTGAAGGCTGGAGTGACGAAGAGCGCTGCGGTACCGATTACCAGGTTTTGGGACCCTCCCTGCGTCTTGGCTGGAGCGGCAACTATATGCAGTCCCATCTCAACTTCCATACCAGACTTGGGCACTATCTGTTGCAGCCGATCCTGATGAACATGCATAACTACAACTCGCCACAAGAGGCGTTTGAGGCATGGAACAGATTGATCAGGAACCGGGGTGAGAACATGAAGCAGATGGAGTCGAAGCGCCCCTGGCAGGAAGAGGTCTCGCGCCGGGATGTTGTACCCAACTACCGGGGTTAATCAGGCCAAATTCAGAGCGCAAGCGGCAGATGTCCGTTCCGCATTCAGTCCCTTTCAGCCACTGAACAGCTTGTCCTGTTAATCAGAATTTCATGATGGTGATTCATCTCGCGGCGTGCCTGGCGAATGATCAGCGTAGCCGAATGCAGAAACAGCATCGACATCAGAAATGCGACCAGCAGATCCGGCCAGTGGCTTTGGCTTAGGAAGACAGCCCCGGCAGCGACCATTACGGCAAGGTTCCCAATCGCATCGTTACGGCTGCAGAGCCATACCGAACGCACATTGGCATCACCATCACGGTAGTTGAGCAGCAGCAGTACGCTGACCATATTGGCGGCAAAGGCGAGCAGCGCCACCGAACCCATGATAACTTCATTGGGAACACCGAGCACGAAGACCCGGTATAGGGTGGAACCCAACACCCATAGCCCCATACAGATCAGGGTCACGCCCTTGAAGATCGCCGCGGAGGCCCGCCACTGCACGGAGCGGCCGATGGCCAGGAGCGTGATCCCGTAAGTCAGCGAATCGCCGAGGAAGTCGAGGGCATCGGCACGCAGGGCCATGGAGTTCGATACCACGCTGGCGCCCGTTTCGAAGAGAAACATCGAGGCATTGATGGCGATGACCACCCAGAGTATCCGCATGTAGCCTGTCGACACGCCATCGAACTTCAATTCGCCACCACAGTCGCAACCGGCCATGAAACCACCTCGTATCGATCCCACCTATTAGATAATAGCCGAGAAGAATTGGGGTTTAATCACAGACAGGCTGGGGAGATAAGCGATCCGCGCCTCGAGCCGCCGGTTCCGCGAGTCACCAAACCAGTCAACTAGGCCTGCTGGTTTGATGGCTTGCCCCAGCCACCCCCGCCAGGGGTCTCGACGGCGATCTCATCCCCCATTTCAACCTGCAGGGTAACCTTGGCCGGGAGGATGTTGCCGTTGTGGGAATTGATCCCTGCCTTGCCAGGCTCACCGCCGGCACATCCCCAGGGCCGATGCTGCCGCCGCTCGGTCAACAGTGTGACCTGGGTCGGCGCGAGAAATTGAAAACGCCTGACCAGGCCGTCACCTCCCGGCCTGATCCCCCCGCCGCCCGATCCCCGACGCAGGCGGTAAGCGACCACCCGAACGGGAAAGCGCGCCTCGATTACCTCGATCGGCGTGTTCAGGGTATTGGTCATGTGGGTCTGCACACCGTGCAATCCGCCACCCCGCTTTCCCGCCCCCATTCCGCCGCCGACAGTTTCGTAGTAATCCCAACGCAGCTCCCCGCCGACACTCCCCATCGCCAGATTATTCATGCTGCCGTGGCTGGCGGCGGGAATCTCATCGGGCAATACCCGGGCAAGCGCCCCCAGCACCGCATCCACGACCCGGGTGCTGGTCTCCACGTTCCCCGCGGCGACGGCCGCCGGACGCCTGGCGTTCAGTAAACAACCCGGGGGAACATAGAGCTCGATGGACCTGAAACTGCCGGCGCAGGCCGGCGTCTGGGGCGGCATCAGACAACGAAACACGTAGAAGACCGCGGCTGCGGCCACCGACAAGGGGGCGTTGATATTGCCCGGGACCTGATCGGCGGTACCGCTGAAGTCGACCAGAATACGATCCGGTTCCACCACCAGTTTGACCTGGATGGGGATATCACTGTTGCCCTGACCATCGTCATCCATCAGTTCCTTGAAACCATACTCACCGGGTGGAATCTGCCTCAATGCCTCCCTCGCCAGGCGCTCGGCATAGGCATTGAGCGCCTCAAGTCCGTCCAGGAAGGGATCCCTGCCCCATTCGCCGATCAACTGTGAGAGTCGTTTGAGCCCGCTTCGGTTGGCACTGATCTGGGCGGCGAAGTCACCTTCCGACTCTCCGGGATTCCGATTGTCACGGATGATCGAGGCGAGGAAATCGCCGTCGATGGCCCCACCCCTTACCAGTTTACCCGGAGGTATGACGCGCCCCTCCTGATCTAGGGAGTGAGAGACCGGCATCGAACCTGGGGAGCTGGCGCCGATATCGGCATGGTGGGCGCGATTGACCAGAAAAGCGGTCAGCTGACCTGTATCAAACAGCGGGGCGATGAGGGTGACGTCGGGGAGGTGAGTCCCTCCCATGAAGGGATCATTCAGCACCACCATGTCCACCTCCTGCCATTCGACCTTGGCGACAATCTGCGCCATGGCATAGGCCATGCTGCCCAGATGGACCGGGATATGGGCGGCCTGGGCACAGAGTTCTCCCTTGGCGTCAAATACCGCGCAGGAGAAATCGAGCCGGTCGCGGATGTTGGGGGAGAAGGCAGCGTTGCGCAACACCGCACCCATCTCGTCGCAGACCGCCTCCAGGCGCGAGGCGAAGATACTCAGTTCAACCGCGTCCATAATCCTCCAAATTATCTCATGTTGTACAGGACCGCTTCGCAGAGTTGATATAAGTTTCCAATAACCCGCACGAGCCAACGCTAAAGTTGAACCCCAACCTAACTTGAAACACACACCTTAGGGTAGGTGTCTGACGGGTATCTTTCGTAGAAGCGGCAGGGATGCCGCGCAAGCCCCGCCAGTATAAGGATGCGCCCGAAGGAAGTGCCCCTGGGGTATGCTGTCGGGGCGCCGGATTCTAGCAATCCATTAGAATAATCAAACCACGTTATATTTCAGCCATTTTACCATAACAAAAAAAACCATGTATCAATCCAAAGCAAACTACACAAAGCTAACAAGAATGCTACTATTTTCCTCACAACACCCCCTGTTGCATCCCGGCAATACCGCCGCTAGAATAGCTGACCATTCTACTAGGTTATCGTTCGGATCCTCCATTGCGAGGCTCACAACAAGAATTCATATCAAACGAAGGAGTACCATTCCATGGCCCATGAACTACCCGCACTGCCCTATGCCATCGATGCATTGGAGCCTGTTATTTCAAAAGAGACCCTTGAGTTTCACCACGGAAAGCATCACAACACCTATGTAACCAACCTGAACAACCTGATCCCGGGTACCGAATTTGAGAACGCATCCCTGGAAGATATCATCATGAAATCCTCCGGCGGGGTATTCAATAATGCAGCACAGATCTGGAATCACACCTTCTATTGGAACTGCCTGCGCAGCCCCAGCGACGACAACGCACCCAGCGACGCCCTGGCGGACGCCATCAACTCGACCTTCGGCTCATTCGATGAGTTTAGAAAGCAGTTCGCCACCTCGGGCGCAACCAACTTCGGTTCCGGCTGGACCTGGCTGGTACAGAACGACGACGGCAGCCTGGAGATCTTCAATACCTCCAATGCAGGCACGCCGATGACCTCCGGCAAGAAGGCACTGCTCACCGTCGATGTCTGGGAACACGCCTACTATATCGACTACCGCAATGCCAGACCCGCCTATCTGGAGGCGTTCTGGAAAGTAGTCAACTGGGACTTTGTTGCCGGCAACATGGGTTAAGCCCTTACACCCGCCAGTATCACTGGGTACTGGCGGGGCAATCCAGATCATTGCGGTTGTTAACAGCCCTCCACCTGTTCTATCACTGTAATTTCTACGTCAGCCCTGTTACCAAAAATCTTCTCGAAAGCGACATATAAAAAGCATAGTCACGCAACCAAGTCAGTCTATGTTGGCGATTTGGATTTAACAGATCCTACTTCCTAAGCATAAGACTAAACGAGGATATGACTATGAACTTGAAGAAAGTATGCCTGGCTTTCTCAGCCACGGGCATAGCGATTCTGCTATCAGCCAGTTGTATTGCCGGTGATCGGTATAAAGGCGATGACGACGACCGTTGGGAATCGCGCAAGAAGATCAAACAAAGTGTTCAGCTTGGACCTCGTCCCTACTATCTGATCAATGACATGGAAGATAGTGAGTTGAAAGAAGAACTCCTATCCTGCGACAAGGAGAAATTCAAAAAGAGCGACTTCTCCATCGGACACCGTGGCGCCCCGATGCAGTTTCCGGAACACACCAAGGAATCCTACATCGCCGCCGCGCGCATGGGCGCAGGCATCCTTGAATGTGACGTGACCTTCACCAAGGATCGCGAGCTGGTATGCCGTCATTCCCAATGCGATCTGCATACAACCACCAATATCCTTGCCACACCCCTTGCCGCCAAGTGCTCACAACCCTTCGTGCCCGCGGTTATCGATCCGTCCACCGGCGAAGTGGTGACCCGGGCAAGTGCCATGTGCTGTACCAGCGATATCACCCTGGAGGAGTTCAAGACGCTGAAGGGAAAGATGGATGCATCCAACTCCGCAGCGATAACTGTCGAGGAGTACCTGGATGGGACACCCAGCTGGCGTACCGACCTCTACACAGGAAACGGCACCCTGATGACCCACGCCGAGAGTATCGAACTGTTCCTCGAGCTGGGTGCCAAAATGACACCTGAATTGAAATCACCCAGCGTCGAGATGCCCTATGAAGGTGACTATACCCAGCAGGATTATGCACAGCAGATGATTGATGAGTATAAGGCTGCCGGGGTCAAGCCAAAGCATGTATTTGCGCAATCCTTCAATCTCAATGATGTACTCTACTGGATTGAGCATGAGCCGAAATTCGGCAGGCAGGCAGTCTATCTGGATGGCAGCAACAACCCGCAAGAAGCGGAAAACACCATCAACATGATGGCCGATCTCAGCGCCAAGGGCGTCAACTACCTGGCACCCGCAATGTGGGCCCTGGTCAGCGAAGAGAACGGCGAGATCGTGCCTTCGGACTATGCCCTGGCCGCCCGAGCCCACGGCCTCAAGCTGATCACATGGACCCTCGAGCGGTCCGGCCTGCTGGCCTCCGGCGGCGGCTGGTACTACCAGACCATCAGCAATATCACGGACAATGACGGCGACATGATGGTGCTGCTGGACGTGCTGGCTCAGGATGTCGGCATCAAGGGCATCTTTTCCGATTGGCCGGCGACGGTTACCTACTACGCCAACTGTAAAAAACTCTAGGGACCTGTCACGCACAACCCTGCCTCAGGGATGAGGCAGCGGTCCTTTTCCTGACATTCGCCGCAAATGCATGGCAGTGAGAAAGCAGCACTAACCATCATTTGTGGTAGCGAAACGCCATACGGTATCATCAACGTCATGCACTCAGGTGAGTATCATGGCAACCCCGTTGACAAAAAAAGAGATCGAACGACTTCCAGTGCAACCCTATGACGCCATGCGCCAGGAGTTGCAGACCGGCGATCTGGTATTCTGTTCCGGCTCCTACTTTTTTTCGCTTGCCGTACAGAATTTCACCAACTCCGTCTGGAGCCACGTTGGCATGATCTACAGGGATCCCACCCTGCAGCGGGTCTTCGTTTTGGAGAGTGAAACACTGATCGGCGTGAGACTGGCGCCACTCTCCAAGTATCTGCGCGACTACCACGGAAAAAACCGCCCCTACAAGGGCAATATCATGATTGCGAGGGTGCACCCTACGGTGGATGAAAACAAGCTCAACCAGGCCATCAGCTATGGCATGGATGAACTCACCAAGCCCTACGACAATTTCGAGATCCTGCGTATAGGAATCCGTATTCTTTTCAAGATCAGCCGGCGTACCCGGGACCGGAAATATATCTGCTCGGAGCTGGTCTACGACTGTTTCGACAGCGTCGGCGTGCCCTTCAATCTTCGTGACGAGTATGTCAGCCCGGACGACATCTGGCAGGACGACCAGGTACAACCGCAATTCCGAATCATTTAAACCCAGTCCCGATCGGTCCGGACCGATCTCCGGCTCACTCCACGGTCATCACTCGGATCAGGTTGGTACCGCCGGTAGTCTGACTATGGCCGCTGGTGGCGATTGTGATATCACCGCTGTTCAGCAAACCACGTCTTCTCGCCCGCTCGATGCCGTACGCGATCTTCGATTCGTCCGTACCCTCCTCTCCATGGAGAATGGGTATCACCCCCCAGTTCATACACAACCGTCTTGTCACTCTGGCGGATTGGGTGATGGCGAGAATGGGACACTCCGGCCGATGCTTGGAGATCAGCCTCGAGGTAAAACCTGTCTCTGTAAGACTGATGATTGCGGCCGCCTTGAGTTGGCCGGCCATGTTCACCGCCGAGTGGCTGACCGCCTCGGTTACCACATTCGAGGGATGGGGGATGATATGCTGCAGATAACCATACTCACGTAGCGACGCCTCGGTGCGGATCGCCAACATGTCCATGGTTTTCACCGCTTCCACCGGATAGTCGCCCATCGCCGATTCTCCCGACAGCATAACCGCCGAGGAGCCGTCGAGGATGGCATTCGCCACGTCGCTCGCCTCGGCCCGTGTCGGTTTCGGATTGTGCTCCATGGATGCCAGCATCTGGGTCGCGGTGATTACCGGCTTGCCGTTGCTCACCGTAATACGGATGATCTTCTTCTGCATGCTCGGCACATCGGCCATCGGCAGTTCCACACCCATATCGCCCCGGGCCACCATGATGCCGTCAGCCGCCGCAACGATTGCCTCGAGGTTGTTGATTCCCGCGCGGTTTTCTATCTTGGCGATAATCGGGATATCCACCCCCTTTTCGATGAGGATCTCACGCATCCGGTTGACCTCATCGGCATCCTGAATGAACGAAGCCGCGATATAGTCGACATCGTTCTCCGCGGCAAACGACAGCTCCTGAAGAATGTCATCCCGCTGCTCCGTTTCCACCGCCGCCATGGAGAGCTGGGTGTTCGGCAGGTTCACCCCCTTGTTCTCCTTAAGCACGCCGCCCAGCACCACCTTGCAGCGAACCTCCCTGTCGAGGACCGATTGCACCGTGAGTTCCAGTGCCCCGTCATCGAGCAGGATGACATCTCCCGGGTTGACCTCCTGGTGCAGACGCTGGTAGGTCACCGAAACTCCCTGCTGATCACCGCTGCGACCATCGGTGAAGAGAGAAAACAGATCACCGGAGATCAACTCAATGACACCCTGGTTTATCCTCCCCGTGCGAATCTCAACACCCCGGGTATCGATCATGATCGCAACCGGTATATTCAGGTTCTCGGACGCCTGGCGGATACGCTCGATACGCTGCCTGTGCTCTTCATAGCTCCCATGGGAGAGATTGAGCCGGGCAACACTCATACCGGCAACGATCATCTCTTCCAGGGTGTCCACCGAATCGGAGGCAGGGCCGATAGTGGCCACGATTTTGGTTTTTCGAATTGGTATTGCTGTCATCAGATTTATACTACCCGCCCAGTTAATAAGTCATACCTGCCCGGCATTGGTCAACAATGCGCTATTCATCCTCTCACTCAACCGTCTCCTGTTCATACGATCGAATGAAATCATCCCAGTGATCCCGGTATCGATCAATACTCTGCAAGAATCCATAATTGTGGTCACCGCTCAACTCAAGGAAGCGCTTCGGCTCGCCGGCACGATCATAGAGAATGCGTCCATGTTCGAAGGGAATGATCTCGTCATGGCGGCTATGGATAATCATTACCGGGATTTTTATGGCCGCCATGCGTTCCCCGCTATTGTAGTGGTAGCGCGCCAACCAGCGTACCGGCAGCCAGGGATAGAGCTCAGCGGCCATATCGGGCACGGATGTAAAGGTCGATTCGAGCACTACACCCATGGCGGTATACTTGGTGGCAAGATAGGCGGCGGCCGCGCCGCCCAGTGAGCGGCCAAAAAGAAGAATCTTATGCCCGGGTATCGCCCTCTCCTCGCGCAAATAACGCCAGGCAGTCTCGGCATCCCTGTAGATACCCTTTTCCGAGGGCCTGCCCTCACTTCTGCCATAACCCCGGTAGTCGATAATCAAAACCGACAGCCCCAGGCTGTTGAAGAGCGAGACAGAGTCCAGGCGATGGGAGATATTGCCGGCGTTGCCATGAAAAAAGAGCAGCGTCGCGCGCGGCGTTTGATGGGAAATATACCAGCCATGGAGCTTTACCTTGTCTTCGGTAAGCAGCGAAACATTTTCGAAGCTGAATCCAAGCCGCTCCGGGCTGGCCTCCAGCTCCCGGCCGGGTATGTTGGGCAGATGGATCAGGTTTGTCTGGTTGAGGTAGAGATAGAGTACGAATACCAGGAGCAGCAGCAGACCCAGCAATAGCAGGAACAGAACCTCTTTTAACAACGGCGGCAAGGTCATGCCCTGTTTCGGGCTTCGATCAACGCCTGGTACTCATCCGGCGCCAGGATCTGCCTGAGATCGATATAACTGCCGCTCTCAAACTCCCGCAGCCGGGGCAGTGCCTCCAGAATTCGTTCGGCACCCTCGATGGGCGACAGCACAACCCCCTCCTCTCTTGCGCTCTTTAGCCGCTGCAGGGCGGGGAACTCATCGCTGTCCGCTTCCGTGCAGAGATAGTCCATCATGCTCGATGCGATCAGGCCGGGGGCGATGGAAGCGATGTGCGTCCCCTGAAACTCGTGGGCGTAGAGGCGTCCAAGCATATTCAACGCAGACTTGGACAAGGCATAACCACCCCACCCCTTGTTGCCCAACACCGCCGCACCGGATGATATCAGCACAATCTGATCGATGCGGATCCGCGACTCGAGCAGCCAGTCCAGGATCACCTTGTTCGGCCAGAGATTGACATCCATGATCCGCCTTAACTCATCCAATGATGTCTTGCTGATGTGCTTGATCTCACCCAGCATACCGGCATTGAGCACCACCAGCTGCAGTCTCTCGACCCCGTCCAGCAAGCGCTCCAGATTCGCCGCAATTCCATCCATATCCCTGAGATCACAACGGATATCGACAATATCCCCCACCAAGTCGCAGCCCCGTCGGCTGCAGCCGAAGACCCGGTAGCCATGAGCCAACAAAATTTCGCTCAAGCCGCGGCCGAGACCACTGCTGTTGCCGGTGATCAATGCATTTTTCTTCATCATGACGGTTCATCATCCTTGATCCGGCTGTACTTTGCCATGGCTGCCTTTGAGACGCTACGGGAGACTGACTCAATGACAGCCCTTGTATAGCCGTAGCCGCGCGCCTCTCCACTGGCACGCGGCCCGGCGACATTCAACACCGCGATCCCTTTGCGCTCGATAAAATCGACTACCCGCTCGGCCGCCCGCGCTATACTCAACTCCCCGGCATCGATCAAGAGATAGGGCCTGCGCTCCGCGATGCAGAATGCGACTGTCTGCTCTGTGCCGCCAGACAGATATCCGAAATAGATGATCAGGGTGGCTTCGCTATCGACCACATTCTGCAGGGTACGCTCCCTGTATCCCCCATAACTCAACGCCTGTACAGGGTAGCTATCGGGAATAGCACCATCTTCCGCCATGCGGTCTTGAGGGCACCAGCCGCCGACCTCGAGACCACAGGCCATGGCCCCATCCAGGGCCGCCCTGTCCACACCCGTCTGCGCTCCCGATACGATTTTCAACACCTTGGGGTTACTTTTCCAGCACCAGATTGAGTGCCTCGGCCGCCTTCCTGGAAAAGATCCTGTGCCCGGTCCTTGTGGGATGTATACCGTCCCAAAAGAGATATCTTTTCGGTTTTTTGCAGGCGAACGGAGGTTGATTGGGCATCACGCAGGCATCTGAAACATTACGCAAACCATAGGCGCCGGGATCGACCAGGATATCCTGCATAGTCTGGAAGACATCCAGGTGTACGATTTCCAATTCTGGATAATCGATGCGCAGTTGCGCAAGCGACGCAGCGAGAGCAAGATTGAATTGTTGTGATAATACAGCGGCCCCGAAGGCTGTTCCCGGAAACAGCATGTCGAGATGCTGGATCGCCGGTGTCAAGGAGAGGTCAGGGGAATTGGCGATCAGCAGCTTTGTCGCACCGGCGTCTTCAAGGGTGCGAATTGCATCCTCTAATGCCGTCAGTGCATCCCGTAGGATGGAAATACTGGTCACCATTGCGGGATCGACGGAGAGGGCGGCGATGGCATCACGCACATCATTGCCTCCCAGGGCGATCACATAGAGCGCGTCCGACGAAACCTCGCCCCGGGCATCGCTCAAGAAAAGAGTCAGCTGCAGATTCAAGTTGATATTGCGGCCATGATCCCTGGCGCGGGCGCCGCCAACTGCATAGTTGGTCATTTTCAGTCTCTTTTTGTTCTCTCCTTTGAATGCCGGTTTCACGCTGTCACCCAGATCGATCTTTTTTGCCAGCTGCTCGATCCAAGTGGCGCCATTGCTGAAGTGATTGCCGCCTCTTGCATAGGGTGAGTCGGGTATCAATGACTCATCAAGGGTCTCATAGGGTGGCTTCAGATGTATTCCGGAAAGAATAAATGCATTTCCCGGGTCGGAAAGACTGTCCCCGAATACCACGACAGCTTCGTAAGGCTTCTCCTTGGCAAGGAGCAGGCAGGGGATCAGCAACAGGACAATCGAGATGCCGGTCAATCCATAGCGTTGTTGTTCTCTTTTCATCTCTTCTCCTCCTCATGGCAGATAGCGCTAGGACCTGTCAACAGGCCCTAGTCTATCATTTCAAGTTGTATGGTGTGTCAACCTCCTCCCCGTCTGAAACAGAGATCGAAACGCGACCAAAACCGTGCGACCTCATCTGCAGCGGTATCCCTAAAACTAAAATAAACCTTCAATGAGGGCATACTGAGTGAACCCAACTTGAGCGGCCTGTTCTCCAGCAGGCTTATGACTACCCTCAATCCCTGATCCGAGATCTCAACTTCTCCTTTGGCCTCATCGATTTCGATCCGGTAGTGGTGTTTGAGTGGCAACAGGCTGCGCAGAAACTCCGCCTGGGAAATTGTCATGGTGCGACTGAGATGCGCCTGCACAAACTGCCACCTATGGCCTGCGGCCCTAGCCGCCAGCGACTGGCGGCCAGAGCGCGACCACATCCCCATCCTGCAGCCGATAGCTCTCTCGCTGGGAGGGCGGAACGAAGAGGCCGTTGCAGACAACCAAGTGGGCCTGTTCCCGCGGTACCTGGTAGCTATCCATCAAGTCAAAGATGGTCGCACCTTCGGATAGACTGACGCTGACCGTGTGGTCGCTCGCGCCAGGGGGAAGGTAGGCCATCAGGCTCGCATAGAGTTTGAATTTAACTTGCACCTTGCACGGAACCGAGATAGGCCTCCATCAAACGCGTCGGGTCCCTCATCAACCGTTCCTTCCACTCACCCAGTGGGACACGACTCCGAATCAACCCCCGCAGCACACCAATATGCTGGGTATGCCCAAGACTGCTGGCGCCGATCAGGTAGTCACCGTCGAACTGCAGCTGTAGGTAGCGGAATTCACTCTCGTCCAGCAGGGTCGCCTGATCGCCACCCTCGACACCCATCCACAGCCCGAAGGAGCTAGAGATGAGACCCAGGGTATCCAGGACATTCATGTTCAGGCTGCCTTGATGGCGAATCGATCCATCTCTGACCATGTTGACTGCCGCGATCCGGCCATGTTCCACCGAGGTGGGTTGAATCGCCTGAACCATGTCCATACCGCTGGAGAAATCGCGGCCCTGGGCAACGTCCCCCGCGGCAAAGATATCCTCCCGATTGGTCTCCAGGTAGTCGTTGACCAGGATGCCCTGATCGGTCTCGATTCCGGATCCCGCGAGGAAGTCGATATTGGCGCGAACCCCCATCGCGGTGATCACCAGATCCGCGGAGAGGCTCTCGCCGCTGTCCAGATTGACGCTCAAGCCGCTGCCCAGTTCGGTGAAACCGACGACCCCGCTGCTGGTGAGGATGCGCACGCCCTTGTTCTCGCACCAGCTCTTCAGCAGGTTGCCGGCGACGTTATCCATCATGCGGGGTACCATCCTGTCCCCCTTCTCCACCACGGTAAGTTTCACATCACGCTCGACCAGCGATTCGAGAATGATGCAACCGATGAATCCCGCGCCGATCAGCACCACGGGCGATCCCGGTTTGGCCCGTTCCACGATGGCCCGTGCGTCCTCCAGGGTCCAGCAGTTGTGGATGCCGTCCAAATCGATACCCGGAATCGGCGGCTTCAACGGCGTCGCGCCGGTAGCGATCAGGAGTCGATCGTAGTTGAGGCTGTTGCCGTCGGCCAGGGTGACACTGCGCTGCGCTGGATCCACCCGGGTCACAGGCATCCTGATATGCTCTATGTCTTTGTCTGCATAGTGGCCCTCGCGCTTTCGCAGGTAGGTGCCGCTTTCGTCGATCTGCTCCACCAGCAGGTAGGGGATCGCCATCCGTGAATAGGGCGGCTCCGGCTCCCCACCGATCAAAGTGATTTGAGCGGTGGGGTCCAGGCCGCGCAGGGTCTCACAGGCCGTGACGCCGGCAGGGCCGGCGCCGATTACGATGTAGTGCATCTGCCATCTCCCTGCCGTGTCAGCTCAGACCGAGACGTTGACGGGTCTCATCGGTGGGTACACCCTCCGCCGTCCAGCCGCGCAACTCGTAATACTCCGGCAGCATCTTGTCCAGGTCGTTGACACGTCCTTCCGCGGGGCCGGTTTTGGCAGCCTCTTTGAGCAGGCGCTTGGGCAGGGTGTCATCCGCGGCGGTGAGGCCGGCTCGCAGATTGAAATCCCGTTCCATATTCCATATCCGCTCGCCCAGTTCCGCCAGGCGCTCCGCGCTCCAGTCGCCTTCACAGGCGCCATCGACCTGTGGTGCGATATCCTCCAGCGACCAGGCGAAGGTGGTGAAGAGGCAGAGACCACTTGAATCCACCGCCGCGGTGGCATCCTGAAACGCCTTCACCAATCCGGCCTTGCCCGTCGTCTCCAGAGGATCGGTCTTCTCCGGGATACCGAGGATCTCGGAGGCCACGGTGTAACCCCTGAGATGGCAGGCGCCGCGATTCGAGGTGGCATAGGCCAGGCCCATGCCCTGTATGCCCCGTGGATCGTAGGCGGGGAACTCCTGTCCCTTGACCGTCATCGAGAGTTCGGGCCGTCCATACTTCTCGCACAGGCGCTTCGATCCCAGGCCCAGGTCCTTGCCGAAACCCTCGCCGCTGACCAGGGTCTCCGCACCCCAAACCAGGCTCTCCGCGGAGCCGAACGCCAGCTCATGGCCGCCGGTATGCTCGGTGGTGATGGCGCCGTCCTTGAAAAGCTCGATGGCCGCCGCCAGGGTGGCACCGAACGAGATCGGATCGAATCCGTCCTCGTTGCAGAGGAAATTGACATAGGTCAGCGCATCGAGATCATCCACACCGGTATCGGGTCCCATCGCCCAGGCCGCCTCATACTCCAGGCCGCCGGAGTTACCCCAATACTCGGGCTTGTTTTCGATGGAGAAGTGTCCCTTGTCGATGGTGGAGATACGCCCACAGGCAATGGTGCATCCGAAACAGCCTGCATTGGTGGTCAAGTTGGGTTTGCCGTCCGATGGGCGATTTTCATGCATTGCCTCGCCGGAGACCTTGTTTGCCCCTTCGAATTGCACCTCGCGCATGTTGCGTGTCGGCAGGGCGCCCATCTCGTTGATCACATTCATCAACACCTGGGTGCCGTAGGTGGGCAGCCCCTGCCCGGTAACTGCGTTGTCGGCGAGGACCTTCTTGCCGGCATTGACCGCCTCCATGAATTTGCCAAAATCCTTGACGTTGGCGACCCCGTTGGTACCGCGGATCGCCACTGCCTTGAGGTTCTTGGAGGCCATCACGGTACCGACACCGGACCTGCCCGCCGCCCTGTGCAAGTCATTGACCACCGCCGCATAGAGGCAGCCCGCTTCGGCGGAACGGCCTACGGCGGCGATACGCAGCATCGGATCCTGGTGCTTGGCATGCAGCCATTCATCGGTGTGCCAGACACTGGTTCCCCAGATCTCTTCGGCGGAGAGCAGCTCCGCCTTGTCGTTGACGATATAGAGATAGACCGGCTTTGGCGATTTGCCTTCGAATATAATCATATCCCACCCTGCGAAGCGCATCTCCGCGCCGATGAATCCCCCGGAGTTGGAACAGGCCACACAGTTGGTGAGCGGCCCTTTGGTCACCACCGAATAGCGGCCGCTGGTCGCAGCCATGGTCCCGGTTAAGGGCCCTGTGGTCATGATCATCTTGTTTTCCGGACTCAGCGGATCGACCTTGGGATCGATCTCTTCAACCAGATATTTGGTCGCCAGTCCCCGCTGGCCTAGATACTCCTGAGCCCATTGGCGATTCAGCGCCTCGGTGGCGCAGCTCCCCTGTGTGAGGTTGACGCGAAGAATTTTTCCAGCCCATGACATAGTGTGTTACCTCCAGATTATGCACTTGCAGCGCTGCCGGCATCGGTTTTACCCGCCCAGGCACGCATCTTTTCAAATCCTGTCTGATCCGCGTCCACATAGGTGATCGCGGCCGTCGGACAGGCCTTGGCGCAGGCCGGGTCGCCGGCGCAGAGATCGCACTTGACTACCTTGCCGCTATCGCTGCTGTAGTTGACGGTGCCAAAGGGACAGGCGATGGTGCAGACCTTGCAGCCGACGCAGACGGCCGCGTTGACAACCTTCGCGCCGGTGTCCCCATCCAGGGTGATGGCATCGACAGGACAGGCCTGCATACACCAGGCCTCGGCACATTGAGTGCATGTGTAGGGAACAAAACGTCCCTCATGGTGGAATGTGAAAACCCTGATTCGCGATTTGGCAGGGTTGAACAATCCCTCGTTTTCATAGGAACACGCCAACTCGCATTGTACGCATCCGGTACATTTTTCCGCATCTATCAAAAGGGACCTGAGCATATTATTCTCCTTCCCAACTTAGTTAAGGCTTAGAGGTATTATTGGTTAACTTGATCTGACCACAAACCCGGTAACACAGACCTTGGGTGATTGTCCGCACAGCTGGTTACCTCCTCAGTAAAAACAGATACCAAGGCATTTTGGGTGTGTCGAATTGGCGTAGAAGATGCTGTGACCACCCAGCTTCGATCCCGTTATTTGCGGCGGAATAGGGTGAATGCACACTGGAAGGTTAGTTGGGAAATTTTTAGAGATCAAATATTTTGCTGAAAAAAATCGATCATTGATCGGAGTGGGAAAATAGGGACAAAAAATAACAAAATGTCATAGTGGAATGACAAAATGACACGTCGCACCGCTGCCGGGTTTTCGCCTTCCCGCTTGCCCGAGATGCGACTTTTCAGGCACCACCCGATTCATGGACTCTCGCGCAGCAGTTGGATGAAGGCTTCGGCCACACTGTTCTTCAAGTTCGACCGGGTTCTTGCAATCCACAGGGTGCGATTGATTCGCAGCCCCTGTATCTTAATGTGAAACAGAACGCCTGTGTTCAGCGCATCGTCGACGGCGAAGCGAGGCAGGAAACTGACATGTCCGCCATGCTGCAGCATCTCCACGATGGTGTCGGTCGATCCCACTTCCATGGCTATAGGCAGTTGATCGATACCTATATCCTTGAGCGCCTTATCCAGGGTGATTCGCATCGACGACTGGGACTCGCGCAATACATAACGCAGGCCGCCCAGCTCGGTTATCGGCAACAGGCCGCTGCCCCATAGCGCATGTCCCTGACCGCATACCAGCACCAGTTCGTCATCCAGCCATTTCTGCACCAATATCTCAGGATGGTCGGGCGCCTGTTCCAGCAACGCCAGATCAGAGAGTCCGGTGGCGAGACGGCGCTGAATACGCCGGCTGTATCCCATGCGGCTCTCTATCCTGTATTCTGGATAGGATTCGGAGAAACGCAGCAGCTGGCTCGGCAACAGATGTTCACCGATGGCGAAGGTCACCTCGAGGCGCAGTCTGTTTCGCCCCGACCGCAGCGAATCCAGATCATCCAGCAGGGATGCCTGGTGGTCGAGAACCAGACGCGCGAAGGCGTAAACCCTCTCCCCCGCCGGAGTGAGCTCCAGGGTACGCCCCTGTCGCCGCATCAGACCTGCCGCATAGCAGCCATCCAGGGCCCGCAGCCGCTTGGTCACCGCCGGCTGGCCGATGTGCAGCAGTCGCGCGGCCTCGGACACGCCCCCCTGCTCGACAACCGCCCTCAGGGTTGCCAGATGCTTCAGGTCAGGTAGATTTGAATATTCCATAAAGGAATATTAAGACATTATTATGTATTTGAAAATGTCTGTGAGGCCGGGCAGAATGCATCGCTTTCCAGGCCATCTACCGGCCACAATCGCAAAATGCCGCACTTTGACATCCGAATGTAATTCCATATCGGAATGTTGGGTATTGCATCCCCAATACGGATTTCACCCCGTTACGGGCTGCCAATACAACCCTGAATCGACCTAGAGCAGGATACATAAGCAGTAACAGTATGACCCCGTTAAACGCCCCCCAGCCAGCGACCAGCAGCAGTAAATCCCTTGTAACCAGACAACTTGCCGCAGGCGCACTTTTTTTCCTCGGTGCACTCCTTCTGGCCGCCCTTTCCCCCACCATCGAGATCGCCTGGGTGGGGGCTATCCTGATGCTCACCATCTACCTGTTTGCCTTCGAGGTTGTCGGCGTCGACGTGGCGGCCGCCAGTATCATGGTGCTGTTGGGGCTCTCCTCCCTGCTTGCACCCTTCATGGGACTGGAGCAGGGGCTGGTCGACAACAGACACCTGTTCGATGGATTTTCATCCAACGCCGTCATCTCCATCATCGCGGTAATGATCATCGGTGCCGGCCTCGACAGGACCGGGATCATGAACAGCGTCGCCTCCTTCATCCTCAAGGTCGGCGGTACCACGGAAGGCAGGATCATTCCGATCATCTCCGCCACCGTGGGCTTTATCTCCTCGTTCATGCAGAACGTTGGCGCCGCCGCGCTGTTCCTGCCGGTGGTATCGCGGATCTCCGCCCGCTCCGGTCTTCCGATGTCACGCCTGTTGATGCCGATGGGCTTTACCGCCATCCTCGGCGGCACCATGACCATGGTCGGCTCGAGTCCGCTGATCCTCCTCAACGACTTGATTCTCACCTCCAACCGCGCCCTGCCGGCGGATCAACAGATGGAGACCTGGGAACTCTTTTCCGTCACCCCCATCGGCATCGCCCTGATCGCCAGCGGAATCATCTACTTCGTCCTCGCAGGACGCTTCGTCCTACCCAAGACCAAGAGTGAAAGCAGCACCAGCGGCACCGATCCGATGCAGTATTTCCAGGACGTCTATGGTCTGCGCTATCGACTCTCGGAAGTGGTCATCACCGAAGAGAGCGGCCTGATCGGCAAACAGCTGGATGATATCGAGACCGCCTATCGGGTCCGGGTGATCGCAACCAAGCTCTCCGGCGAGGCGAACCGCATCGGCCCGGGCGCCCTGGCCCGCGATGTAGACCTGGAGGCGGGGATGGTGCTGGGCGTGGTCGCCGATCCCGATTCGCTGAACGATTTCATCGAGGTCTTCAAGCTGAAGAGCCGCCCCAGGCTGCGTACCTTCGCCAATGACCTCGCCACCAACAAGGCGGGAATCGCCGAGGTCGTCATACCGCCGGGTTCGTCACTTATCGGCAAGAGTGCCCGGGATGTGTGGATGCGCAAGACCTACGG
>NATV01000092.1 GCA_003094535.1 gamma proteobacterium symbiont of Ctena orbiculata | reverse complement strand
AACTACTTGAAATTCATGGAGCGGGCTCGCACCGAATGGCTGCGTTCCCTGGGATTTGAGCAGGATCAGCTGCTACAGCGGGACGGGATCATCTTCGCAGTTCGCGAGGTTGAAGTGGGTTACCATCATCCGGCCCGTTTTAATGATGCCCTGGAAGTCGTCGCCAGGCTGGCGAAGAAAGGGCGTGCCAGTCTCACCTTTAACCAGGAGGTGGTAAGAACGGCGGACAGCCAGCTGCTGTGCAGGGGGACCATAAAGATTGCCTGTGTGGATATGAAAACGATGCGCCCCACCCCCATTCCAAAGCGATTAATGATGGAGATACCGGATGTCGACTGACCTTACCATTACCCATCTGATACTCAATGCCAGTCCGGTGGTACAGTTCGTGATTGCACTGTTGGTGTTCGCATCCGTCAGTTCCTGGAGCATGATCTTCGACCGCATGCGCATTCTCAAACGCGCCGGGCGGGCGGCCGATGAGTTCGAGGGCCGTTTCTGGTCCGGCGGCGATCTTGCGGAACTCTATCGTCAGATCGAACGGGAGACCGATGAGGAGTCGGGCATGGCGGCGATATTCCGCGCCGGATTTCGCGAGTTCGCCCGGCTGCGCACCAAGGGACACAAGGATCCGATGGCGATGGTTCAGGGTGCCCAGCGTTCCATGCGGGTCTCTTTGAATCGGGAGGTCGACCGCCTGGAGCACCACCTGTCGACCCTCGCCACGATCGGCTCCACCAGCCCCTATGTGGGGCTGTTTGGAACCGTCTGGGGCATTATGAATTCCTTCACCGCGCTGGGAAATGTCAAGCAGGCAACCATTGCCCTGGTGGCTCCCGGTATCGCCGAAGCGCTGATCGCCACGGCAATCGGCCTGTTCGCCGCCATTCCCGCGGTGATTGCCTACAATCGCTACTCCCACGATGTCGAGCGACTCAACAACCGCTACGACGATTTTGTCGAGGAGTTTGCCACCATCCTGCAACGCCAGGCCGTGGCCTAAACCGGCATATAGCTAATGAGTCGTCAAAAGAACCGCCGTCGTCCAATGTCAGAGATCAACGTGGTTCCCTATATCGACGTGATGCTGGTGCTGCTGGTGATATTCATGATCACCGCCCCGCTGCTGACCCAGGGAGTCAAGGTGGAATTGCCCCAGGCCGATGCGGAGCCGCTACCGAATGAGGTGGATGAACCCCTGGTTGTGACGGTGGATCGTGAGGGCGATATGTATATCGATATCGGTCAGAATAAGGATCAGCCCGTGGAACCCGACACCCTGGTGAAAAGGGTGCGGGCTGTGTTGAAGCACAAGCCGAAGACCCCAATTATGGTGCGTGGCGATACGGGTGTCGCCTATGGGCGCGTGGTGGAGGCGATGGTGCTGTTACAGGCAGGCGGTGCACCCAGCGTCGGCTTGATCACGGAACCGCCGGAGTCATAGGGCCTGTGACCCGTGATCCACGCGGTCATGATGTCCAGAACAAAGCGCCAAAGGAGGCGCGAGGAGAGAAGTTTGGTACTTGCAATTGAACGACGAATAACGCCCAGCTGCGTTATCATTCGCTCATCTGCAGCGATTAACGATCGCTTATTCTGCCTTGCCGGACAAAAATGGTCCCAGCAGGGCCTTGGATCGGTGTTGACAGGCCCTAAGTAGTGTTATCGGTTCTTAAAAGAAACCCGGTTTCGGTCATCCTGGCCATCCTGCTGCATATCTTGATCGTGGCCTTTCTGGTGTTCGGTTTTGACTGGTCGAAACTGCGCAAGCCCACAACACCGAAGGCCAATGTGGTACAGGCGCATACCGTCGACGCCAAGCAGCTCGATCAGGCCAGGGAGAGAGAGAAGGAAGCGGAACGCAAGAAGCAGAAGCAGCGTGAAGAGGCGCTGAAGCGGAAACAGGCGGAAGAGAAAAAGCGCCAGCAACAGCTGGAACAGAAACGCATTGCCAAGGAAAAGGCTGAGCAAAAGAAGCGGGAGGCTGAACGCAAGCGCCAGGCGCAACTGAAAAAGGAGCAGGAGGCGAAGAAAAAGGCGGAAGCAAAACGGCTTGCCGAGCTTGAGGCCAAGCGCAAGGCGGAAGCGAAACGCAAAGCGGAACTCGAGCGCAAACGAAAGGCCGAGCTCGAGGCCAAGCGCAAGGCTGAGGCGAAACGTAAGGCAGAGGCAGCGGCCCAGGCCGAGCGCGAACGGGCCTTGCAGGAGCAGTTGGCGGCAGAGCAGAATAGCCGGGAGATCGATCGCTATGTGGCAGTCATAAGACAGCAGATCGAACGGAACTGGTTGAAACCGGGGCAGGCGGGAAAGGAACTCTCCTGTGTTGTGCAGGTTCGCCTGATACCGGGTGGGGATGTGGTGCCGGGCGGTGTAAGCATTATCAGAAGCAGCGGCAATTCGGCCTTCGATCGCTCGGTGGAGACCGCTGTCTATAAGGCCGCCCCGCTGCAGGTGCCGAGCGGACCGCTGTTCGAATCCTTCCGAACCTTGAGACTGAATTTTAAGCCGAGTGGCTAATATATGAAAAAATTTCTATTTTCCCTGATATTGTTTTTCACCTGGCAACCGGCACTCTTTGCCGAGTTGACCATTGAGATCACCGAAGGCGTGGAGGGGGCGCTGCCCATCGCGGTGGTGCCTTTCAGTTGGCAGGGCAAGGGGGCGCCACCGGTGGATATCGCCGAGGTGATCAGCGCTGATCTGCAGCGCAGCGGCCGTTTCAAGAGCCTGCCCCGGGAGGATATGCTGGCCAGGCCCACCTCGGTGGATCTGGTGGAGTTCAAGGATTGGCGGGCCCTGGGTATTGAGAATCTGGTCATCGGCCAGGTGCAGGCCCATGGCGCCGGTGGTTACCAGATCCAGTTCCAGCTGCTCGATGTATTCCGGGGTGAGCAGCTGACCGGCTACAGCATCCCCACCACGGCACCCAATTTGCGCAACACCGCCCATCGGATCGCCGATCTGATCTATGAAAAGCTGCTGGGCGTGCCCGGCGCATTCGCCACCCGGGTGGCCTATATCACCTCGACCAAGCTTGCCGACGGCGAGACCAGCATCAAACTGAAAATCGCCGATGCCGACGGCTACAATCCGGAGACCATCGTCACCTCCACCGAGCCCCTGCTATCCCCCGCCTGGTCGCCGGACGGGCAGAAGATCGCCTACGTCTCGTTCGAGGGTGGACAATCCGCAATCTATGTCCAGGGCGTCTATACCGGCACCCGTCAGAAGGTGACCTCCTTCAAGGGCATCAACGGCGCTCCGGCCTGGTCCCCGGATGGACGCAAACTGGCCCTGACCCTTTCCAAGGGAGGCAATCCCGATATCTATGTCTATGATCTGGCGACGCGTAACTTGAAGACCATCACCCGCCACTACGCCATCGACACGGAACCGGCCTGGTCGCCGGATGGACGCAGCATCGTATTTACCTCGGATCGCGGCGGAAGACCCCAGATCTACCGCGTCTCCGCCCATGGCGGCAAGGCGCAGCGGGTGACATTCCAAAACAGTTACAATGCCCGCGCCTCCTTTTCGCCTGACGGTAAACTGCTGACCTTGGTCACCCGGGAAGAGGGCAAATATCGCATCGCGGTCCAGGATCTCGAGTCCGGCGTGATGCAGGTGCTCAGTCAGGGGAGTCTGGATGAGTCGCCCAGTTTCGCGCCCAATGGCAGCATGGTAATTTACGCTTCAAAGACGGGATACCGTGGTGTTTTGGCGGCGGTCTCGGTTGATGGCCGTGTAAGACAGCGCCTCGCTCTGCAGGAGGGGGATGTACGCGAACCGGTATGGTCACCTTTTAAGAATTAGTTGCACCGCTGCTTAGGAGATATGCAATGAAGAGAGTACTAATCCTTTGGATCCCAATTTTACTATCGCTGTTGCTGATGGCCGGCTGTTCCTCGACGCCGACCGGCGATCAGGCCGGGGCGGAGGTCAGTGAACAATCCACCGGCGCTGATGGCAGTGCTGCCGGTGCATCCACCTCCGCCGCCAGTCAGGGGGGGGAGTGGCAGGGTGATCCCCTGGAGAACCCCAACAGCCTGCTGGCGACCCGGGTGATCTATTTCGATTTTGATCAGAGCACGGTGCGTTCCGAATATCTCGATGTGATTCAGGCCCATGCCGACTACCTGGCGGCCAATCCCCAGGCGGTGGTGCGCCTCGAGGGCCATGCGGACGAGAAGGGTACCCGGGAGTACAACCTGGGGCTGGGCGAAAACCGCGCCAATTCGGTACGCAGCCTGATGCTGGCCCAAGGGGTTTCGGACAATCAGCTGGTGGTGGTGAGCTACGGCGAGGAGAGGCCAGCGGCCTTCGAGCATAACGAAGAGTCCTGGGCACTCAACCGACGTGTCGAACTGATCTACTGATTGGGGAGTGAGTGATGAGGCTGATCATCAAAAGAGTTCTGCTCGGAACCCTGATGGGAATCTGCGCCAGTGCGCCGGCTTTCGCCGCGAACGGTATGACCATGGAGCAGCGCCTGCAGCGCATCGAACGCATCTTGCAGAATCAGAGTCTTGCCGACCTGGTGCTGCAGGTACAGCAGCTGCGGCAGGAGGTACAGCAGCTTCGCGGGGATCTGGAGGTGCAGAAGCACAACATGGACGCCATGGGCCGGCGCCAGCGCGACCTCTACCTGGATATCGATCAGCGGCTTTCACGATTTCAGCCCGGTACCGCCCCGGTCCCCAATACCCCGGCCATGGCACCCCCGATGACCCCGGCACCGCCTTCGGCCGCACCCGGTCAACCGCCGCTGGCGGCCTTCACCGAGCCGCCTCCTGCAACCCCGGCGGTCCCTCCGGTTGCAGCCGTGACCCCGCCCGATCCGAAAAGAGAGGCGGAGGCCTACCAGAGCGCCTTCAATATGCTGAAGCAGGGGCGCTATGGTGAGTCGATCACCGCGTTCTCCAATTTCCTCAGAGACTATCCCGGCGGGGAGTATGAGGATAATGCCCAGTACTGGTTGGCGGAGGCAAGCTACGTCAATCGTGATTTCGACACCGCCCTTGGCGAGTTTATGAAGATCATGGAGAAGTATCCCACGAGTCCAAAGATACCGGGTGCGATGTTGAAGATCGGGTATATACATTACGAAAAGAAGAGCTGGACCGATGCCAGGAACATATTGAACGAGTTGGTCTCCAACTATCCCGCCACGACTGAATCGCGCCTGGCGCAGAAGCGCCTGCAAAGGCTCACCAAAGAGGGGCATTAAGGAGAAGCGGAATCTCCCCGCCCGTTAAATATGTCTCAACTTCGCGTCACCGAGATCTTCCTCTCCCTGCAGGGGGAGGGGAGGAGCGCAGGTTACCCTACTGTCTTCATTCGCCTCACGGGCTGTCCATTGCGATGTGACTATTGCGATACTCCCTACGCCTTCAGCGGCGGGGAGTTGCTCTCCCTGGAGCAGATCCTGCAGCAGGTCGATGCCTTTCAGGCGGAGTATGTCTGTGTTACCGGCGGTGAACCGCTGGCTCAAAAAGGCTGCCTTCCACTGCTCAGCGCCCTTTGTGATGCCGAGTATCGGGTCTCCCTGGAGACCAGCGGCGCCCTCGACATAGTTGCTGTCGATGAGCGGGTCACCAGGGTGATGGACCTCAAAACCCCGGGCTCCGGGGAGATGGAGCGGAACCGGTTGGCGAATCTCGACGCGTTGAGAACAGCGGATCAGGTCAAATTCGTAATTACCGACAGGGTCGATTATGAATGGAGCTGCGAACAGATGAAGCGGTTCCGCATTGCGCAGAAGTGTGAAGTGCTCTTCTCCCCTGCCCAGGATAGGATCGACCCTACAGCGCTTGCCGATTGGATGGTTGAGGACCGGATAGAGGCGCGGTTGCAGCTACAGTTGCACAAGTTGCTGTGGGGCGATCAAGTGGGAAGATGAGCATGGGCAGACGCGCGGTGGTACTGCTTTCAGGCGGGCTGGATTCGGCGACGGTGCTGGCGATCGCCAACAGCCAGGGTTACCGCTGTTACGCCCTCAGTATGGCCTACGGTCAACGCCACGCCGCTGAGCTGGCCGCGGCAAACCGTGTCGCCGCGTTGTTCCAGGCCGAGGCGCACAAAGTTGTGCAGATCGGTCTCGACGATATCGGCGGCTCCGCACTGACCGACCCTTCCATCAAGGTGCCGGAAGAGATGGGCAGCGGTATACCTGTCACCTACGTGCCGGCAAGGAACACCGTATTTCTATCTCTAGCCCTGGGTTGGGCGGAGGTGCTTGAGGCACAGGATATCTTCATTGGCGTCAACGCGGTCGACTACTCGGGCTATCCCGACTGCCGCCCCCAGTTCATTGAAGCCTTCCAGAATCTTGCCAATCTCGCCACCAAGGCGGCGGTGGAGGGCGCCTGCTATCACGTACATACCCCATTGATCGATCTGACCAAGGCGGAAATAATCCGCCTGGGTTCGAGCCTGGGCGTCGACTACAGCCTTACCGTCTCCTGCTACCAGGCAACCGAGACAGGAGAAGCCTGCGGTGTCTGCGACTCCTGTCGCCTGCGCGCGAAGGGGTTTGCCGATGCCGGGATTGCCGATCCCACCCGCTACTCGAATCCAACCTAATTCAATCTCAGGCACAAAAGGAGTTGTTCGATGTCAAAACCTACACTTGTCATAGGTAACAAGAATTATTCCTCATGGTCACTGAGGCCGTGGCTGTTTTTACGCCACCACAACATGGAATTCACCGAAAAAAGAGTATCGCTGTTTGTGGATACCACGGAACAGGCGTTGGCGGAGTACGACTCGGATTACAAAGTACCCGTGCTTAAGGATGGCGATCTGGTCGTATGGGACTCGTTGTCTATTCTTGAATATGTTTCAGAAGCCTATCTCGACGGTGGGGGATGGCCTGTCGCACCAAAGGCGCGAGCCGTTGCGAGGTCCGTGAGTGCCGAGATGCACTCCAGTTATATTAACCTGAGAAACGAACTGCCGATGAATTGCCGGAAGAGATTTGAAAACATTGCCCTCTCACACCTAGCGCAACAGGAGATAGAGCGGGTAAAGGCGCTTTGGCGAAGGTGTAGACGAGAGTATGGGAGGGAAGGTGCGTGGCTGTTTGGCAGCTTCACAATCGCCGATGCGATGTTCGCCCCTGTGGCAATAAGATTCAGTGGCTACAGCATTCCTCTACAAGGTATTGAAGCGGAATATGTCCAAAGCGTATTGAGCCATCCGGGGATAATGGAGTGGATAGAGGCGGCTGGACAGGAAACGGAAATCATTGAGGCGGACGAAATTCAAATCTAGATGGTTAGCTATCTACTTGGTTATGATTAAGAATGGGATAAAAATTGAGTTTGCCGAATCAGCCGATGCCGCCGAGATCGGGATCATGTCAAAAAATGAAATTGAGTACGGCCTTGGCTGGAAATATACACCTGATAGGGTAGTAAAATTGATCAGGGACGGTTCGAAAAATGTCATCGTTGCGCGAAACGAATCCGCCCTGGTTGGCTTTGGCATAATGACTTACCGGGATACCCAAGCCAACCTGGACCTGCTTGCGGTCAAGCCGGGTTTTCGGCGTATGAAAGTCGGTACACAAGTCGTGCAGTGGTTGGAAAAAGTCGCGTTGGAGGCGGGAATATACAATATATTTGTGCAGGTTAGGGAAAGAAATGTAAATGCCATAGCGTTCTATAAGCAGTTGGGTTATTTAGTGGTGGATAGGGATAAGACCTATTACAGAGGCGTGGAGGCTTGCATCTTGATGGCAAAGAGTTTGCGGGGGATGTTGAGCTATCATTATGGCCCTGTCTGACACAATACAATCACGAGTTCTGCAGCAGCAGGACCCAGTCTGCGGGATTAAGGTAAGACCCTGTGTTTTTTCGTGCACTGCAAATTGTACCAATAAGCAGATGATTGATCTGGATGAGATAAGTGGATCACCTTAACCCGCAGGATGAAACACGGATGAAAGACGGCACGCCCTATCAAATGCATATGTGCGTCGCGGGCCGGGGTCATGGAGATCAACAGCAGATGAAGGAACAGATAGCCAATGCAGTCGAGTGCATGTCATCTCAATCCCGGTGGCTCAGATTCGCCGCTCCGATCATCAAGCTCTCTGATCGCCAGCTCAGTTATCTGACTGACTTCGATAACTCGGATAGGGTGGCCTGGTGCGCGACCATCCACACCCCTGAAGGAGACAGAGGGATAGGCCTGGCCCGCTATACGAGACTGGAAGATGAAGATGGGATCGCAGAATTTGCCGTTACCGTGGTCGATGAGTTTCAAGGACAAGGAATTGGTTTTACACTGCTCAAACGACTGGTCGAGACAGCAGGAGCAAACCAAATTACAGTGCTGCGAGGATATATTCTACCAAGCAACAAAGGGATGCTTGAATTGTGTAAAAAGTTTGGGGCAGTTGTCGGCAGGGAAGATTCTTCTACGCTAGTGGCCGATATTCAACTGACCAAACAGGACGCTACTGTGTAGACAACATCCCATGACCTGTATTGGCTGACATGGTCAGTGGTAGAGCAACTCCGCCCAGCGGTCCCGCTCGATCAGGGTGGTTTTGCGCTCGTTCCAGGCCTCATCAGAGCCGAATGCCTCCGTCATCACCTGGTCGAACACCAGGGCGTTTTTCTCCTGTCCGGCCAGGTAGACGTAGGTATTGGCATCGCGGATCAGGCGTACGCACTCATCGACATGGCTTTTTAGGCTGTCCTGCAGCCCCTCTTCGGCACCGCGAAGCGGGCGATCCGTGAGCACACTGAAGGCCTTGAAGGTCTGATCGTCGTAGAATTGTCCCAGGTCCTTCTGTTGGTCGTTCATATAGAGCAGATTCATGCCACCGTTGTCCCCGTAGAAGAGCCGGACATCGCCTTGCCAGCCGCCGTGCTGGTCATAGATATGGCGTACGAAGGCGCGAAACGGAGCGATGCCCGTACCCGTGCCGATCATCAAGAGATTACTCGATGAATCGGCTGGTATCTTGAAGGGACTGCGGTAGGGTCCGGTAATCTTGATCTTGTCCCCCACCTTGGCATCACAGAGGTAGTTGGAGGCGATGCCCGGGTAGCGCTCACCGGAGATCTCGTCGAGGTAGAAGCAGCGTCTTACCAACAGCTCCAGCTCGATGCTTTGGCTGCTGCCGCTCTCTACCGGATTGGCAATCGAGTAGCGGCGGTGGTGAAACTCGTTGCCAAACTGGTGCGGGCCAGGCACCAAGACGCCGATGGACTGGCCGGCGGCGTAGCGGAAAGCGGGTTCATCGATCTGCAGGATGATCTGGCGCACCTCATCTGTCGACTCCGGTGTGATGCGAGTAGTGGTTTTGACCGTGGCGACACAACTGCTCTCGAGAAGGATTTCGTCAGCGCTATCAGACATGCTAAATACCCATAATTGTTTTAATTTACAATTAATTATGATTTTTGTTCAGTGCAACAACAGTGCATTATAAAGAGAAATCCCACGGTGCTCCAGCCGGAATCGTATGATCAGGATGCGGATGCTGGCACAGATCCCGTTCAGCGCCATGCAGGGCTTGAAAGTTATGTTGACGATGAATCGAAACCAAATGTGACTAATAAGGGCCGGATCGGCGAGAATGGCCCCATGTCTGTAGATAACGCGAATAATCTCGTAGCCGTCACGGTCACCTACAATGTGGACAACCGATTCGAGACCGCCCTGGGAAGCTATCTGAATCAGGTCGCTCGGGTGATCATTGTCGATAACAGCAGCGATCCGCAGCGCAGGGAGTGGTTGGCAGCGCTGGCAGGTTCCGCAGGTGAGCGGGTGAGCCTGATTCAAAACGGTCAAAACCTGGGGCTCGGCAGGGCGCAGAATATCGGCATCCGCGCCGCCTTGGATTCGGGTGCGGAGTGGTTGTTGATGATGGATGACGACAGCCGCGCGGCGCCCGATATGGTATCGACATTGGTGCAGACAGCGCATCGGCAGGAGGCGAATGTGGCCATTCTTGCGCCGCGCTATGACGAGCAGGGTGTCAAAAGGGAGGCGCGCTACGTAACTGCACCGGAGGGTCGCTACAACACGCCTCGTTTCGCCATCCGCGACTTCTCCAAGGCTTCCACACTCTCACATCTCTATATGGCGATCAGCTCAGGGAGCCTGATCCGGGCGTCGCTGTTCCGTGAAATCGGCCTCATCCGCGAGTCCTTCACCATCGACTATCTCGATGTCGATTTCTGCCTGCGCGCATTGCGCAGGGGTTACCGGATCATCGCGGTGGATGACGCGGTGCTCTATCATCAATTGGGCGCGCAGACGGAACACCGATTCTTCGGAAGGCGCTTCTGGGCATGGAATCACCCGGCATCCCGGCGTTATACCATCTATCGCAATCGCACCCGGATCTGGCGGGAGAATCTGTTCACCTTACCCGGTTTCGTCTTCTACGACATGCTGGCGAGCCTGCACGACCTGTTCCGTATCCTGATGTTCGAACAGTCGAAGACGGCAAAGCTATGGGCGGCGCTGAAGGGGATAGGAGTGGGTCTGTTGGGCGGCGGACTCCCGGGATATCCCGTCTACAAGCGCAACAGCTAAGAACTCAAGCCGCGAATGAACACCAATCACCGCGGATAAACGCAAATCCATCTCTAGTTCCAACACGCCCGCGTGGGATTACATACTGGATCATTGATCATCAACTAGCTGCAGGCGATAGAACTCCCTTCCCATCCTTGGGAGGGAAAACAGGGTTTGATGATACCTCGCCAACAGATTGGAGACCGGTACGAATGGACCAATTGGGCTTGGGGCCTGCATCAATCGGTAGCTGCCCGGTTTCAGATTCCGGGTTTCCACCCTTGTCTCTCGATCTGTCTGGGTGATCACCAGATGGTCGAAGGGCGCGGCCAGGGGATCGCCGATGAAGACTCCTTCGCCAGGCTGCTGGACGCTCTTCCAGTAGGCCTCGATGAGGGTGCTGCCGCTGCCGTAGTGTTCCATCACCAGGGCCGGGCTGGGAAACTTGCCGAGATGATTGCAGGGTTCGACGACGGTGCCGTAACTGCCGCTGGCCCCCGCCTTCAGCCACTCCAGGGCGCTCATCTGCTTGCTTTTCACTAATTGACCCCCCGCCGAAGTGAGGTGATCCGCAATGGCGCCAGGCCGAAAGCCCAATGTCTCCAGGCCGGGTACCCGGGTTGTCCCGGTGAAATAGAACAGCACATCATCGCGATTGCGCAAGCTGTCCTGATCAATGATCTCGCTATCGATCCAGCCCTGCATCAGCCGATTGATACGGGGGTAGTCGAAAGCGCGCACACCCCGCTGATGATCACGGGTGTTTACCAGATAGGCGGTGCCCCGGGGCAGGCTGGCGTCGGCCGCCAGCCCCCGGTCGATCAAATCCTTGGCATCGGTAAAATTCTCCGCCGCGATTAGCATGGATGGGCGCAGGGATAGATCCACAAGGGGATTAGCGCCCTGGTAGTTATAGTAGGGGCTGTGCCGGGTGGTTGCGCAGCGATAATCTGAACACCATGCCCTGTCGAAGCCAAAGGTAATCGCCGACGTCATGGACATGCAGCCAACCCGATAGGGTGTGCGCCAGGTGAGGGCATAGGCTTGAATCTGTTCCGGGGTATTGCGCAACAACTCTTCTCTGAGCAGACGGAATGCTGCCGGAGAAAGCGATACACGCTGGGAATCGAAGGCAAGATGCAGCAGGTTCTCCTCCGGCAATCCACGGGCCCGAAGATAATACTCACCGATCCTGACGCTAAGCGGATCCCTGTCGTTGACAACGATGGCGAGTTCGTCCGCCTCTAGTCGGTATTTAGGTAGAAAGAGATTGACCTCGGCCTGAAGTGTTGGAGAGACAAATAGCGCAATCACCAATGACAACAGCGAGTGCTGCAGCGAGAAAACCGGCGGCTTGAGGTTGAGATGAGTCAAACAATACCAATCCATTATTCATCAGGCAGTAACATAAGCGGTCCGGGCTCATGTAGTTCCACTGCCGTTCCATCCTTGGAAAAATTGAATTGCAACGGCGATTGGGTCACGGGCCATTCACCCTTGAGCGCTATCCGGGCCTGATCGCCCTCGAAGACGAGATAGCTGTACTTCCCGTAGTGGGGCAGTTTTCTTGCCAGTCTTGTCAGGGCCGTATCGGAGCTGCCGACGATCCATGCCAGGGTCTGGCCATTGTTCGGATTCCGCTTGCTCAGGATGAAACTATGCTTCGTGGTGTTATAGTGGGAGCCGGCGATATCGATCTTCTCTTCCTCCAGGGCAAAGGGCAAGCCGGAAACCAGCCCCAGCAGCTCATCCCGAAAACGGTTCTCACGTCCAAGCAGCCAGACGGGGCGATCCCTTGGCAATCCATCCAGATCGCTGTCGAGCGCGATCTCCACCTCATCGTAACCATCGCGCCATTGCTCGGCCAAGGTCCGATAGGCCTGGAGGAGTCGCGTATCCGCCATTGAGGGGAGCAGGATCAGCACCCGATCGCTGCCGAAGAGACGGCTCAGGGTGGCCGGGGTTTCGGCGGGATCGAGCGCTCTGAACAGATCGAACCAGGGATCGATCTGAAGCCGTAGCGGCTCGGCTGGCAGTGCCAGCTCAAATGGCGTCTCCCGCTGATTGGCGTTGAGGGTGGTCTGGATGGTCTCTCCGTTGCTCAATTGAACGAGAATCGGCACCTCCAAAATAAAGGGAGCGGAGGATTGGCGCTGTTCCAGGATGCCGCGGATCCGGTAATCCTCGCCGCTCTGTTTCAGGGTAAGGTCGTCGATTGCCAGCCGGGGGGCGCCGCTTCTCTCTGTCCATTGTCGGAAGATATTCCCGAGCGGGTGGCCGCCTGCCTCCTCGAAGGCGTGCTGCAGCTCGGTGAAACCTGCGGTTTTGAAGCGGTTTTCCCGGTAGAAGATCTGCAGGCCTTTGATGAATGCCTGATCCCCGAGATGGCGGCGCAGCATATGGAAGAACATCAGGCTCTTGTCATACCCGACGGCTGAACTGGCGCTGGTGTGGCGGGCCCTGAATCGGGTCAGCGGAAAGTCGTTATCGGTGCGTACGAAATCCGCGTAGCGCTTCAGCGCGGTACGCCGGTGATTGGCGCCCCGGCCGCGCTGTTCGGCGAGAAGATGGTCGGCCAGGTAACTGGTCAATCCCTCCGACCAGTTGCCGCGCTGATAGTCGATAAAGACGCTGTTTCCCCACCAGTTGTGAAGAATTTCGTGGGGGTAGGAGGTGTGAAGGATAAAGGGTAGGCGCAAAACCCGCGGTCCCAGCAGGGTGAAAGAGGGCATGCCATACCCGCTCTCCCAGAAGTTCTCCACCAGCGCGAACTTGGCATAGGGATAGGGACCGATCAGGGTTTGATAAAGCTTGAGATAGCGTTCGGTGGCCTGCAGATAGCGCTCCGCTGTCAACTCGTCCTGCTGGCGTAGAAACACCTGGGCCTCGATGCCGGCGGAGGATTGGCGATAGAGGTGATAGGGGGCCGCTACGAGATAGATATCGTCCTGGGGCGAGCGTTCGCGCCACCGGACGATATTGGCCTCACCGTTGCTGCGGATATCGGGTCCCTCGCCCTGGCTGACAGCGAGCCAGGATGGAGGGAGTTCGACCCGCAGCTCGAAGCTGACAAGCGTGTCGGGAAAGTAGGGGTACCAGCCGGTGGTGGCGTCGAGGTAGACACCCTGTTGCGAGATGGTGCCGGCGAGGCGTTCACTGACGCGCCCGGGGCTCTCTTTCAGGGTTGTCAGCTGATGCGCGATCTTCCCGTCATACTCAAGGGTGAAATGGCGTTGATCTTCAGGCATGCTGATCCGGTATTCGATCAAAGGGCTGTTGCCGCCGATCGCTCCAATCTCATCCAGGCTGGTACCTGCGCCAAGACTGCGTGGACTGAGACCGCGATGGAGCAGAAAGCGAAGACGTTTCTGTTTTCCAGCATTCCGCGCGGCCTCGCCCTCCTCGGATGGGGCCAGCGTGACACGGTCCTTGACCCACAGTTGCTGACTGTCCGGATCGAGCCTGACCTGCAGTGCATGGTGCAGGGACGAGGCCGCGAAAAGCGGTTTGCAAAACAGCGCCAGCCACAGCAGGATGTAACAGATTGAAGATTTTTTGGTCATAAGGCGCATATCGAGTCAATCATATGGGAGAAGTTGGTGCGTTATCTACCTTCGATGTTTTTCATTTTGGCCTGCATGGTATCGGCCGCCCATGCCCATGAACCTGCGCCGGATCCGGTGATCGATCTCTCCGCGATGATCGATGTCTCCGGCTTGATAGAGAAGGTCTCGGACCGTCAGGTGGTCTTCATCGGCGAGACCCATGATCAGTATCAGCACCACCTCAACCAGCTGGCGATCATCAAGGGGCTGCATGCAAAGCACTCAGACCTGGCAATCGGGTTGGAGTTCTTTTTTCAACCCTACCAGTCTGCCCTCGACCGATATATAGGCGGCGAGATCGATGAGCCCGACCTAATCCGCGAGTCGGATTATTTCAATCGCTGGCGCTTCGATTATCGGCTCTACCGTCCCATTTTCCAATATGCCAGGGAGCAGGGCATCCCGTTGATTGCGCTCAACCTGGAGAGCGAAATCACCCAACAGGTGGGGAGGGATGGCATTGAAAGCCTTCCACAAGCGCTGAAGCAGCGTCTGCCCGCTGAGATCGACCGGGATAACGATGCCTACCGCGAGCGGCTGCGCTCGGTTTTTGATGCCCATCCCCATAAGGATGGGAGAAGCTTCGAGAACTTTCTCGATGCTCAGTTGCTGTGGGACGAGGGGATGGCACAACGCGCAGCGGAGTGGATGGAGAAGAATCCCGACTCCCACCTGGTCATCCTCGCGGGCGTCGGCCATATCATGTACGGCGACGGCATACCCAAGCGGTTGTCCCGCCGTGTCGACACATCCCAGGCGATCATCCTCAATGTCAATGCCGCTTCTGATCTGAATCAGAGCATGGGGGACTATCTGATCCTGGCCGAGAAGCACTCCCTGCCACCAGCGGGAAAACTGGGCGTTCTGCTCGATACCACCGACTCACCGCCCAGCATTACCGGTTTCGTCAAGGGCAGCGGCGCCAAGGAGGCGGGGGTGGAGAAGCAGGATCGACTCATCGCCATCGACGGCCAGCCGATCAAGAGCTATGCGGATATCCGCATCGCCCTGATGGACAGGGAGGTTGGGGAGCAGGTGAAACTGGAGGTGGAGAGGGAACGCCTGCTGCTTGGTACCATCGCGGAGACCTTGCAGGTAACCCTGCGCTGAAATCGAATCCAAGGGTATGAAACGACCGGAACTCCTCTCACCCGCGGGTACCCTGAAGAATGCCCGTTATGCCTTTGCCTATGGCGCCGACGCCGTCTATGCCGGCCTGCCACGCTATAGCCTGCGGGTGAGAAACAATGACTTCCTGGAGGAGAATCTGGCGATCGGCATCGATCAGGCCCATGCCCTTGGACGCCACTTCTACCTCGCCTGTAACGTGATGCCCCACAATGCCAAGCTGAAGACCTTCATCAAGGACCTCAAACCGATCGTCGCCATGGGGCCGGATGCCCTGATCATGTCCGATCCGGGATTGATCCTGATGGTGAGGGAGGCTTGGCCGGAGCTGCCGATCCACCTCTCGGTACAGGCGAATACGGTGAATGCCGAAGCGGTACGCTTCTGGCAGCGCCAGGGGCTGAGCCGGGTCATCCTCTCCCGGGAGCTTTCCCTGGAGGAGGTGGAGGAGATCAGGCAGGCGGTTCCGGATATGGAGCTGGAGGTATTCATCCACGGCGCCCTCTGTATCGCCTATTCGGGGCGCTGCCTGCTTTCGGGTTACTTCAACCACCGGGATGCCAATCAGGGCACCTGTACCAACAGTTGCCGCTGGGACTACAAGCTGTCGCAGGCGGTGGAGCCGCCCACGGCCAACCCCGGTCCCGCGGGGGTTGGCCGCCACCACGAGGCCGACCAGGTCCACTACATCGAAGAGCGGGGCAGGCCCGGAGAACCGATGCCCGTCTTCGAGGACGAACACGGCACCTACATCATGAACTCCAAGGACCTGCGTGCCGTGGAGCATGTGGCTAGGTTAGTCGGAATCGGGGTGGATTGCCTGAAAATTGAGGGTCGCACCAAGTCCCACTACTACACTGCCCGCACCACCCAGGTCTACCGCCAGGCGATCGACGATGCCGTTGCCGGACGCCCGTTTCATGTCGCCCTGATGGCGGATCTGGAGAGCCTGGCCAACCGGGGCTACACCGACGGCTTTTATCAGCGGCACGAATCCCAGGAGCTGCAGAACTACCGCTACGGCAGCTCGCAGACCGAGCGCCAGCAGTTCGTCGGTGAAGTGACCGGTGTCGATGGCGACACGGGTCTGATCAACCTGGATGTGAAGAACAAAATCCGTGTCGGTGACCGTCTCGAATTGCTGACGCCAGGAGGAAACCGTAGTTTCGTCCTGCAGCGGATGGAGGATCAAAACGGAAATGCCATGGAGGAAGCACCGGGGGGCGGTTACCGGGTCCGTGTTGAGCTGCCGGTCCGCGAGGTGGAGAACGCCCTGTTGTGCCGCTATCTCGAGCAGGCCTAGCGTCATCGCGCCAGGATGGGCTGACAAGCGCTACAATGCCATCCGGCGTATGGTATGAATTCAAGCCTGATCCCGACATCGGTATTGGAGACAGAGCGGCTGCTGCTGCGCCAGTGGCGCGATGATGACTATGAGGTATTCGCTGAGATCAATGCCGATCCCAGGGTGATGGCCTTTTATCCCAATATCCTGTCACCCGCCGAGAGTGATGAGCTGGCCGATCGATGTCGCGATTTGATAGCGGCGAGAGGCTGGGGTTTTTGGGCCCTCGAGTTGAAGCGCAGTGGTGACTTGATCGGCCTTATCGGCCTCAATCAACCGCAGCATCGACTGCCTTGTTCACCCTGCACGGAGATCGGTTGGCGTCTCTGTTTCGAACACTGGGGTAAGGGCTATGCCACGGAGGCCGGAATGCGTGCCTTGCAGTTTGCCTTTGAGATGCTGCTGCTGGATCAGGTAGTGGCTTTTACCACAGTCACCAATAGGCGTTCCATAGCGGTGATGCAGCGCCTCGGCATGACCGATAGCAATCGCAACTTCAAGCATCCGGCCTTGGAATCCAGTCATGCTCTGTCTGAGCATGTGTTATATTCAATCACCAGGAGCGATTGGAAACTGAAGCACCCCCTGAATCATGAAGGTGCCACGCAACAAAGATGAGTGGATGGCATGGCCGCCGATGGGGGCAGGGGTCGGTTCGATTCTGGGTATGACCCTGTTCGATGCACTTGCTGCGTTTCACGAGACGATCCTGACCATTGAGGGTGAAACCATTCTGATCGGCTACCTGTTTCCGGTCTGTATGGGCATAGGTATAGCGATTCGCCTCGAGGGCAGGGATTGGCTGGGGTTTGCCTGGCTTGGATTTCTTCTATATCTCTGCGGGCTCGGGGTAAAACTCATCACCATAGCGGGTGTGATGGGGTATACATACGCCGTGCTGATTAGCTGTGCAATCATGTTGGCGGCGCAATCGGCTGTGCTGTATGTAAAGCAACGACTGCAGCGTGAACTCACCTCTTGATCCTTTTCACGAACAAGGCTACATGTGGGATGTGGCGAACCGCACCCTACATCTTTGATTCAGCGCAATGAGGATATCTAATGCCAGAAAACAGCGTTACCGGCAGTTGCCTATGCGGCGAAGTCAGCTATCTGGTCAAAGGCAACCTGGGAATCTTTCAATACTGCAACTGTTCCCGTTGCCGAAAGTTCAGCGGCAGTGCCTTTGCCGCCAACCTTCTGGTGGCGCCAAACGATTTCGAGTGGCTGAAGGGCGAGGAATCGGTGGGACGATACGAACTGGAAGAGGCGAGACACTTCGCCACCTGCTTCTGTAAAAAGTGCGGCTCCTCCCTGCCGTGGCTGGCGCAGAGCGGCAAGGTAGTGGTGGTGCCGGCGGGCACCCTCGACGGGGATCCGCAGATCAGGCCGATACAGAATATCTATTGCGCCTCCAGGGCGGTGTGGTACCAGGATCCTGCCGAGCTGCCTTCTTACGATGAATTGCCAATTAAGAAATGAACATTTAAACCGCGAATGAACGCAAATCACCGCAAAAGACCGCAAATAAAAAAACACCAATGTATAGCTTGTAATAATTGCTTGATCACATAGTAATCAGTAAAAAACATTTGCGTAAAATACGCGGTGATTTGCGTTCATTTGCGGTTCATCACAGACTTTCCTCACTACAGTCCAAGTTCAGGCATTGATTCGATCAGGTAAGGTTTCGCATGCAGGTAGTGGGTGGTCTTGCGTTTGTTGTCGATGTCCTGGAGGACGAACTTCGCCTGCTCCTCGGTGATGCCGAGCATCGCCGCCAATTCGCCTGCCGAGGCGCCTACATTGCGTGCCCAGAGTGCCTTGTCCATCTCCTGATAGGGCAGCGCGAAATAGAATTCATCCTGGCCCTGGGGGAGGCTGTAGGTGTCGGTGGTGGGGGTGGCGTTGCAGATCGACGCCGGCAGACCAAGGTGTTTCGCCAGGGCGTAGACCTGGGTCTTGTAGAGATGGGCGATCGGTTTCAGATCCGCGGATCCGTCACCGTTCTTGACGAAGAATCCCTGGTCGTATTCGAGCCGGTTGGGGGTGCCGACAACCGCATAGTTCAAGCGGTCAGCATGGTAGTACTCGATCGTCTTGCGAATCCGCTGTTTATAGTTGGTGGCGGCCACGATCTGCAGGTACTCCCGGAGATCGAGACGCTTTTCGTGCTGCTGCCCCTGGGGATCCTGAACCACCAGCATGAAGTGGTTGACCTGGCCGTCGAGCCCGCCCTTGATGACGATCTTGTTCTTCCAGCCGTCGCCGTATTCGGGAAAGGTTTTGACAATCGCCTCGTCCCTGGCCTGGTAGCAACCGATGGCCTCGAGGGTTGCGGCGATATTGTGCGTGGTGTGGTCGACCCCCAGGTGCTCGATCAGCTGGCTGCCGCGGGATTGGGTCTCCTGCGCCGAGTCGACTTCCGGGAGCTGAATGAAAAAGGCCTTTTTCGCACCGAATGCCTTGACCGCCAGGGCCGCCGATACCGAACTGTCGATGCCGCCTGAAACCGCTACCACAACTCCGCGTCGGCGCAGTTTGGTGCGCATGATCTCGCGCATGGTTTCACAGATTCTTTCGACCTCTTTGTCACGGTCGAAATTGACTATTTCAGCTTCGTACCGTTCTGCTAATGCTTGCATTCGTTATTCTCCGGTTTTAATTCTGCTTGGTTTTCATTCGAACTGTAGTACCCGGAACGGGTCAAACCAATCACTCTTCTCGATCCTGCTTCGCCGTCATCACCCGCCACGGCTAAACCCGCTATTTCAGCATGAATTTCTGTATCTTGCCTGAGGCGGTCTTTGGCAACTCCTTGATGAACTCGATGGATTTCGGGATCTTATAAATGGCCAGGTTGTTTTTGCAGTGGTGTTGAATGGTCATCTGTTTCAGATCACTCCCCTTTTTCGGCACCACATATGCCTTGATCACCTCTCCGAGTAATTCGTCAGGGCTGCCGACGACCGCGACCTCCTGCACATCCGCTATCTCCTGGATCACCTCTTCGATCTCCTTGGGACTGATGCGATTGGCACCGCTTTTGATCATATCGGATGAACGGCCGTCGATATAGAGATAGCCGTCGCTGTCGGTATGCGCCAGATCGCCGGTGTAGAGCCAGCCATCTTTCAGCACCTGGTCAGTCTTCTCCTCATCCTTCCAGTACCCCTGCATAATGTTATCGCCATGGGCGCAGATTTCGCCAGTCTCTCCCGGCGCTGCGATCTCACCGGCTTTATTCCGCACCTCGATGGTGGTATTGGCAATGGCTTTTCCGATTGAGCCGCGTTTCTTGTCGAGCATGCTCGGCGGCAGGTAGGTCAGTCGTGCGCTGGCCTCTGTCTGGCCATACATGATAAAGAGTTCGGTATGGGGCAGGGCAGTAGCCAGCCTGTCCGCCAGTGCTGGCGCCATGGCACCGCCCGCCTGGGTGATGTAGCGCAGCTTCGAGAGATCGTAATCCTCGAGGTTGACCCTGCTCAGCAGCAGGGCAAAGGTTGACGGCACGCCCGAGAAGCCGCTCACCGCCTCTGCGGCCATCTTCTCCATGACGCGATGAGGATAGAGCAGGCTGTTTTCCAGGATCAACGCAGCCCCGATGGTCAAATGGGTATGCAGAATGGAGTTGCCGTAGGAGTAGTAGAAGGGCAGCACATTGAGGATGCTGTCACCGGCGCTGAGCTCCAGATAGGCCAGGATCGATTCGATGTTGGCGTAGAGATTGCCGTGGCTCAGGGTGACCCCCTTGGGGTGACCGGTGGTGCCCGAGGTATAGATGATCGAAGCCAGGTCGGTTTGCCGCAGTTCGATCTGCGGTCCGCTCGCATCGCATTCGAGCACCTCTTGCCAAGCTACCCGCCGATCCTTCGCATCACCCGCTTCCTCGCCACCGACATCCACCAAGGTAAGACCAGCGCCGGCTTCTGCAATGGCCTTGCGTTCCGGGTGGTTGTGATCGATGAACAGCCACCTGGCATCAGAGTGGGTTACCCAGTTGAAAATATCCCTCGCCTTTGCCTGGGTATTGAGGGCAACGGTGACTCCACCGGCGGCCCAGATACCGTAGAAGATCCCTGCATACTCGGCCGAATTGGCGACAACCATTGCGACCCGGTCACCCTTCTGCAGCCCTGTTGACAACAGGTAACCGCCGACCTTGTCGACGAGTTCGGATAACTGTCGATAAGAGATGCGGTGCGCGCTGTCGGCAATCGCCAGCGAGTCCGCGTGGCTTGCCGCGCTCTCCCAGAAACGGTCGACAAGGGTGGCCGCAGCCGACTTCACATTACGGCCTTTTTTTAGCGATGAAGGATACGATATTGTTAACGGAATCGAGGTTTTCGGGCACCATTTCCGTGTCTTCGACCTTGATACCGAACTCATCTTCCAGGAAATAGATAACTTCCAAGATACCGGTTGAATCCAATATGTCCTTGTCCAGGAATGAGTCGGTGCTGTTCAGTGCGGATTGGTCATCTGTGAACAGGTAGTTCTCAAGGATGTAGTTTCTGATTATTGCTTCTGTCGACATGAAGTTTCCCAAAGGTTTTACCAGATTGATATTGAGGCTAACGCCCACCGTTCAGTATATCGACTGAACAATGACCATGTTTAGTGCGTTTATCAATATTCTAAAATGGCAAGTTTAAATGAAACAGGTAATTTTTCACTTTCTAATTACACATTCAGCGAATGAGTATGCTTGGCGATGTGCTGATCCAACGGCTAATTGCTCCTATTGAGAATCAATCGACGCCTGCTCGACGAACAGTTCATCCACCAGCATACTGGAGAGGATGCCCACGAAGGCCATGTTATCGGCAAATCCCAGGGCCTTGCCACGGGCACATTTTTTCAGCAGCAGGCTGACTGTCTTTGGATTGTAATAACCCGCCTTGCGTATCCGCTCCTCACTGAATAGATAGGCGACATAGTCCAGGGGCTTTTCACCATGGAAAAAGGATTGGCTGTCAGGCGCTCTATAGGGCTGTTTGCTGCGCTTTCTGATGCTTTCCGGGATCAGTCCCTGCATGGTCTGCTTGAGCAGATATTTCTCATTCAAACCCATGATCTTGTAGCGGCTGGGCAGGGTTGCCGCGAATTCAATCACCCGATGATCGAGGAAGGGATACCTGCCTTCGATGGAGTTGGCCATCGCCACGCGGTCACCCTGGGAGCTGAGCAGGTAACCGGAGAGCAGGGTGTTGGCCTCGATGTACTGGTCGCGATTGAGGGGTTTCCATGTCTCGATATCCGCGGGAAGGATGCGATTGATGGTTTCGAAATCAACCGCTTGGTTAATGGCCGCTCGCGCTTCATCGGAGAAGAATTGGAGGATGCGCTGGGTTGTGGCCCAGCGCGGAATATGGGCGAAAAAGGGTTTGTCGAGGTGCTCCATGCCCTGCTGAAAGAAGCGTTTGGAGAAGGCCCCGCTGGTGGTGGGGGAGTGCTTCAAATAAGGGTAGAGGCGCTGCAGAATCAACGGCCGCCACTCCGAATCCGGGGCATGGCTCCAGAAGCGTCTCACTTTTGCCTCTTTGAAGATATCGTATCCACCGAACACCTCGTCCGCCCCTTCACCGGTCAATACCACCTTGTATCCGGCCTCCCGGACCGCCCCGGACAGCAGCATCAGCGGGGTTGGCGCGGTCCTCACGATCGCCGACTCGGTGTGGGAGATGACCCGGGGAAAGGCGGCCCCGATGTCGGATCGCTTGCACAGCACATGGGTGTGGTTGGTGCCCAGATAATCGACCAGATCCTGTTGAAAACCGCTCTCGTCGAACTCCTCGTCCTCGAAGCCGATGGAGAAGGTACGCAGCGGAGTATCGGTAAAGTTCTTGATCAGCGAGGTAAGCACCGATGAATCGAGGCCGCCGCTGAGATAGGCGCCTACGGGGACATCGGATCGCAGCTGCAGGCGCACCGAATCGATCATCAACGCCTTCAGCTCTTCACTCCAATCCGCCAACGATTTGCGGTTGTCGATCTGTTCATTGGGGTATGACCAGTCCCAATACCTGCTGAGCTTCATGGTGCCGTTTTCGATCACCTGGAGGTGGCCGGGAGGGATCATCTCCACCGATTCGAAGAGGGAATGGGGCGGCAGGGTGGTCCAGAAGGTGAACACTTCCGAGAGTGCGGTCAGGTTGATCTCACGGGGAATCGCCGGGTGGGCGAACAGGGACTTCACCTCGGAGGAAAAGTAGAGCCTGCCTCCGCTTTCGATGGTGTATAGGGGACGAATTCCGGTGCGGTCCCTGGCGAGAATCAAGCGCTCACTACGGCTGTCCCAGAGGGCGATGGCGAATTGACCATTGAGATGGTCAACAAATGCCTCCCCGTATTCCTCGTAGAGATGGACGATGACCTCGGTATCGGAGTGGGTATAGAAGCGATGTCCCTGCTGTTTGAGCTGGGCGGTGAGTTCGACATAGTTGAATATCTCGCCGTTGAAGACCACCTGCACCGATTGATCTTCGTTGTGGATCGGCTGATCGCCCCCCGCCAGGTCGATGATGCTGAGCCGGGCATGGGCCAGTCCCACCCGCTGGGAAAGGTAGTATCCATAGCCGTCAGGGCCACGATGTTGGACGGCGTGTATCATACCCTCGAGTTCATTTCGGGAGGGAGGAACGCCGTCCTTGAGAGTTAAGATTCCTGCTATACCGCACATAGTATGTGTTGTTGTGAGTTACACCCTTACAGTTAATTATTATCCCGGCTTATCATCTTTCTCTGCAATGCGTAGCGATTTCAATAGTCAACCCGTTTGTCACTCTCCCGCCACTGGGCGAACAGAGCGAGACTCCTCTCCCGGAAAAGCTGTCGGGTGATGATGACCCTGTCATCCGTGGATTTATCGAGTTCCGCTTTAATCTCGCTGTCGCTAAAGCCGATGGCTGCAGCGTCTTCGGCACCTGCCGCATAGACCAGGCGCTCGATATGGGTCCAATAGGCGGCGCTCAGGCACATCGGGCAGGGTTCGCAGCTTGTATAGAGCACGCTGCCCGGGAGGTGAAAGCGTTTCGCATGGGCGCATGCGTCGCGAATCGCCAGCATCTCCGCGTGAGCGGTGGGATCGTTCAATTTTACCACCTGGTTCCAACCGCGTCCGATGATTCGGCCGTCGAGGACCAGCACGGCACCGAAGGGACCCCCATCGCCCAGTTCAATACCCCGCTGAGCCAGCATCAGTGCCTCGATCATGAACGCCTCGTCCTGTTGATCCATCCTGTCTACTCCCAGCGAAAGGTCTTCGAGCCTATGCTGACAAAGCATAAGGTAAAGAGTGTGAGGATCAACAGCTGGGATGCCACCTCCGTGAATCCCGCCCCCTCGATCATCACCACCCGGGCGGCGTCCACCATGTGGGTCAGGGGCAGGGCCAATGACAGTTTTTGCACCAATGGGTGGGAGCCCTCCAGCGAGAACCAGACGCCGGAGAGCAGCATCATCGGCCAGCTCATCAGGTTCAACAGCCCGTTTGCCGCCTCTTCACTGGTGATGCGGGCCGCCACCAGTAGACCGACGCTGATCATGCTGAGGGCGCCGAGAATGAGGATCAGAAAAAGCAGCCAGTAGGAGCCGACCATGCGGAAATCGACCACCAGATCGGTACCGACATAGACCAGTACAGTCACCGCCACGATCATCAGCAGGCGTGATGCAATCTGCGCCGAAATAAACTCAAAGGCACTGAGGGGGGTTGCGCGCAGCCGTTTCAGAACGCCATTTTTGCGATATCTGACAATAACATAGCCTACACCGAACAGGGCGCTGAACATGATATTCATGCCCAGTACGCCGGGAACCACCCAATCGACATAGCGTATCTCCGATCCGCTTAGCGTCTCCCGCTGCAGCTTGTAGGGCAACAACAGCTGTTCGAGCAGATACCCCTTGGGCGAGGTGCTGTTGACCCAGTAACGCCTGTTCTCAAGATCCAGCAGCAGATCGAGCTGGTGTCTGTCCACCTTCTCGATCATCCTGCCGAGGTCGTCCACCGGGATGAAATCCACGTAGCGTGTGGAGAGAAACTCCTCCAGGTTATGATGCTGCCCGGGTTCCCCGTAGAGACCGACCTTGTAGAGCTCTTCCTGTCCCGTGGTGAAAGCGAAGGCGAATCCCATGACGATCAATACCGGCATGATCAGGTTCCAGCCCAATGCGGTGCGGTCGCGCAGAAACTCCAGGTTGCGTGCTTGCAGGGCAGCTAAAAAGCGACGTAGCGACATAATAAGGGCCTGTTAACTAATCCAATCGGCCCTGCTGGGACTATTTTTTCGTCCAGCAAGGCAGAATGAGCGCGGTGTAGGTATGCAGCATGAGCGAATGATAACGCCGCTGGGCGGAAAAATAGCTCCAGCCCTTCGGATTGCGCCCCGAAGGAAGTGCCCTTGGGGTGCGCCTGAAAAAGCGCCACTCGGCGTTGCTCGTCGTTCATTTGGAATTACCAAACTTTTCTCCTCGCGCCTTGATTGGCGCTTCTTCAGGCACAACAGGGCCAATTGGATTAGTGTTAACAGGCCCTACTAGGTGCGCAGATGGTGTCCGGTCAGTTCCAGGAAAAGGTCTTCCAGGGTCGGTGAACGCACCTGCAACTGCTGCAGAGAGATCTGCTGCTCCGCCAGGTGGCGTATGGTGGCATCCACATCCGCCGAGAGGATCTCCATGTGGCCGTCCTGGGGGTGGAGGGTGGAGGCGTCGTCTGCCTGAAAATCGTCGGGCAGGACGTAGAGGGGCAGGGTGATCACCGATTTGTCAAAATGGTGGGTCAACAGCGCCTTCGGGTTACCCTGGGCGATGATGGTACCGTGGTCCATGATGATGATTTCATCGCAGAGTTCGAACGCCTCCTCCATATAGTGGGTGGTCAGCACCAGGGTCTTGTTTTCCGCCTTGATGCGGCGTACCTGATACCACAGGTTGCGCCTCGATTGGGGATCGAGACCGGTTGTGGGCTCGTCGAGAAACACCACCTCCGGATCGTTGATCAGGGCAATGGCCAGCAGCAATCGCTGTTTCTGTCCGCCGGAAAGTTTACGCGTATCCCGGGTGAGGAACTCCTCCAGGGCGCAGATCTCCACCAGCTCTTCAATGGGCCGGGTCTTGGTATAGAGCTGCTGAAACATCTTCAGCGCCTCGTCGACGCGGATATACTCCTGCAGCGCGGTATGCTGGAACATGATCCCCGCCTCGTTGCGGAAGCGCCTACCCAGCACCTCGCCCTTGTAGCGTATCTCCCCCGAGGTTGGGGTCTTGATCCCCTCCAGCATCTCCACGGTGGTTGTCTTGCCGGCGCCGTTGGGACCCAGCAGACCGAAGCAGACGCCGCGTGGGATCGAAAAGCTGACCCCGTCCACCGCTTTCACGCCCTCGTAGTATTTACAGAGGTTTTCCGCCTCAATCATGACTGCTGCGAAGGGGATGAGATGTCACGACAGGAACATGACCTCGATGTTCTGGATATCGTCGGCGACGCCCTCGATCTCGATCATGTTGACCTCGGGTTCCAAGCCGACCTTCACAAAGGCCGGGATCTGCGGCAGGATCGAGGTATCGAAATCGCCTTCGTCATTCATCTGTGCCTCGAGCCTTGCCACCTGCACGATATCCACATAGTCGGCCTCGCCATCATGGGCGTACTCAAGATTGAGAAAGTTGGCCGCCACCCGGATCAGGGATTGGGGGAAATCCCACATCTCGAGAATGCGCTGACCCACCTGGGGACCTATGGCATCGATGATCCGGTCAAGTTCCCGGGCATCCTCGAGCAACTCGTCGTGACTCTCCGCCATGGCGAGCACAGGCAGGGCGCCGATATTGTGGATCAGACCCGCCAACATCGCCTGCTCCTTGTCCAGGTGGTCCATATTGGCGGCAAGAACACGGGACATGGCAGCGATCTGCACGCTCTCTTCCCAGATCTGCCTGAACTTATTGTCCAGAATGTCATTGGTGGCCTGGAAGATCTGCCGCATGATCAGGCTGACGACCAGGCTGCGCACCAGGCGCACGCCCAGTCTTGCGACCGCCATCTGCAGATTGTCGATGGCTACCCGACCGCGATAGAGAGGGCTGTTGGCAACCTGCAGCAGGCGTGTCGAGAGGGCCGCATCAGAGGCGATGATATCAGCTATATGGTTGGCAGAGCTCTGCTCTCTTTCCACCGCGTCCCGCACCTTCAAGGCGACCTCGGGGAGCGTGGGAAGGGTGATATGGTTGTGGTCGATGGCGTCGTTTAGCTTCTGCAGAAACTGGGTTTCGTCGATCATTTTCCCCTGGGCTTCCTATTTTCGTTGTGATGCCAGCTTAGCGGTCAATCCGGAACTATCTTAACGGCTCTCACCCCTGTCTTTTCACGCTTCAGCGTAACTGTACGGGAGGTTGAGAATCTCCAGCATGGGGCCCTCTTCGCCCAGCCGCACCCTGTTCTCCTCGGCGCTGGCGATTTCTATGACGGCTAGCAGGTCATAACCCTCGCCACTGGCCTGCGCATCCACTACCTTGCCGGCACCCTGTCCCGAGGTGCTTCCCTCGGCAAACAGTTCATCCCCCGGTTTTGGCGGGATTGCGCATTCAACATGGGCCAGGTACATGCGGCGTTTCAGCTTGCCCAGGTACTGCATGCGCGCCACCACCTCCTGGCCGGTATAGCATCCCTTGGTGAAACTGACACCGTCGATCAGCTGCATGTTTGTCATCTGCGGGACAAAAGACTCACTGGTTTGAGAATAGAGGGTTGGAATACCCGCGTGTATCTCATACAGCGACCATAGCTCCTTGCTCGCATGCTGGGCCTGTCCCTCGGCAGTCTGCCAGAGCTCCTGCAGCTGTGGATTCGGTCCGATGACCTCGAAACGCGGGGTAGGGCCGGGCAGGCGAATCAAGATCATCCCATCCTGCTGCTGCACGCCGTTGGCCTCATCGGGCAGCTCCTCGAAAAAGGGCTGCAGCAGGGCTTCGGCGCAGTTGCCGCTGATCCCGATGCGCACCAGCTCGTCGCTGGCATCGCTGATCTCCACCTTGGACCGAAGTAGATACATGGAGAGCCGGGGCAACAGCTTCGGAATGGCTTCTGCCAGGGTCTGCAGGTAGAAGCTGGCGCCTTGGCGAAAGCAGCGAAAGCTGGCTATCATGCGGCCCTTGGCGTTGCACCAGCCCGCCAGATTGCTGTGATCCTCGGTAACCTGGCGCATATCGTTGGTCATCTGGCCTTGTAAAAACTGTTCGGCGTCCTCACCCTCAACCCGGATCAACCCGTAGTGGGAGAGGTCGTTCAAGGCGCAGCTGATCTCCGCGCCGCTACTGGGCGGAGCGCTTCGGGAGGCAAGAAAATCTGACCATTCTCTATTCATCTCAGGAACTGTCTCCTGGGTTTGTCTTACAACAGTGCGTATCATACCCGATCCCGCAGGTGACGAAACTCCCTGTTTAAATCAGGAATTGAACATTTTTCGGTAGCTTTGATGAGTAGATTGACGACAGGCGCCCTGGTGCTCTACAAGATACGACCGGCCCGGGTGGTCGAGGTGACCGACAAGATCACCATCGAGCTTGAGGGGGGAAAGAGCAAGCGGGTCAGGGACAAGGATGTGCTCCTGCTCCACCCCGGCCCCCTCGCCGACCTGAATCAGCTGACCCCGCAGCGGGGCGAGGTGGAGGAGAACTGGGAGCTGCTGGAGGGTGCCGAGACCGACATCAAGGAGCTGAGCGAGCTGGTATTCGGCGACTATACACCCGCCATGGCCTGGGCGAGCTGGCAGCTGGTGGCGGAAGGGATCTATTTCGAAGGTGAACCGGCGTCGATCCGCCCCCGTAGCGCTGAACAGGTTAAGACAGAGATTGCGGAGCGTTCGAAAAAGGCCGCCGAGGCGGAGGCCTGGGAAGGCTTCGTGCAGCGCCTGCAGGCGGGCTCGATCATCGAGGAGGATCGCAAGATCCTGGGCGAAGTCGAGGCGCTGGCCTTGGAGAAGCGGGAAAAGAGCCGTATCCTGCAGGCCTTGGAGATCCCGGAAACTCCGGTCAACGCCCACCGCCTGCTGCTCAAGACCGGGTATTGGCGAGGCAATGAAAATCCCTATCCACGCCGCATGGGGATTGATGAGACCATTCCCGCACAGGCGGTTCCCCCCCTGCCGGAGGAGGAGCGTCTCGATCTCACCCGCCTTCCCGCCTATGCCATCGATGATGAAGACAACCAGGACCCGGATGATGCCGTCAGCATTGACGGGGAGCGGATCTGGGTCCACGTGGCCGATGTCGCCGCCCTTGTCCCGCCCGACAGCGAGATGGATCTGGAGGCCCGGGCCCGTGGCGCCAACCTCTATCTGCCCGAGCGGGTGATCCCGATGCTGCCGCCCCTGGTGACCGAGCAACTCGGCCTCGGCCTGCAACAGAGGTCCCCCGCCTTGTCGATCGGTTTCTCGCTCTCCCCGGATGGGGAGGTGCGGGAGGTGGAGGTGCATCCCAGCTGGGTCAGGGTCGAGCGCATCAGTTATGCTGCCGCAGATCAACGTCTGCAGGAGGAGCCCTTCGCAAGCCTGTTGGCGATGAGTCTGCGTTACCGGCGGCGGCGCGAGGAGGCAGGTGCCGCATCGATTCAGCTGCCGGAGGTGAAAATCAAGGTGAGGGATGAAGCGGTGACAATCGAGCCCCTTCCCCGGTTGCAGAGCCGGGAAATGATCACCGATCTGATGCTGATGGCGGGGGAGGGGATCGCCGACTTTAGCCAGATCCATGGGATCGCCATTCCCTTTGCCACCCAGGCGCCGCCGGATCAGCGGGATCAACCGCAGGACCTGGCCGGCATGTATGCCTATCGGCGTTTCTTCAAGCCTACCCAGATCAAGACCCAGGCGGAGCCCCATGCCGGCTTGGGATTGACCCGCTATACCCGCGCCACCAGCCCGCTGAGGCGCTACTCCGATCTCCTTGCCCACCAGCAGTTGCGTGCCCATCTCAAGGGTGGTCAGGCGCTTGATATCCACGCCATATCGGAGCGCATCGCCCAGTCGGAGTTGGGCAGTACGGCGAACCGCAAGACCGAAAGGGTGTCAAATGAGCACTGGCGCCTGATCTATTTACGCGACAACCCCGGCTGGCAGGGCGAAGCGGTGATTGTAGCCAAGGAGGGAGAACGGGCCACCGTGCTGCTGCCGTCCATCGCCATGGAGACCAAGGTGCGCATCCGCGGCGAGGCGGGATTGAACGATCGCATCAGGCTCAAGCCCCGGGAGATCGACATCCCCGATCTCAGTTGCTATTTCCGGGTGAGCTGATACCGCGCCAGTCTCTATTAACGGACAGCACGAAAGCTCGGTCTTTCGGTTGCAGTGAGGTGGATAGTTATGCAGTGGATTATGCTAGTGCTGCTGCTCTCGGCATGCAGTCAATCCTATATGGTCAGTGACAATCTTGCCTACCCCTATAACCTGCCGCCAATCGGCAGTAAACTCGTTGTAACAGAACGGGTGGCAATTGAGCCCGGCACTACACGTACCTTCCTGCAGCGAGGCAGGCCAATGTCCCTCGGCGACTTTGATCGCTACCGGGCCAATTGCAATTTCGAGGTGGCCAAGCTGAGCGATGAAGTGCAGCAGATCGAGCCGGATACCTTCGTGATTAAAAGAGTGCAGCGAATGACCACCGAGGTGGTCCGCAGCCAGGACCATCGGCCTAGGTTCATCGCGGCGGAGTTCGATCCCAGTTCACCCATCGTCACCCATGGCTACCATCTCTGGCTGAGCTCCGAGAAGCAGCCCGATGTGATGCGCGTGACCTGCCGCGGCGCTTTCGACGACCTGTCACGGGCGGAGCCCCCCTCCATTGATGAGATCAGGGAGGCGTTGGGGGGGATTGTCGAGTTGGTGTTGGCGACATAGCACTTTCCCGGTTCGAAATGAACGCTGTTTGACGCAAGGAAAGCGGCAGGTGTGTTCGGCAACACTGGCATCGACTGCATCAGGATGGGAAATCCCTTCGCCACCCCTTGGGTATGATCCAACGTCTAGGAATCGGTTTCTGTGCAATCAGCGCAGAAGCCGTTTGTTGCAGACAATTTCTTCGTAAACCGTTTGGTCAATGGAATCTGCCAACAAGCGTTCTGGGATGTAACGGCCCACTGCGCCGATCTCTTCCTTGAGGCTGCCAGTGACCGGCGGGATTGAATATTTCGGGGAATTTAGATCGTATTTGAACCGAAGGGAAATGCGCATCATAGAAAGTAATAACGACCTGCTGCGCTGCTATACTGATTAGAGATGAATTCCCGAATGGCCATTGTCTTTTACGGGGAATTATCGGGAATCAACTAGATTTGCCTTAGAATGTATGCTGTTTCCCATTTCGTTCATATGACACGAATTGCCTGTAGGTTGGACGATATCATCTCCTCCCAACGCTACATCACGGTGATCGATGGGGGGACTGCAATCACTTGGGGAAAAGGTGTTCGGCCTGCATAGTCGACATCACTTCTGATACTACCAACAAACAACAGATATTGGTTGAACAGAATGACTGCACGGTCCATGGCGAATAATGATCGTACACAGCAGGAGTCTGTGAAAGCGTTAATCGCCGAGGAGCAGACCCGGTTACTCTATCTGCAGGCGCCGATATCCAATGCCACGGTCTACGCCGTCGCGCTACTCTTCTACTTCCTACTGAGGTCCCATATCGATTCGGGAATTCTGGAGATATGGGTTCTGGCCCTGTTTACAACGGCCACCATCCGCCTCGTGTTATGGTTGATGCGCAAGCGAAATCCGCAAAAAAGGAGTGTGGCGCAATGGCAGCGAAGCTACCTGATCGCCTGTCTGCTGGTAGGTGTCTCCTGGAGCCTGATCGTTCCCTATATCTATCTCGCCAACAACCTTACCGTCGCGATCGGATTGTGTATGCTGCTTTTCGGCATCGTCGCCTCCGCTGTGGTTATCCTGTCGGTTTATATACCGGCATTCGTGGTCTATGTCTATCCGCAGCTGCTGACGCTTATCGGAACCCTGCTTTCTTTTGGTGATGCGGGACACAACGCACTGGCCACCGCAACCCTGGTCTATCTGGTCATGACCACGCTGTTTACCCGCAACGTTAACCGCAACCTGATCGATAACATCAGGCTCCAGGTGGAGAACAGCCAGTTGATCGGGGATCTCGGCGAGGAGGTCAAGAACCGTGAAGCCGTTATCGAAAAACGCACCCTCGAATTACAGGATAAAAACAGCGAGCTCAGCAGGGAGATCGGCGAACGTGAACTCGCCGAGTCCGCCTTGCGCAAAAGCGAGGAGCGGTTCGAGCTGGCAATGCGCGGTGCCAACGATGGAGTATACGACTGGAATCTCCAGAACAACGACATCTACTATTCGCCACGTTGGAAGAGCATGCTGGGCTACCAAGACCACGAATTGCCAAACAATTTTTCCACCTGGGAAAGTCTGATCGATGACAAGGATCGCGCACGTTCATGGGAGATGTTGAACGATTATATCGGTGGCAAGCGCGATAACTTTCATATCGAGTTCAAGATGCGCCACAAGGACGGTCATTGGGTGGATATCCTCTCCCGTGCCTTTCTGGTCCGCGATGCGGAGGGAAATGCGGTCCGTACGGTCGGTACGCATGTCGATATCTCCGAAAAGAAGCGCCAGGAGGCGCATATCCTCAAACAGGCGCACTACGATGGCCTGACAGGTCTGCCGAACCGGTTCCTCGCCATGGATCGTTTGGCCCAGCTACTCAAGGAGGCGTCGAGGGATGCATCCAAGGTTGCCATCCTGTTCCTCGACCTGGACGGCTTCAAGCGGGTCAACGATACCCTGGGACACGAAACCGGTGATCGCCTACTGGTGCAGGCTGCCGGCCGCCTGCAATCGGCGGTGCGGGATGGTGACAGTGTCTGCCGCCTTGGTGGAGATGAATTTATCGTGCTGCTTCGCAACCTGGCGGAGCTGACCGATGCCAAGAAAGTGGCTACCGGCCTCATATCGCAGTTTCGTCACCCATTCAAACTGGAACAGCGGGAATTGGTGGTGACCACCAGCATCGGTATTGCAGTCTATCCCAGCGACGGCAGCACACCGACGGAACTGCTGCGCAATGCCGACACCGCGATGTATCACTCCAAGGAGCAGGGCAGAAACACCTTCAACTTTTTTACCAGCGAGATGAATCTCAATATTTCGCGCAGCCTGGAGGTTGAGGAACAGTTGCACGGCGCCCAGGAACGGCATGAGTTCTCGGTGGTCTACCAACCGGTGGTGGAATTGAAAAGCAATCGGATCGTAGCCGCGGAAGCCCTGTTGCGCTGGAACAATCCCGCCCTGGGGACGATAGCACCGGATGAGTTCATCCCGATCGCGGAACAAACCGGGGTGATCCTCGGCGTCGGGAGGTATGTCTTGTACCAGGCGGTATACAATGCCGTGAGATGGCGGGAAATGCTCAATTATGATTTCAAAATAGCCGTCAACCTATCGCCGAGACAGCTCCGTGATAGCGCAATGGTCGATTACATAGAGGATCTCCTGAAAAGCAGCGGGTTGCAGGCGGAAGCCCTGATCCTGGAGATAACCGAAGGCGTATTGATGAGTGGACAGCATGACATTGAACATGCGTTGGCGCGACTGCGCGAAACCGGCATAGGTCTTGGAATGGATGATTTCGGCACCGGTTACTCATCGCTGAGCTATTTGCGTAAATATCCTTTCAATCTGCTGAAAGTCGATCGGAGTTTCATCAATGATCTGACTGTCGACCAGGCGGATTATGAACTGGTCAATGCTTCCATACTGATGGCGCATGGGATAGGGCTCGAGGTGGTGGCGGAGGGCGTGGAATCCGAGAGTCAACTCAATCAACTGCGAAATATGCAATGTGAGTATGCCCAGGGATTTCTCTTCAGTCGTGCGATCACTGCTGATGCGTTTACTCAAATGCTGCAGGACAGTTCGAAAATACAGTCTCACGTCTGATCGGAATATATGGAAGAAGCGCTATCGAGTGCCATCCAGCAAAATACCGCTGTATTTTAGATTTGCATCATCAGTCGTAAATAATACCCAATGCACAGTGGTAATATTAACTATCTAAAACCACCCCGCAATGCTGAAATAGACTGGCATTGGTCTACAATTATCTTAACGGATGATGCTGCCGGAAAGTGTTGGAGATCAATATTGGTATGAGTTGACCTGGGTAGTGATGATCTATTTAAGAGAATAACAAAAGTTACTGTTATAGGAGAATCAGTCATGTTTTGCCCGGAGTGTGGAACTGAAAACCCAGATAGTGCGAGATTCTGTGGTAACTGCAGACATCAGCTCTCTGCGCCAGCTGGTGATTCAACGGTAAACCATCAAAACAGCGTAGTTGAGATCGCCAGCGAGCCTAAATCCGTATCCGATGGGTTGAAGTACGGGATACTGGCCGGCTCATTGATTATCCCATTCATCGGCCTGATCATGGGTATCATCTACATGGCGCAAGGCGAGTCCGAAGAGAAAAAGGATGTGGGTAAGCTGTGGCTCTACGCCAGCATAGGGATTATTGTCTTCTATATGATAATCAGTGGTGACTTCTGAAAAACCGCTTAGAGCCCCGCCATGAACAAGCCAGCCGCTTTTATCACCTTAAAAAGAAAGAAGACCAGCTCATATCAGATCCGGCAATTCGCGATCACTATTGACGATAGTGTCGTAGGCAAGATCAAGTCGGGAGAGACAAAGCAATTCAAAGTACCCTGTGGTTCTCATGATATTGGGATTAAAATCGATCTCTATAAAAGCGAACCCCTGCGGATCGACCTGAAACCGGAACAAACACTGGATCTGGAGTGTGGTGATCGGTCACCTGAGACCTTCAAGGAAGCCTTTACCCTGAAGGGCATAGAAAAATCCTTGAACTCTGTAATCAAACCCAGGCAGTATCTCTATGTGCAGCCGGTCGGCGGTTCCGTGCATCAACTGCGTTCCCGCAGCGTGAGCCCATCGGCCAAGACCTCTAGAATACCACGGGATCGGGGCAAGTCCCGCACTATATTCATCTCTTACCGGCGGGGAGATAGCCGAGAGATCACCGGCAGGATATGCGACAGGCTGAATAACGAATTTGGCAGAGAGGCTGTTTTCAGGGATGTCGACTCGATACCGGGCGGCGTGGATTTCCGCAAACACATCAATGAGACCATCGAACGCTGCAGCATGTTGGTGGCGATAATCGGCGACAGGTGGCTGGATGCCAAAAACAGCAGGGGGGAACGCCGGCTCGACCTTCCCAACGACCACTTGCGGGTGGAGATAGAGACCGCGTTAAAAAAGGAGATTCCGGTGATACCGGTATTGGTTAAAAAGGGCATCATGCCGGAGGAAGATCAACTCCCCGATGGCCTTAAGCCCCTGGCATACCGAAACGCAATCCCAATACCTGAAGAGCCTTTTTTTCACAACGGCGTCGATTTGCTGATCAAGGAGATGAACAAGTCGTTCTCGCCAAACGAAACCGCATCCGAACAGAAAAGGATGAGTTTCTGTATCCACTGCGGCAATGAACTCATGCCCGGGCACAAATTCTGTATCCAGTGTGGAAAACCAGTTTAGTTGCTAAGTCCTGAATATAGACGGTTTAACCACCCGCACTTTGCATCCTGATTCAGGTGCATAGCGAAGAAAATAACTGGGTTATGCGGCAAATGGCATGTTTCTGTCGTATCAAGTGAAAATTTACATCTTAGTGCTTGAATAGTGCTCGACTGCGCTGCAACAGGATGAGGTATGGTCTGTTAATCCATAAAAGTAACCAAGCTTGAGCCATACGGAAAGCCAGGGAGGAAGTAATGAAAGCACTACCGCCTCAGATATGTCTCGTGACCGGGCTGTTGTTGCCCTTGATCGCGGGTTGCAGTGATGAACAATCCGGTCAAAAGACTGCTGAAAAACCGGTCAGCGTTAAACAGGCGGTTGAGATACAACAGCCCATGCGGCAAGAGTTCGATCCCTGTGCATTGATTACGCAGGCCAAAATGGAAGAAATCATTGGGGTAAAGGTTACTGCACCTACGGCAACTATTGACAGGGTCGAAGGTGTGACATTCCTTAACTGCACCTCGAACGATATCCATATCAACATTGAATCTTGGGAAGCTGAATCCCAGGCAATCGAAAGCTACGACTTCGGTACAAAGTTCCCATCGATCGAGGGTCTCGGTGACAAGGCAAGAAATACCCAACCGTTGGGTGAGGTCGATGTCTTGTATGGTCGATACATTGTCAGTGTAGATCTGTTTACCGGCTTGGATCGTAAAGCCGAGTTGGAGGCCGCGACAACAATCGCCAGAACCGTGCTTGAGAATATACCAAAATAGTTCGCGCCTATGAATAGATGGGTGAGCCGTGTCAAACCGATAGGGCAGATAGCGAGAATCGGATAACTGTCGAGACTGGCGCCGACAGAAGCTGCAGAAGCAGATCGCTTGGATAAAAAAACGTTGATAGCAGCCTTGGTTGAGTAGCGTTAAAAGAATCTTGTTACCGTGAACTCGATGTAATCATCACGATGAAACGCGAACAGCGGGTCGTCTTCGGGGATGTCGGACCACAGACGGGCCTGAAGGCTGGTCTTCCACTGGTTGCCAATGCGGCGGCTCGCTTCCAGGTTGAACATCCAAGCATCGTCGTCGAGGTCCTTGATCACGCCGGCCAGGAGCTCGCTGCCGTCGACGTCGTTGGCGGTCAGGCGCATGCCGACAAAGAGATCGTTTTCGAACGGCGTGGTGGCGTCATCCCGCCGGTCGTCATAGAGATATTCACCCAGCAGGCCCAGGTCCATGTCACTCTCAGCGATACCCACCAGGGTGTATTCGAAACCGCCGGTGGCCGCGTTGTAGCTGTCGCTGTCGCTGCTTCGGTGGATCGCCTCCAGCTTCCACAGCCAATCCCCCTTGGTGGCCTGCAGGTCGAGGCTGGTTTGGCGCATCTGCTCGTAGAATGGCGTGAGGTTGATCTCGCCGCTGTCGCCGGCAACAGGCAGCAGCAGCGGATCGCGGCTGGTGCCGTCGAAATGGGCCAGGCCGATGTCCCAGTCGCCGATGAAGTGAGACCAGCGCAGCGCCAGATCGACATGCCTCTCCTCCCGGTCGGACTGGTATTCCGCGCGATCGCTATCCACCCTGGGATGAGTGCGCAGGCGTCCCTCTTCACCGGGAAAGGTGCGTTCCCGGAAACCGGGCAGGGCATAGAGATCGATGATACCCCAATCCCTCTCCAGGGAGAGCTTGAACATTGGCTGACCCAGTTTCTGTTCGCCGTCCGGATTTTCGATCAGATCGGTCTGGTTGATCACATCCACCAGGTGGAGGGCCTCCGTGACACCCCAGAAGACCTTGCCGATACCGGCCTTGGTCTCCCAACCGTCGCCGGCATAGGTCCAGATTAGCTCACGGATATCGCCGTGGGTGCGTTCATCGTCTTCACTGTCCCAACGCAGAAAGGGTATGAACAGCAGGCTCTGTTTACCGTTATCCCAGCGTTGGTAGTATTCGGGCTGAACGGCAATCGACAGCAGTTGATCGGATTGATCACCGTCCAGCGCCTGTTGGGGGAAATAGCGGCCTTGGATTTCGACAAATCCGCTCCACTCGCCTGCCGATAATAATCCGGGCAGCAACAGCAAAATCCACCACAACCTTTGCACAATATCAACTCCGAAAATGAATACCTTGCCGTGTAACCACCCAGTCGCCTCACTCCGTGAATCAAAACTGGGAATCTATCTTGCACGCTTGAGACTGTTCTTGTTGAAGTCGCCGTCGGTCAGGCCGGTACGAAAATTGTACTCCTTCCATGTCAGCAATGTGCTCTTCCCGGTCTGGTGATTCTCCATGAACATCTCGTCGGCACGCCAATATTGATCGAGATACTGGCGGTAACCGCGAAATACCAGGGTCTTCAACGGGGCGTTCTTGCGATCGTAGTAGTCGATCTTGAGTGCGATGTAGCGCTCCTGGTCGACCCAGACCTGCTGCCGGGTATAGCCGGAGTTGGGATCCACGGGATAGCGTTCGATGAGGAAACAGGGTGTGCCTTCGTATTCGCTCTCTTCAATGAACTTGTAGGTGTACTTCTCCACCTCCTGGGACGAGATGTCCTCGTAGGCGAACTCGCTGCCCATGAAGGGGCCGGACTTGTTGCGCGACGCGATGCGCTTGACCCGCTTCAGGGCCGGCAGATAAAGCCACTGATCGTCGTCCCCCACCTTATGGGAGAAGCTGAGCAGGGCGGTGCCCTTGACATCCCGGGGCTCGTCAAAGACGACCAGGGTCTTGTCGCCGTCATTTTCCACTTCCAGGGTCTGATTGCGCATGTCGCGCAGGCTCTCTTCTCCATGCTTGTTGCGCAAAAGCATGCTCATGGTGGCCTTGAAGTCGTGAAAGCCTGTGTCCCGGGCCTCGATTTCCGTGGCGATCTCCAAGCCGCGCTCTTCCGCGGTCATGGCAAGGGTCAATGCCGGGGTCAGCAGCAACAGCAGGGAAACTGAGAAGGGCTTCATGATTTTTTTCCTCCGAAATAGATCAACAGCGGGGGCAGGAACAGGAAGTCGGCTACCAGCGCCAGGCCGAGGGTAATGGCGGTCAACAGGCCCATGCCGGCATTGAGCTGGAAATGGGAGAAGGCAAGGATGCCGAATCCCACCATCAACACCAGCGAGGTGACCCATAGCGCAGTGCCCACGGTGGAGAAGGCGTAGCGAACCGCGTCCTCGCGTCCCATACTCTTCTCCCGGCGCGCGCGCAGATACTTGCTGAGAAAGTGCACCGTGTCGTCGACCACGATACCGAGGGTCATGCCGCTGACTACCGAGAGAGCCAGACCCACCTCGCCGACAAAGAGACCCCAGAGGCCGAAGGCCATACCCAAGGGCACCAGGTTGGGGACCAGGCTGAGTCCGCCGACCCGCAACGAACGCAGGGCGAAGATCAGGATCAGCGAGATCATCACCAATGCCAGGGTGGTGCCTTTCAGCATGGCGATGATGTTGCGGCTTCCGATATGAGCGAACATGATGGTGGGGCTGGCGCCGTTGATGCGCATGCCAGGCGCATTCTCCTGCAGCCAGGCCTGGGCGCTCTCCTCGATCCGCAGCAGCTGTGTCGTGGAGATGCTCTCCATGGTGACGCTGAATCGTGTCGCCGACTTTTTCACGTTGATTTGATTGTTGAGATCGAGGCCGTAGGGGAGGGAGAACTCGTAAAGCAGCAAGTATTGGGCGGAGAGGTCTCTTTGATCCGGCAGCCGGTACCAGTCGTCCAGATCCTCATGCATATTACGATTGAGGCGTTTCATGATATCGGTGATGGAGTTGACATGCAGTACGTGCGGCTGCTGCCTGTACCACTGGGCAAACTCCTCTACCCGCTTGAGAAACTGGGGATCGCTGATGCCACCGGTTTCGCCGCTCTCCAGGGAGTATTCGATGAGGTAGATCCCGGTCAGGTTATCGGTGGCGAAATCGGTTGCCTGTCGAAAATCGATGGTTTCATCGAAATACTTCACAAACTGATCATCGAGGCGATTATTGGGTATTTGTGAAATCAGCAGGAGCACAACCATACCCATACCCCACAACAGCTGTTTTTTATAGCGCACCACGAATTCTGCAAAGTGCCCCATGGCGATGCTACCCAGGGTATCGCCGCTAAGGGCCTTTACCGGTAACAGCATCATCATCGCGGGAAGAAAGGTGACGGATAGAAAGAAGGCCAACACCACGCCCATAGCCGCCATGTTACCCAGATCGCGGAATGGGGGCGCTTCGCTGAAGTTGAGGCTGAGAAAACCGATGGCGGTGGTCAGGGTGGTGAGGAAAATGGGCTGCAGGTTGATGCGCAGGCTTTCCATCATCGCCTGGTACTTGTTCTCACCGTCGCGCATGAAATGGAGAAAATTGACCAGGATGTGGACACAGTCGGCGATCGCCAGGGTCATGATGACGATCGGTACGGTGGTGGTGGGCGGTGACATCTTGATGCCGAACCAGCCGGTCAGACCCATGGTGGCAATGATCATCAGAATGATGATGATGACGGTGGATAGCGTCCCCGGAATGGAACGCAGCATCACCACCAGGACCAGAATCACCGCGATGAACATAAGCGGATAGAGACTCGTCATGTCATCCTGGGAAGCGGATGGGAAGGCGTTGTTCATCATCACCATGCCGGTGAGATGGACATCGATATTGGGATAGGCCTCCTCGATGCTCTTTGCCATCTCCCTCGCCCGTTCCGCCACTTCCGGCACCTCGGTCAGTTTCTTGCCCGGCAGCTGTACCGTTACATTGACACCGGTGGTATGGGCAGAGGGTGATACCAGGCGGTTGACCAACAGGGGATCGCTGGTTGCGATGCGCTGCTTTTCCACCAGCTGTTCAGCGCTCAGTGCTTGCGGGTCCAGCACAAGATCCTCAACAATCAGGTCATCTCCTTCGGCATAGGTGTACTGAAAGTTGGTTATGGAGTCGACTCGCAGCGAGTAGGGGATCTGCCATGACTCCTTGGTCAATGCTTTCACCGCACTCAGGGTCTCATGGGTGAAGACCTTGCCGTCCTTGGGGGCGATGACGAACAGCACGTTGTCGTTCTTGGTATAGGTATTCTGCAATTGCTCGAAGGCCTTCAGCTGTGGATTGTCCTCGCTGAAGAACATGCGGTAGTCGTTACTGAAGGCCAGATGTTGTACTCCACTACCCATCAGCAGGGAGATGGCAATGGCGAGAAAGATCACCAGTAATCTGTTGTTCAGTACGAAACGAAAAAAGGATTCACTCATGGTTCTGTCCCTGTTTTTTGTTTCCAGTGGGTCGTGTGTTCATCTCCATGGTCCTTGTTTAGGATTGATTGGATGGCAAGTGTGCCTTAGGTGCGAAGACTGCTCAGATAACTCATCAGTCCCTTTCCGCAGCGCATCAGTTCCTGGTTGCTCTGGGCGTTCTTTGCCATGCTCATACATCCCTCGAGAGAGGCGAGAATGAAATAGGAGGTATCCGCTGGATCGACAGAGGCGGCCACGCTGCCTTCCTGTTGTCCACGAATCAGCAGCGTTTCAATACTTAAAAGCCAGCGCTTATAGAGGGTGTCGATGCGTTCGCGAAAGCCGTCGTCGATGGCGGACATCTCCTGGGCCAGGTTGTTCAGCGGGCAGCCGAGGGTGATCTCTTCAGATTGATAGTGCTTCCCCATCTGCGTGATCGTCTCCATCAGGACATCGATGGGGTGGCCGTGCTGTCGCAATGGCTCGAACCAGAGTCTCTCCAGCTCCTCGGCGATATGTTCGTCCAGCACCGCATAGCCGAGTTGCAGCTTGCTGCCGAAATGGTGGTAGAGGGCGCCCTTGGTGACACCGGTTCGATCCAGGATGGCGTTCAGGCTGGCGGCCTGGAATCCGAAGCGATGGATCTCTTCGTAGGCTGCCTCCAGGAGAGAGCGACGAGTGGCGTCGGCATCACTGTGCATAGCGCTGGGAATCCCGTTCATGGACATACCGACCAGTATGTATCTAGATATCCATCTTGTCAAACATCATCTTTTCACAGCCAGCAACCGCCCTTTCCCTGATCGGGGCCAACCGCCGCTACACGACAGAGGTGAGTACATATGGTATCGAGTCGCACCTCTGGATGAGTAGCTGAATTGAGAAGAAGTCTGACGATTGCCGAGGATGGAATCCTCTCCGATCGGTAACGCCTTGTAACAAGATGTAACAAGGGGGGCTAAGAAATTGGGTTATTTTTGTGGAGGATTTTTTACTTGCTGGTTGATCGAATCCACAATGTTCTCAATGTCCGAGGCCTCATCGCTTCTGCTGTCACGGACCTTGAGGTTTTGCGCAAGTCTGAGCGTGCCGTCTTCGTTGAGGATGCCCAGCATTCTGTTATGTTTGTTTCTGAGAATGGTGATCGCGCTCTCCCTGTTTCCGGAAGCGCGCCTGACACAGAAGGTAGTCCAGCCATACTCCCTCAGGTGTATCAGACCCAGCAGCTGCTGCTCATTCAAATAGCTATTGGGATCAGAGGGTATGGCGCTGATGCCGATACGTCTATCCACGTCAATCCACCCGCCTACTATCTATCTTTTTGGTACTATCAATATTTATACAATGTTATTTTTTATAATCAAATTAAGTGCCAAATTATTATAAAGTTAGCTAAAACAATAGGATACGCCAGAGTATCAATTGGATCGGCAGTGAAATCGTTGATTTCGTAAGAAATTTCGACAGCCCTAAACAGAGAGTTGGCTCAAGGCTCTTCCGTCTCTAAAACAGTAAATTAAGATCTTGGTATCATTAGGCCTTGAAAAGGGAAGGATCGCTTGAGCGAGCTTGGTGATCATGGCTAACAAATGGAATGGACCCGTCCCTCTTCAAACCGGCCTCGTAATGGGCCACGATGGGTTTGCTGAAATCCATCAACGAAGAAGGAGGGTCCAAAATGGACGCTACAACAATTGGTATCGACTTGGCAAAAAATGTCTTTCAAATT
>NATV01000091.1 GCA_003094535.1 gamma proteobacterium symbiont of Ctena orbiculata | reverse complement strand
TTTCTTGCGTTGGGTGTGGCTTGCCGCACCTTACGAAAAATTTGCGTTTATTCGCGTTCATTTGCGGACTGAATTCCGAGTCAGCTATCGACCACAGGCTCGCTGAACGAGCAATCCTTCTGCGGACAGACCTTCTCGGTGCCCTTGCGTTTGGTGGTCTTGATGGTCAGCACCGGCCAGCCGCAGTTGGGGCAGGGCTCGGCCACCGGCTCGTTCCATACCGCGTAGTCGCAATCCGGGTAGGTGGAACAGGAGTAGAAGATCTTGCCGCGGCGTGATTTTCGTTTCAGCAAGGTTCCCTTGTGGCACTTGGGACAGGTGACGCCGGTATCCTCGGGCTTTTCCAGCGGTTCGATATAGTTACATGTCGGATAGCTGGAGCAGCCGATGAATTTGCCGTAGCGGCCGCGCTTGATGACCAGTTCGGAGCCGCATTCGGGGCAGCTGCGTCCTTCCACGACCTCGGGCTCCTCCTTCTCTGCAGTATCCGCATTGAGATCCCTGGTGTAGTCGCAGGTGGGGTAGTTGGTGCAGCCGATGAAACGGCCGTGCCGTCCCAGGCGTATCGAGAGCTGGGCGCCACATTGGGGACAGGCCTCATCCAGCGCCTCGTGGGTGACGTCGCTGCGCTTGACGTTCTCCTGGGTGTGGTCGATCCGATCCTTGAACGGCCCCCAGAACTTGCTCAGCAGGGGGATCCAATCCTCCTCGCCGCGGGAGACGGCATCGAGTTCGTCCTCCAGGTTGGCGGTGAAGTCGTAGTCTACATAGCGGGTGAAATATTCGGTGAGGAATTTGTTCACCACCCGGCCGACATCGGTGGGTTTGAAGCGTTTCTTCTCCAGCACCACGTACTCCCGATCCTGCAGGGTGGAGATGATGGAGGCATAGGTCGAGGGGCGGCCTATGCCGTACTCCTCGAGCGCCTTCACCAGGCTCGCCTCGCTGTAGCGGGGTGGCGGCTCGGTAAAGTGCTGCTCGGGACGGATGGCCTTCAGCGGCAGGGTTTCACCCTCGGTGAGCGGCGGCAGCAGTTTCTCGTCGCTGTCGCTCTTGGCGCCGTCGTCGAGGCCCTCCTGGTAGACCGCGATGAAGCCGGGTTTGGCGATCACCGAGCCGTTGGCGCGGAACAGGTTACCCTCACCGCAGGCGAGATCGGCGGCAACCGTGTGGATGGTGGCGTGGATCATCTGGCAGGCGACCGATCTTTTCCAGATCAGCTCATACAGCTTGGCCTGGTCCTTGGTCAGGCTATCCCTGATCTCATCGGGGATGCGCATCACCGAGGTGGGCCTGATCGCCTCGTGGGCCTCCTGGGCATTCTTCGACTTGGTCTTGAAGTGACGCACCGTGGGGGGAAGTTGATCGGCCCCGTAGCGCCGGCTGATGAGATCGCGGATCTCATCCAGCGCCTCGTCCGCCAGGTGGACGGAGTCGGTTCGCATATAGGTGATCAGGCCGACGGTGCCCTGGCCCACATCGACACCTTCGTAGAGCTGCTGCGCGGTACGCATGGTGCGTTGCGCGGTGAAGCCCAGCTTGCGTGCCGCCTCCTGTTGCAGGGTGGAGGTGGTGAAGGGCGGCGCCGGATTGCGCTTGCGCTGCTTTTTTTCGACCTTGACCACCCGCAGCCCGTCGCTGCCGGCCTCATGCAGTCGTGTTTCAGCCGCCTTGGCGGTTGCCTCGTCGGTGATACTGAACTTTTCCAACTTCTCGCCCTGGTAGTGGGTGAGCCTCGCGGAGAAACGCTGTTTCTGTTTTTCTGTGTCGGCCTCGATGGTCCAGAACTCTTGTGCCTTGAAGGCCTCGATCTCCTCTTCCCGTTCGACGATCATGCGCAGCGCGGGGCTCTGCACCCGTCCCGCGGAGAGGCCTCTGCGAACCTTTTTCCACAGCAGGGGCGAGAGGTTGAAGCCCACCAGATAGTCCAGGGCCCGGCGTGCCTGCTGTGCGTCGACCAGATCGTGGGAGAGGTCGCGGGGGTTGGCAATGGCGTCGTTGACCGCCTTTTTGGTGATCTCGTTGAAGACCACGCGATAGACCTGCTTGTCCTTGAGCTTGCCCCGCTCCCGCAGCAGTTCGGAGAGATGCCAGGAGATGGCCTCGCCTTCGCGGTCGGGGTCAGTCGCCAGGTAGAGGGCCTCCGATTTTTTCAGCGCCTTGGTAATTGCCTGGACATGACGATCGTTACGCTCGATGACCTGGTACTTCATGGCGAAGCCCTGGTCCGGATCAACTGCGCCCTCCTTCGGGACCAGGTCCCTTACATGGCCATAGGAGGCCATTACCTCGAAGTTTCCGCCGAGATATTTCTTGATTGTTTTTGCCTTTGCGGGCGATTCAACAATAACCAGATTCATCGATGTAGGGTCGTTCCAGGGGAAAAATGCGGGACAGTGAACCCTCCCGCGAAAAAGAAATCAAGGATTTTTTATTGTCAGTGTTGGCTAATGCAGGAAAACAGGGATGTCGTTATAGACCATGTCCTCCATGCGCGCGAAGGCCGCTTCCTGACCGGGCTGATTCATCAAAACCAGGAGAATAATCCATTTCAACTCCTCTTCTGTAATGATTGCGGTGTCGAGAGCCAGGGCGCGTTCGATCACAAGCTCGCGTGCATTCGTCGTAAGGATGTCATTCTGCTCCAGAAACAGCAGCAGGCCGCGGGAGTCCACATCCAACCTTGCCGTCTCCTCCTCGGTGAAGATGCGCAGTGAGTGGGTTGGGTCGCTTTCGCCATGCTGCGACTGATCGCTGTTGGCAAGCTCGTCCAGCCAATCAAAGGCCTTGTTGATCTCTGCAGAGGGAAAGCCTGCCTGAATCAACTCATCACGCAGTTCGTGTTGATCTGAGGGTGGGGCCTGTTCGCCATCCATGTAGTTTTCGTAGAGGTAGATCAGGATATCGACCACGTTTTCGTTCATATGCTCTCTCTCCCGCTGGGGCGGGATGTCAATCTGTCAACGCGGCAGTAGTAGCCGCCGGGAGCCGATGATACATGACCTTCGAGCTCGAGCAAAAGCAGCATGGACGAAACTGCCTCCGCGGTCAAACCCGTACGCGCAATTAATTCGTCAACTGATACCGGATCATAGCCAAGGGCCTGGTCCAACAGCTGATAATCGGCGTCTGCTTCGAAGTCCAATGCGGTCTGCCGGGCCGTCCCTGGTTCCCCCCGGGTGTCCAGGGTTGCGAAGAGGGAACCCAATTCCTCGATGATGTCCTGGGCCGACTCGACCAGTTTGGCGCCCTGCCTGATCAGGGCATGGCAGCCGCGGGCCTGGGGATTGTGGATGGAGCCGGGAATGGCAAAGACTTCGCGGCCCTGTTCGCTCGAGAGCCTGGCGGTGATCAGCGATCCGCTCTGCAGCGTGGCCTCGACCACCAGGGTACCGAGGGCGAGGCCGCTGATTATCCGGTTGCGGCGGGGGAAATTTTCCGCTTTCGCCGGGATGCCGGGGGGAAACTCGGTGATCAGCAGTGCCTCTTCGGCAATCCTGTGGGCAAGATCCTTGTGAAGGGCGGGATAGATCCGGTCCGGCCCCGTACCCATCACCGCAATGGTCGGGCCGCCCTTGAGCGCCCCCTCGTGGGCGGCGCCATCGATACCCTGGGCCAGGCCGCTGGTGATGCAGATACCGGCGGCGGCCAGGCAGCGGGCGAACTCGCGGGCGTTGTCGATGCCCGTGGTCGTCGGATTTCGGCTGCCGACGATGGCCAACTGAGGCTGCAGCAGCAGGGTTTTGTCACCCATCAGGAAGAGCAGGGGAGGCGGGGCGTCGATCTGCCGCAACAGCGGGGGATAGGCCTCGTCGCCCAGGGTGAGCAGTTGATGATTGGGCTGCGCCAACCAGGCCAGCGAGGATTCAATCCTGCTCCGATCCTGCCGCAGCAGATTGTCTATCGCCGCATGCGAGATACCGAGTTCGGCGAGCTCCCTGCGGCTGGCGCCAAGGATCGCCTGGGGATCGCCGTAGTGGTCCAGCAGGCGCTGGAAGTAGCGACTGCCGATGCCCGAGGCGAGGCCGACCAGCAGCCAGGCCTCGGTGTCGGAAGGTGGGGTGCCGGATATGCGATCCATGCTATTCGGCATGTCAGATTTATTTAGCTTCCCGGTGTGCGTACCCAGTCCAGCACGTGGAGAGGCTTGGTCGCATCCATGACCAGGGCGAAACTGACCTTTTCGAAGGTGCGGAACACCATCAGGTGGCCGGCTTCCTCCAGGGGCAGCCTGACCGTTTCACCACGGCCCTTGACGATATCGCGAATATCCTCGCCCCCCTGCAGGATGCGCAATACATGGCCTGCCTCCAATCCCACGTTGCTGCCCTTGTTGAGCACCACCACATGATACTGGCCGATCTGGGTAACCCCGTTGAGAACCGAGATGATGCGGCCCTCGATGGCACTCTCCGGCACCCTGGGCTGAAAGTCGATCAGCGGCTCCTCTTCCATGGCCTTGATCAGTCGATCGCCGATGAGCGCTTCGATCTCCGAGGAGGTAAGCAGCAGCTTGGCGGGATCGCCGGTTCTTTTCAGCTCCGAATTACCGACATAGAGGGCTTCATAGCCGAGAATCTCGCCGGTATCAGGATCTTTATAGGGCTTTTCAGGTCTAACGACCGCATATTGAATCGGCCGCTCCTCCATGATGCTGCGTGCGTAGTAGCTGATACCCGCGCCGCCGACGATGTGGTCATCCAGGAAGTGGACGATATAGGGGGCCTTCTCCAACTCATTCTCGTCGACCACGTAGGGGCGGGTGAGGAAGGGAGCGATGGCATCGATCGGGATGGTCGGGATGGCCTGGTCCAGCGGGGTGGCCCTTACGCGCGGGGAAAGCCTGTCTTTTCGGCTCAGTTGCAGCATCGGTCGACCGTCGCGATAAGTGAGTTCGATCACGTCACCGGGAAAGATCAGATGGGGATTCTCAATCTGCGGATTGACATACCAGACCTCCGGCCAGAGCCAGGGATCGCGCAGAAACATCGATGAGATGTCCCACAGCGTATCGCCCTTGACCACGGTGTAGCGTTCCGGGTGCGAAGGGTTGAGTGCGACATGCTCGGCCGCAAGTGCGCAAAAGGAGAGCAGCAGGCCGCTGATGACTCCGATGAGTTTGTTGTTAAGATATGACATAACTATTCCCTTGGGTGCGTAGCGGAAATTCTAGCGATCTACTGCGGAGATTCTCCCATGTGTTGTGTTCTATAATCGATGACGATTTTAATGAAAAAACAGTCTGTGACACTACACTAGTTTCCAGTATGATCATAATGTTAGCGCAATTTCTTGCATTTGTACTATAGATTTTGGAAAAACAGATGGCGATTCTTGACATACTCCACTTTCCCGATCCACGACTGCGCAACAAGGCCAAACCAGTGGCTCAGGTTGACGACTCTATACGTCGGCTGATTGACGATATGCTTGAGACCATGTATCAGGCGCCGGGAATCGGACTCGCCGCGACCCAGGTGAATGTTGCCAAGCGGGTGGTTGTAATCGACCTCTCCGAAGAGAAAAATCAGCCCCTTTGTCTGGTAAATCCCGAGATTCTGGCAAAGGATGGCGAGGAGCAGATGGAAGAGGGATGTCTTTCGGTTCCCGGTATCTATGAACTGGTGAAACGGGCGAATCAGATTCGGGTCCGGGCCCTCGATCGAGAGGGGCAGGCTTTCGAAATGGAGGCCGAAGGTTTGCTGGCGGTCTGTATACAGCATGAATTGGATCACCTGGAAGGTAAACTGTTTGTCGACTATCTATCCAGCCTGAAGCGCCAACGTATCCGCAAGCGGCTGGAAAAGGAGAGTCGACTGCAAGAAACACCCAGTACGAAGGCCCAGCAGGTCATTTGAGCGCCCCGTGGAGTTTTCTCTTGAAACAATCTTCATTCGTCACTCCGGGTTTGTCTGAGACGCCGTTCCCAATATCAACGCTCGCTTCCCATCCAGACGGTATCCGGATGACAATCTATGGCTGAAGCTTTGAAAATCATCTTTGCCGGTACCCCGGACTTCGCCGCCACCGCCCTTGCGGCGCTATTGACCACCCCGCACCAGATTGTGGCGGTCTATACCCAGCCCGATCGGCCGGCCGGTCGTGGCAGAAAGGTACAGTTCAGCCCGGTCAAGGCGCTGGCCCTGGAGCAAGGTCTGGAGGTCAGGCAGCCACCCTCGCTGAAGGATGAAGCTGCGCAACATGAGCTGGCGGAGATGGATGCGGATCTGATGGTGGTGGCGGCCTACGGGCTGCTGTTGCCACAGGCTGTGCTGGATATTCCCAGGCTGGGATGCATCAATATCCATGCCTCCCTGCTGCCGCGCTGGCGAGGGGCCGCACCGATTCAGCGTGCCCTGTTGGCGGGCGATCGAGAGAGCGGGGTCACGATCATGCGGATGGAGGCCGGTCTCGATACCGGCCCGATGCTCTACGCGCTGAAGACCCCCATTCACGACCGCGATACCGGCGGCAGCCTGCATGACCGGCTGGCCGAGTTGGGTGCGCAGGCGTTACTGGCGTCCCTCCCCGCCCTGGCGGAGGACAGGCTGGAGGGGGAACCCCAGGACGAGGCAGAGGCCAACTACGCCAAGAAGTTGGATAAACAGGAGGGCATGGTCGACTGGAGTGACTCGGCGGAGATGATCGACCGCAAGGTGAGGGCCTTCAATCCCTGGCCCGTGGCCCAGTGCCGCTACGCCGATAAGATGATGCGGATCTGGCAGTCCCAGCCGCTGGCCGAGGCGTGCGCCGCGAAACCGGGGGAGGTGCTGCGCAGCGGCAAGTCCGGTATCGATGTCGCCACCGGTAATGGCGTGTTGCGCATACTCCAGCTGCAGATGCCGGGAAAACGGACCCTATCCGCAGCCGATTTCCTCAATGCCCACTCGATGGATGGTGTGGTGCTGGGATAATGCCCGCCGCTGCCAGGAAATTGACCTCGGGTGATCCGCGTTCGGTCGCCGCACGGGTCCTTCAGCAGGTGCTGGCCGGCCGTTCCCTCTCCGAGCAGCTGCCCCATTTTCTTCCACAACTGGAAGATGGCCGTGACCGCGGGCTGGTGCAGGCGATCTGCTTCGGCGTGATGCGGACTTATCACCGGCTGCACTACCTGGAACACCAGCTGCTCGCGAAACCCCTGAAGGCGAGGGACCGGGATATCGAGGCCCTGATTCTGATGGGGCTCTATCAACTTCTCTATCTCAGGGTCGGGGATCACGCCGCCGTGCATGAGACCGCCGGCGCGGCGAACAAACTCGGCAAGCGATGGGCGGTAGGGCTCATAAACGGTGTACTGCGTAACTTTCTACGCCAGCGCGAGCGCCTGTTGACCGATCTGGAGCGGCACCCGGATGCCCTTCATGCCATGCCGGCCTGGTTGCTGCAGGCGGTGCAGAGCCAATGGCCCGACAGCTGGCAAACGCGTATCGAGGCGCTCAACAGCCATCCTCCCATGAGTCTCAGGGTCAATCGGCAAATCCATTCGCGCCAGGCCTATCTGCAACTGCTGCGCGACAGCGGCATCGGGGCCGAGCCGATTCCCCAGGTCGAATGCGGCATCAATCTGATCCAGGCTGTCGATGTGGAGGATCTGCCCGGTTTCGCCCAGGGGCATGTCTCGGTGCAGGACGGCGCCGCACAGCTGGCGGCGGGACTGTTGGATCTGGCGCCGGGCCAGCAGGTGTTGGATGCCTGCGCTGCCCCCGGAGGCAAGAGCTGCCACATGCTGGAGCTGGAACCTGGAATCTCGCTGACTGCGCTGGACAGCGATCCCGAGCGCCTGCAGCAGGTCAGGGAGAACCTCACGCGTCTCGGTCTCCAGGCAACCCTGGAACGGGGGGATGCCGTCGATCCCGGTGGATCCTGGGCGGAGCGATGCTATGATCGAATCCTGCTCGATGTTCCCTGCTCGGCAACGGGTGTCATACGCCGCCATCCGGACATCAAGTATCTGCGCAGGGAGAGCGATATCGGGAGTCTGACCAAGCTTCAGGCGGCAATTCTGGATAGGGTGTGGGGGTTGTTGAAGCCCGGCGGCAGGATGCTCTACGCCACCTGTTCGGTGCTGCCCCAGGAGAATGAGCTGCAACTCGAACGGTTTCTCCATCGGCAGGGGGATGCCCAAGCGGATCCCTTGGATGTGACCTGGGGGGAGAACAGATCGGTGGGGCGCCAGATCGCTCCCGGGGAGGGGAATATGGACGGATTTTTCTACGCGCACCTGGTAAAAAGGGCCTCATGAAGAGCGGATTGTCCTGGCTGTTGTCTCTACTGCTGTTGCTCCCCGTGGCGGAGGCGGCCGCCTTCAGCATCAAGGAGGTACAGATAAAACAGGTCGACAGCGAATATCAACTGAATGCCCGAATAGAGTATCAGCTGAGCGAGCAGGCCCACGAGGCGTTGAGCAACGGCGTGCCCCTGACCCTCAAGGTCCAGCTTTTCGTGGAGAAGGTATGGCGCGGATTCTGGGAGCCGAGCCCGTTCGCGGCGACCCTGAGCTTTCAGATTCGCTACCATGCCCTGACTGAACTCTATCGGGTGGTGGATAGACAGACGGGGGATGAGCAGAACTTCGTCACCCAGGAGGCGGCGCTGCATGCATTGGGCGAGATCACCAATCTTTCCCTGGTCAAGCTGGCCAGGCTGACGGCCGGTGAGACCTACCAGCTGCGTTTGCGCGCCGACCTGGATATCGAATCCCTGCCCCTGCCCCTGCAGCCGCTGGCCTATCTGGGCAGGGGCTGGAAACTGACAACAGGATGGTCCCAATGGCCCCTTCAACCCTGAGCCGGCTACGTATAGGGGGACTCTCGGTCGGCTTGCTGCTGATTCTGCTGCTCGTGAGCCTGCACCTGATGAGCAGTGCGGTGCAGAACTCCGCCGAGTTGAGCCGCTATTTTGTCCCCCTGCTGATCTTCAATCTCGCGGGCATGTTTGTCCTGTTTGTGTTGATCAGCTACAACTCGATCCGCCTGATACGCCAATACCTCAGGCATAGCGCCGGTTCCAGGCTGACCCTGCGCATGGTGCTGATCTTCACCCTGATCGCCCTGCTCCCGGTGGGCGTGGTCTATTACTATTCGTTCAGTTTTCTCCAGGGGGGCATCGACAGCTGGTTCGACGTGCAGATCGACCAGGCGATGCAGGATGCCAGGGATCTGGCCCAGGCCTCGCTGTCGCTCAATCAACGGGTCTGGCTGAAGTATACCGAACAGCAGCTGCTCACTATCGAGGATACCTCCGAGTCGGCACTCTCGCTGACCATTGCCAAGCTGCGCCAGCAATCGGGCGCGCTGGAGCTTTCGCTCAGCGATCCGGCGGGACAGATCATCGCCTACTCCAATGCGGTTGCGGATGAGCTGGCGCCGGCGAAGCCGGACGACTACATCATGCAGCGTCTGCGCGAAGGCAACAGTTATGTGGGTCTGGCGAGGGAGAAGGATGAGCTGATGATTCGCGTCGCGATGGCGGATCCCCTCGGCCGCCCCTACATCATCCAGGGGCTCTATCCGGCATCGGAGCGGGTCAGCGTCCTGTCAGAGAAGCTGGAAGTGGCCTATAACCGCTACAACGAGCTCTCGTTCCTGCGCCAATCGCTGAAACGCAACTTCTCCCTTACCCTGTTCCTGGTGCTGATGTTCGCCATGCTCTCCGCGGTATGGGCCGCCTTCTTCTCGGCCCGGCGCATGGTGGCGCCGATTGCGAATATCGCGGCGGGCACCAAGGCGGTTGCGGAAGGGGACTACGACCGCCGCCTGCCGGTACCGCGGCGGGCGGATGAGCTGGCCTTTCTGGTCGCCTCGTTCAACACCATGACCCGGCGTATCCGCCAGGCCAGGGATCAGGCCGCGGAGAGCCAGCGCGAAGTCGAGGGACAGCGCGCCTATCTGGAAACCGTGCTGGCCCGTCTCTCCTCCGGTGTCCTGACCTTCAACGCGCAGCACAAGATGCGCACCGCGAATCCGGCCGCAGAGAAGATCCTGGGCATCAATTTCAATCGGCTGATAGACCTCCCGCTCCAGGCCCTTGCCCTCGAGTCCCCCATTCTCAGACAGTTTGTCGAGGGGCTGGAGGCACCGCTGCGCCAGGTAGACAAGGAGTGGCGCGGTGAACTGACCCTCTACGGCGGTGAGGGTCGCAAGGTGCTGATCTGCAGAAGCACTCCCTTCGCCCAGCCCAACGGACGGGTGGGTCATATCGTGCTGTTCGATGATGTGACGGCGCTGATCCGCGCGCAACGGGATGCCGCCTGGGGCGAGGTCGCACGGCGCCTGGCCCATGAGATCAAGAATCCGCTCACCCCCATCCAGCTTTCGGCGGAGCGCCTGCGCCATAAATACCTCAAGGATATGCCGGATAAGGATGCCGAGGTGCTCGATCGGGCAACCCATACCATCGTGCAGCAGGTCGAGGCCATGAAGAGCATGGTCAACGACTTTTCCGAGTATGCCCGTCCGCCGCAGATGGAGCTCAAGCCGATCAAGCCCGACACCCTGATCGGCGAAATCGTCGACCTCTACCGGGCGACCAAAGGGGTGAAATTCGAGATCGACCTTTCAGCCAACGACGCCAGGATAGAGGCCGATCCCCTGCGTATCCGTCAAGTGGTGCACAATCTGGTGAAAAACGCGGTGGAGGCGCTGGAGGGGGCCAACAAAGGGAAGGTCTCCCTGGTCTCCAGGGTCCTCAGTAGGGATGATCACCCTTTCTACGAACTGCGTGTCGAGGATAATGGTCCCGGATTTGCGGAAGCGATGATTCAGCAGCTGTTCGAGCCCTATGTCACCAGCAAGCCGAAGGGAACAGGCCTTGGTCTGGCGATTGTAAAGAAGATTGTTGAGGAACATGGCGGTATCATTTGGGCGGAGAACTGTGATAAAGGGGCCTGTATGGTTATGCAATTACCGATGTTGCTGGACCTGACACGAGAAACTGCAGCGGAGGAGAGTGAGGTATGAGTCGCGCCTATATCCTGGTTGTGGATGACGAACCGGACATCCGTAACCTGGTAAAAGAGATTCTGCAGGATGAATCCTACGAGGTGGCGATGGCGGAGGATGGCAAGTCTGCGCGTCAGGCACTGCGGGACCGCCGGCCGGAATTGATCCTGCTCGACATCTGGATGCCCGACGTGGATGGCATCACCCTGTTGAAGGAGTGGGGTGAGAACGAGGGCCTGCCCTGCCCGGTGATCATGATGTCGGGCCACGGTACCGTGGAGACCGCCGTCGAGGCCACCCGGCTGGGTGCCTACGACTTCCTGGAGAAGCCGCTTTCGCTGGCCAAGCTGCTGTTGACGGTCAACCGTGCCCTGGAGGCGGAGCAGTTGAAACAGGAGAATGTCGGCCTCAAGCGCCAGGTACACGCGGTGCATGAACCGACGGGCAGAAGCCCGGTGATGCAACGCCTGCGTGAACAGGTAAAGCGGATCGCCCAGCACGATACCTGGGTCCTGGTCACCGGTGAACCGGGGAGCGGGCGCGAAACCCTGGCGCGCTACCTCCACTCCCAGAGCGTGAGAAGAGACCGGCCGTTTGTGGAAGTCAATGTCAGTTCCATCGTCAAGGGCAATGCGGCGCAGGAGCTCTTCGGCAGCGAAAGCGAAGGCCGTATTCACTATGGAAGACTGGAGCAGGCCGTGGGTGGGACCCTGTTCCTCGATGAAGTGGCGGACATGGATCTGGAGGCGCAGTCACAGCTGGTGGGGGCGCTGGACACCGGCAGTTTTCTGCGGGTCGGCGGCACCGAGCCGGTGAGTATCGACGTGCGCATCATTGCCGCCACCCAGCACAATCTGGAGGAGGCGGTGCAGGAGGGGACCTTCCGCGAGGACCTCTTCTACCATCTCAATGTGGTGCCGCTCCACGTGCCGCCGCTGCGCGAGCATGCGGAGGATGTCCCGGAGCTGCTCAACTTCTATGTCGACTGGTATGTGACCCACGAGAAGCTCCCCTACCGCCACTTTACCGTGGGGGCGCAGAACACCCTGCGCAACCACCCTTGGCACGGCAACGTGCGGGAGCTGAAAAACCTGGTACAGCGCCTGCTGATCCTGGGTGCGGGTAACGAGATCTCCCAGGAGGAGGTGGATGCGGCACTGGGGGCACCCGACGTGGGGAGCTCACTGGGCGGACTGGAATCCCTGGTCACCTTCGACCAGCCCCTGCGGCAGGCCAGGGAGGAGTTCGAAAAGGTCTACCTGGAATACCAGCTGCGCCAGCACGAGGGCAACATCTCGCGCATGGCCAAGGAGGTGGGCATGGAACGGACCCATCTCTATCGCAAGCTGAAATCCCTGGAGATTGAGTTCAAGGACAAGCGGTGAATTAAGAAGTCCGCAAATGAACGCTAATATGGGCTTTAACTATTCTGAATTCATACCATCGCGTAGGGTGCGGCATGCCGCACCCTACGCGCTTGATCGAAAAGAGGTTCTTTTTCGCGTTTAGTTGCGTTCATTCGCGGACTTTTTCGATCACCAGTCCAGGCGTATATCCCAATCGTATTGACGCTCGGCCGGCAGTACCGGGGCGGTTTCCGGGTCGACCGTCTGGTAGACGTTGACCGCCGGGGTAACACTGGCGTCGCGACCGTGAATGAAGTCCTGATCCTGAACGATCACCATGTAGGCCTTGTTCAGGGTCAGTGCACGCTCGGGGCTGGGCGCGAGCAGTTCATAGACATCCGCGGCCAGGACCTTCGTTTCGTTGACGCTGCCATCCTCGTTGAACCACTTTTCGATGATCTCAGGGTTTTCGCGGAACTCGTTGCCGCCGCCGACGAGCTTCAGGTAGGTGAGAATCTCACCCTCTGTCTCACCAACATTGGGGGCGTCCACCATGCCCTGCAGATTGACGTAGCCCCAGCCCGCCGCACCGGTCACCTTGCGCGGGAAGGCGAAGGTCTGGTCGATGGTACTGCCGATGGAGGTATGACAGCCCATGCAGAAGGTGGTCTCCTCCTCGCTCTGTTTGCGCAGATGGCCGTCGGCGGCTTCGATGAAGCCCAGCACCAGCCAGCCGAGACCGTTGTCAAGACCGCTGTCGCCACGGGATACGAAGTTCGGCAGGATGCCGTCGATCTTCTCCTGCTTCTCGTTGCCGTACAGCGAGAGCAGTTCCGCGGGGGTATAGAAGGTGTGCTTACGCATGTAGCGCACCTCTTTCATCCGCGCCGGGATGTTGATCGACATATTCTCGTCGAGTCCGATATAACGCACCGTATGCAGGAACTCTGTACCCTCGGGGTAGAGCATCGGGGTGACGCTGACATCGGAAGCGTTGCCGACATAGGATTCGGGGCGGGTGATCTCGTTGATCACCCCAAGCTGCCCATCCCCATTCAAGTCTGAACAGAAACTGTTTTCGTCAACTTGCGGAAGGCTTACCCGATCCAGGTCCTGTATCGCCGCTTCCACGATCGCCAGGTTGGCGATGTAGGTATCCCGGGAGTAGCCGCTGCCGTTGCAACTCTGCTCGCGAAATGCCGCGGGAAGCCGGATCATGACATCATCGGTCGAGCCGTTGGTGGGCCAGAAGGTGCTGGGCAGGGGTTTGTAGTTGAAGGCCACCCAGTGGCTGCCGTCGAGGGCGAAGCCCTGCTGGTCGAAGGCACCTGCGCCGAGGTGGAGATTTTCGATCACGGGTACCGGCCCATCCCAGGACTCGCTCTGCAACTGCTCGACCAGGGTCGAGTAGTTATCGGTATAGATGTAGTCGATGACCTCCTGGTCGCTGATCCCGGAGACCGCCTCGGAGCGGTCCTCGAAGAGATTCTGCCAATGGTTGGTAACCCCGACCTCCGAGAATGAGTACTCTGCCTGCAGTGCCTTGTCATCCATGTAGTTCGGGCGGCTACCGAAGGGGTAGGTCTGATGGCAGATCATACAGGGATTGTGGGTTGCCTCGTGCCTGGTGTAACACTGGGGGGGGACTATCGCCTCCAGGTTGTAGACCAGGCCGCTTTCCTCGGGCCGCAGGTATCCGGCAGGCGATTTTTCATAGCTTGTGGGAAAGGTCAGCGACTGGATTTGAGGATCAGAGTTACCGCTTGAACCGCCGCATGCCGAGAGGGTTGCTGCCACTAGGGGCATCAAGATCCTGATGATATGTTTCATTTTGTACCTCCTGAAACACAAAGGGGGTGGCATAGGCCACCCCCATTTCCCTGTTTATTTAACCGGAAAGGTTTTAGATCGCGGGATCATCGAACACCCAGACTACGTTGTTCTCGTGGTTGCCGGTATCCTCACCGATGAGTACGCGACCGTCGTCCAGGATCAACAGGTTGTCCGGGTTGGAGATGTTGTTGATGTTACACTCGTTGACCGAACGGTCGGCGTAGTAGGGTCCGCCAACAATTGCCGGAACCATGGTCGCCACATCAACCTCGCCCTGGGCGTTGCGCATCAACTTCATACGGTAGACAACACCGCACTTGCCGTTATCGCCTTTGAGTTGAATCGCGCCTTCCTCGTCACTCATGCCCCTGTCGAAGCTGGACATGGCCATGTACATGTAGGCCTGCTCGCCATCGGCGGCACCGCCATTCCACCAGGTCGATGCCAGGTTGTAGTTGATGTTCACGCCTTCCATCTTGCGGAACTCACCGGTGGCGCCCAGGGCGACTGCGGCCTTGCGGCTCTCCAGGTAGGCGACTCGATCGTCGCTGAAGGGGTTGGCATCGACAGTGGCGTCTTCGTCACAGCTCAGGTCGGTGCCGGTTTTGGACTCGGCCCAGTCACAGACCTGCTCGTCGGTGATGTAGTTGCCATCGGCGAAGCTGCCGTCGAAGGAGGCGATAGCCGCTTCGATGTCCGCTTCACCCATGCTGCCGAGCTCGATCCACTCGATACCCAGCGCAGCCTCGGCGGGATCGTTTACCCCTGAGGCCTGGGTGATCTGCGCGGCATACAGTGTGCCCGCGGTCATGTCAGCGGCTGCATCGGCGACGAACTTGAAGAAGACAACATCGGTGCCGTCGTCGCTGAGGAAGACAGTGCGCTGGTCGGGCATGACAACCGAGTTCTCGTGAGAGAAGCGGCCCATGGTCTCCAGTTTGTTGACCGTGACATTGGCGACTGCGGCATCGGCGGCATTTCCGATCTCTACGATGTAGCCGTAGCGATAGGGATTCGGCCAGTCACCGCTGCCATCGGTGGGATAGCCGAGATAGGTGGCCAGGGATTGAGGATTGCTGAAATACTCGTAGTCCGGATTGAACCAGTCGGAGGTATCGTCGAAGTAGAGCTCTTCCGCAGAATGGGGGGTGTTCCAGGGACTTACGGTGCCGAAGCAGTTGACCCAGGTGCCACCGACGCTGGAGAAGTCGATCATGCCTTCCTGGACGATAGTGCCGTAGCCGGCGTCGGTGAGACCGCTGACATGGATACGGCTCATGCTGCCGGGACGGTCCTCCCAGTTGCTGTAGACGTAAAAACCGGTGTCACCGTCGGAGATGACACCGTTGAAATCGGGATCGTTGGAGCTCTTGATCAGGGTAGTGCCGTCGAGGGCGATGATGTCACCCATGGCGTTGCCGTCATCCAGGGCGTCGCCCTGCTGGGTCAGTACCTGGTAGGAACCGACCGCGGTCATGACCACCTCTTTGTCAGCCGTGGTGACCGGCAGGTCGAGAGCGCCGAAGTTTTCGGGCAGGGCAGAGAAGTCCTGGCCGACGATGACGCCCACGGTACCTTTGTCGAATACCTTGCCGGCAGCGTCCGCTGTTGTGTTGCTGCTGCTGGGATGCTGGACATTGAGGAACAGGGTGTTGTCGCTGTTCAGGTACATACCGGTGAATTCAGCACCCAGGGGGGCGGTCGCGAGACGCTTCAAGCCTAAGGGGATAAAGTTGGTGATGCCGTCCACACCATCGACACCGTCTTGACCATCGACACCATCGACACCGTCGTCGCCGTCATCACCGCTGCATCCCGCTAACAGCAGGGATGAACAAAAAATGGCTGCCGCTATGGAAGCTGGCAGGGTTTGCAGACGAAATGATTTCTTTTTCAACATAGAATATGCTCCCCTTAAAGGCGTAGTACTTATTAGCCGGAAGCATTCTAGGTAGCCATTATTTCCAAACGGTGTCGTATCTATTTCGCTTCGATGAATGCTATATTTCAAGCAGATATAATGCTGGCCGATAACCTTGATATGTGGCTCAACAGACTGGACTTGATGTTGCTGTGATCCTGCCCCAGGATTGAGGCAGTCGGCTTTAAGAATCAAGGTAGGCAGATCTAGGCCGATCTGTGTACCGGAAGATCTCAAAACAAATACACCCGATGAGAAAATGAAAATAATTATCCTCGGTGCCGGTCAGGTGGGTCGTTCGGTAGCCAATGCGTTGGTAAGCGAGGCCAACGATATCACCGTTGTTGACCAGGACGAGCAGCTGTTGACGGAACTGCAGAACCGGCTCGATCTCGGTACCGTCAGAGGCCATGCGGGCCATCCCGATGTGCTGCGCAAAGCGGGGGCCGAGGATGCGGATATGATTCTCGCCGTCACCAACAGCGACGAGACCAACATGGTCGCCTGCCAGGTCGCCTACACGGTGTTCCACACCCCGACCAAGATTGCCAGGGTTCGCGCACAGGGTTATCTCGACTACTCCCAGCTGTTCGAAACAAACGCGGTGCCGGTGGATGTGTTGATCAGTCCGGAGCAGTTGGTGACCGACTATATCCTCAAACTGATCGAGTATCCGGGGGCGCTGCAGGTGCTCGACTTCGCGGATGGCCGGGTCAGGCTGGTGGCGGTGAAGGCCTACCATGGCGGACCCCTGGTGGGCAACGCCCTCAGCGCGCTTTATGTTCACATGCCCAATGTGGATGCCCGGGTTGCGGCCATCTATCGCGAGGGCGAGGTGATCATTCCCAGGGGTGACACGGTGATCGAGGCGGAAGACGAGGTCTTCTTCATCGCCGCCGCGGAGAATATTCGCTCCGTGATGAGTGAACTGCGCAAGATGGAGAAGCCCTACAAACGCATTGTGGTTGCCGGAGGGGGTAACATCGGCAGGCGTCTCGCTGCGGAGCTGGAGCAGAAATACCGGGTCAAGCTCATCGAAACCGACAAGGTACGGGCCAGGGAGATCGCGGAACGTCTCGATATGACCATCGTGCTGCACGGCGATGCGGCGGATGAGAACCTGCTGCTGGAGGAGAATATCGAGAACACCGATGTATTTTGTGCCGTGACCAACGACGACGAGGACAATATCCTCTCCGCGATGCTGGCCAAGCGGCTCGGCGCCGCCAGGGTGATGGCTTTGATCAACCGGCCCTCCTACGTGGACCTGGTGCAGAGCGAAACCATCGATATCGCGATCTCCCCCCAGCAGGCCACCATCGGCACCCTGCTGACCCATGTGCGCAGGGGAGACGTGGTCCAGGTACACTCGCTGCGCCGCGGCGCAGCGGAGGCGATCGAGGCGGTGGCCCACGGCGACAGAAGTTCGTCGAAGGTGGTCGGACGCGCGGTTGAGGAGATCAAGCTTCCAGCGGGAACCACCATTGGCGCCGTGGTCAGGGGAGATGTGGTGTTGATCGCCCACCACGATACCATGATCGAGAGTGGCGACCATGTCATTCTGTTCCTGGTCGACAAGCGCAAGATCCGTGAAGTGGAAAAGCTCTTTCAGGTCGGCGTGACCTTCCTGTAGATCAGGACTATCGACTATGCACCTGTTTGTGGTTCAACGAATCTTGGGGGTTCTGCTGATGGTTTTCAGTCTCAGCATGCTGCCTCCCCTCGGGATTTCGATGTTGACCGGTGATGGAGCCCTGGTCGGCTTTACCGATGCCTTTGTGATCACCCTCGGACTCGGGTTGGCGTTCTGGGCGCCGGTGCGCAATCGCCGGCAGGATCTGCGGGTGCGCGATGGGTTCCTTGTGGTGGTGATGTTCTGGGGTGTGCTGGGCCTCACCGGTGCGCTGCCGTTTCTGTTCGCGGAAAACCATCATATGAGTGTCACCGATGCGGTGTTCGAGTCGATCTCCGGCCTTACCACCACCGGGGCAACGGTCATCGTCGGCATCGATGATCTGCCGCTGTCAATTCTCTACTATCGTCAGCAGCTGCAGTGGCTTGGGGGCATGGGGATCATCGTCCTGGCGGTGGCGGTACTGCCGATGCTGGGGATCGGTGGTATGCAGCTCTATCGTGCCGAGACCCCCGGGCCGGTGAAAGACAACAAGCTGACCCCGCGCATAACCGAAACGGCCAAGGCGCTCTGGTATATTTATCTCAGCCTGACCCTCAGCTGCATGCTGGCCTACTGGCTGGCCGGCATGAAACCCTTCGATGCCATGGGACACGCTTTCTCCACGGTGGCGATCGGCGGTTTCTCCACCCATGACGAGAGCATCGGCTACTACGACAGCACCCTGATCGAGATGATCGCGGTGATCTTCATGCTGCTCTCCGGGGCCAACTTCGCCCTCCATTTCCTTGCCTTGCGGCGGCGATCCCTGCGCACCTATTTCGAGGACCCGGAATTCCGCGGCTATGTCGTCACCCTGGCGGTGGTTATCTGCATTGTCTCCGTTGCACTCTTTTTCATGGGAGTCTATGGCAACTGGAGCGAGGCGATTACCCGCGGCCTGTTTCAGGCCGTATCGATAGGGACCACAACCGGTTTTACCACCGCCGACTACTCACTCTGGCCGGGCTTCATATCCATTCTCCTGCTCTTCGCAAGCTTCATCGGCGGTTGTGCCGGTTCCACCGGCGGAGGGATCAAGGTGATACGCTTTCTCCTCCTCATCAAGCAGGGTGTGCGCGAGATCAATCGCCTGATCCACCCCAACGCCGAGATCCCGATCCGTATCGGCACCAAGACCATACCCTGGCGGGTGGTGGAGGCGGTGTGGGGATTCTTCGCCCTCTACGTGGCCAGCTTCGGGGTCATGTACCTGGCGCTCGCCTCCACCGGGCTCGATCTGATGACCTCTTTCTCGGCGGTGGCGGCCAGTATCAACAACCTGGGACCGGGCCTGGCGGATGTGGGTGCCCACTATGCCAACCTCAACGATCCCGCAAAGTGGATCCTCTGTTTCGCCATGCTCCTGGGGCGCCTGGAGATCTTCACCCTGCTGGTGCTGCTGACTCCGGCCTTCTGGCGCAAGTAGTCAGTTTGGAAAGCGTTGTCCGCAAATGAACGCGAACAAACGTAAATGGTTTTTCTGGTTTCCACGCTCCTGCGTGGGAACTCGACGCTCTCATCTTCATTCCACCAACCGTATGCATTTCCATGCATGGCCTGGGAATAAGACAGAAAAGTGGAAGTGTGTAGGGTGCGGCAAGCCGCACCCTGCTTTGTGATTGCTATTTGCGTTTATTCGCGTTCATTTGCGGACTCATACTTGCAAATGCTTCAGGAATTGAGCTGCTATCCCAGACTTCCGAAGGCACCCACCAGCATCCCATAGCGCAGCGCCTTGCCGATGCCGATGTAGAGGGTGGCCGGGAGCAGTCTGACGCCGCTCCAGCCAGCGGCGAGGCAGAGGGGATCGCCGATCACCGGCAGCCAGGAGAGGAGGAGCACGGGCGAGCCATAACGGGCCAGCCGCTGAAGCGCCTGCCGCTGGCGATCCTGACTCAGTCCCTTGCCGGGAAAGCGGCGCGCCAGCCACCAGCCGATCAACCAGCTGCTGAGTCCGCCAAGGCTGTTGCCGAGGCTGGCTACCGCCCACAGCAGGCCCGCCCGTTCCGGGGTCTGCTGAAGCTCCCATAACAGCATCGCCTCGGAACCCCCCGGCAGCAGCGTGGAGGCGAGAAAGCTCCCAGCAAAGAGTCCGAAAGGACCCCCGGAGAGGTTCAGGAATGACGGAATATCCAGCATCGATGAGCAGGGTGGCGCTTGAAATCGTCGGGCACTGTCTGATCGGTGATCTCCTCGCAAGCGGGCAGCGACGCCAGTGCGGGATCGATTTTGAAACGACGTTTGTTGGTGGAGAAGTAGAGTTCGCCGCCCGGGATCAACAGCCCCAGGCAGGCCTCGATCAGGCGCCGGTGATCCCGCTGCAGGTCGAGGGTCGCCTGCATCTTCTTGGAGTTGGAAAAACTGGGTGGGTCGAGGACGATGAGGCCGTAGACTCTTCGCTCCCGCCTTGCCTGTCGCAGAAACTCATTCACATCGGAGCGCACCAGTTGGTGCTCCTCCTCGGTGAAATCGTTGAGGGCCAGATTGCGCCGGGTCCAGTCCAGGTAGGTGTTGGAGAGGTCGACGCTGGTGGTGGCCAGGGCGCCCCCGGCCGCGGCGTAGACTGAAAAGCTGCCGGTGTAGGCGAAGAGATTGAGCATGCGTCTGCCCCCGGCCCGACGACGGATCAGGGCACGGGTTTCGCGGTGGTCGAGAAAGAGTCCGGTGTCGAGATAGCTGTGGAGATCGACCTCGAATTTCAGCCCGGCCTCGCCGATTACCCGCCTTCTGCCCGGTTTCCCGGTCTTTTCGTACTGGGCGGCGCCGCGCTGTCGTTGCCGGGTCTTGAAGGCAAGCGCCGCGGCGGGTATCTCCAGCGCCTCGCAGACCGCTTCGCCAACTGCCTTTTCCGCAGGCGCCTCCAGGGGCTCCCGGCCCTTGCGGGCGAAGAGCTGGACATGGACCTCCCCCTCGTACCAGTCGACGGCCAGGGGGAACTCCGGCATATCCCGGTCATAGAGGCGGTAGCAGCTTATGTCGCGGCGACGTGCCCACTTGTTCCAATGCCGCTGGTTCTTGCGCAGCCGGTTGGTAAAATCGGCAAGCGACATCAGCGAGGCAGGCGCCATGCGGCAATTGCCAGGGCGATCCAGCCGGCGATGAATGCGGTGCCGCCAAAGGGTGTAACCATGCCCAGAACGCGAATGTCGGTCAGAGCCATGGTGTAGAGGCTGCCGCAAAAGAGCAGGATGCCGCTGATAAAGAGCCATCCGGCAAGTCGCAGGCTGCGTCCCGGGTGATGGAGGGCGAGAAGACCGGCTCCGAACAGGGCGAAGGTATGCAGGCCCTGATAGTGGACCGCCTTCTGCCACCAGATCAAATGGCCGGGCGGCAGCCGGGCCTCCAGGGCATGGGCGCCAAAGGCACCCAGAATGACCAGCAGCATGCCGCTGACGGCGGCGAGAAACAGCAGGCTGCGAGCCATCAGTCGCTGCCTTCCTCGAGCCGTTTGAGTTCGTCGAGAATGCCCAGCACCATCGACTCGGTATTCCTGTCCATGCGTTTACACAGCAGATCGGGATCCCGTTCGCCGTCGATCAGGGGGCGTATCACCGCGGCCAGACGGGCCATGGGGCCGCCGACTCTGCTCATCTGGTCCGCCATTTCGGCAATGATCTGCAATGCCTGGGCATTGCCGCTGCCGGCGGCATGGATCATTGAGGCAAGCCCGGGCGCGGCCATGGTCGGGTCGGGCTTTTGGTTGGGATCGGGCAGGGTAGAGGGATCCTGTAGCCCGTGCAGAATCGCCTCGGTGATCACCTGGTCCTCCTCGTCAAGGTTGTTCAACAGTTCAATATCGCGGCGGCCTTCGTTAAAGATCTTTCGAATCACCGCAACCAGCTCATCCCAACCATGCTCTTTCGCCATCGCCATGAGCTGTTCGAACTCGTCTTTGCGATCGGGATCGCTGCCGCTGAGTACCACCTGATTGATGAAGGCGGCATGCACGGCAAGAATCTGCGCTCGTTTATCCATCAGCTCTCCTCCCCATGAAGCAGGCCCAGTGATTCGCTGGCGATCTCTCTGACGTCGGGGTGGGTGTCGTCGATCATCCCCCGCAGGGCTTCGGCGGCGGCGCTGGAATGGGTCAGTCCCAGATAGTGCGCGGCGTCGGCACGGAGTGCGGGATCAGAGGATTTCGTCAGACGGAGCAGATCCTCGAGCGCCGACTGCCACAGCGGTGTTCCCTGCAGCTCCTCGGCGACCACGCCGATACCGACGCGTACGGCGATGGGGGTCTCGGGATTTTCAAGCAAGCCCAGGAGATCGTGGATTGTCTCTGGATTGTGCTGCAACCATGCGATGACCCGATGCGGTCGCTGGGTTTCGAGGAGGTGGCTGAAGTAGTCTGCGGTTCCCTTTTCCTGACCGGCGAGGTCAGCCCAGTGTTGGAGTTCGCCGGGGGAGAGGAGGCCTTCCAGCTCGAATCGGCCGATCCGTGTCCATGGCACGGTTCTCGTGCCCAGGCGCTGTGCGATTTCCGGGTGTTCGACGATGTTGATTGCCTCGAGGCGGCCGATCTTCCCCCGTTTCAGGAGATCGCTCAGGCCTTGCAGTACCACGGGGCAGTGTGCGCAGCCGGTGGCCAGCAGGAGCAGGGCATCAGGGGTTTCTCTTGTACTCATTTGCGGGTTCGAAAAGCGCCACTTTAGCGGAATGATACCGTTGTGCAAGTCCCGACCCCGGTGGCAAGAGACCTATCGGGTCTGAAAAAACCCGGGAAATGGCAGACGATGCATATCTCCCTTGGGATAGTCCCCTGCTTGCAGGGGGGGTGCTTGAGGCGGTGGATAAAATGACCTTATTCACTATATTGGTATTTTTTTAAGTATAAATAGGGGGTTATTAAACCAACAAAATTAGTTGGTATTTCAAGGCGCTAAGTCAATAAGCGTATTTTATGCGCCCTCATAAAAAGACTGTTTGGCTAAAGGGATTGTAAGGCATTAATGTTTGTCGCCCTGATTCAAGCTTGCGCGCATGCGTGCCAAGGGAGTGCCTAGCGAAGCGGCCTCGCTGAATCGGGTTCGAATCAAGGTTCGGACGCCATCGGGCACGGGCCGGGATAGAGAATAATGAAAGACACCGGATGATACCGGATGTGTTTCAAATGTCGCGGCATCGCGCGGCGACTGAATCACTGCAGTGAAACCTAGGAGATAAACACCATGCCTACATTTGTGCGTACTGAGAAGTGCGATGGCTGTAAAGGCCAGGACAGGACAGCTTGCATGTATATCTGTCCTCATGACCTGATGAAGCTGGATAAAGACGGTTCTGAGACCGGTCATGCCATGAAGTCGTTCAACCAAGAGCCTGAGCAGTGCTGGGAGTGCTACTCCTGCATCAAGATCTGCCCTCAGCAGGCCATCGAAGCGCGTCCTTACGCCGATATTGTTCCTCTGGGTGCATCTGTACAGCCTCTGCGCGGTACCGACTCCATCATGTGGACCATCAAGTTCCGTAACGGCACCATGAAACGCTTCAAGTTTCCGATCCGCACCACCCCGGAGGGTTCCATCGATCCTTACGGTGGCAAACCTGCCGCTGATATCGCGAAGATCGGTGAGCCCGGTTTCTTCAATCACAATGAGCAGAACGGCTACCGCGCCGGTGATGCCAGCGAGCTGATCCGTAAATAAGCGGTTTCAGACAGATTTAGAAACATACACATTTTGAGGAATTGAAAATGGCTGAATTCGGAAATCCGGAAGTCGTCCAAGAAGAGGTAGACATCCTCCTGATCGGCGGTGGCATGGCTTGTAGTGGTGCCGCTTACGAGATCGGTCCCTGGGTGCAGGCTGCCGGTGGCGACATCAAAGTTAAGCTGGTCGACAAGGCCGCTATGGATCGGTCCGGTGCGGTTGCACAGGGTCTCTCCGCTATCAACACCTACATCGGCTCGGAGCAGGATCCCGCCGATTACGCCCGCATGGTCTCCAACGACCTGATGGGTATCACCCGTGACGACCTGGCCTATGACCTGGGCCGCCACGTTGACGAATCCGTACACCTGTTCGAAGAGTGGGGTCTGCCGATCTGGAAGACCGACGAGAACGGTGAGCGTCACGATGGTTCCAAGGGCATGACCCCCCTGAAGGACGGCGGCAAGCCCGTACGCTCCGGTAAGTGGCAGATCATGATCAACGGTGAGTCCTACAAGTGGATCGTCGCCGAGGCCGCGAAGAAAGCACTGGGCATGGACAACATCCAGGAGCGTATCTTCATCGTCAAGCTGGTCAACGACAAGAACGACAGCAACCGCATCGCCGGTGCCGTCGGCTTCTCCGTGCGTGAGCACAAGCTCTATGTCTTCAAGGCAAAGGCCATCCTGCTGGCCGCCGGTGGTTGTGTAAACATCTTCCGTCCCCGCTCCGTGGGTGAGGGTCAGGGCCGTGCCTGGTACCCCGTATGGAATGCCGGTTCCACCTACGCCATGGCTGCCGAGGCCGGTGCTGAGCTGACCATGATGGAAAACCGCTTCGTACCCACCCGTTTCAAAGACGGCTACGGTCCTGTCGGTGCCTGGTTCCTGCTCTTCAAATCAAAGGCCACCAACGCCTTTGGTGAGGTCTACATGGACCGCAACAAGGAGATGCTGGACGACTATCCTCCTTATGGTCAGGCTGCCGTTCCCGCATCCTGCCTGCGTAACCACCTGATGCTCAAAGAGATGAAGGAAGGTCGCGGCCCCATCTGGATGGACACCGTTACCGCTCTTGCCAACCTGCGTGAGACCCTGTCTCCCCGTGAGGTTAAGCATCTTGAAGCCGAGGCATGGGAAGACTTCCTCGACATGTGTATCGGCCAGTGCGGTATCTGGGCCGGTGAGAACATCGAGCCGGAGAAGAAGAACTCCGAGCTGATGCCCACCGAACCCTACCTGCTGGGCTCTCACTCCGGCTGCTGCGGCATCTGGACCTCCGGTCCCGATGATGTCGGTGCGCCTACCGACGAGAGTGAAGCCGGTGTGCCTGATCATCTGCCCAAAGGCTGGAACTGGGGCTACCGTGGCATGACTACTGTCTCCGGTCTGTTCACCGCTGGTGACGGCGTTGGCGCCTCCGGCCACAAGTTCTCTTCCGGTTCCCATGCCGAAGGCCGTATGGCTGCCAAGGCGATGGTCAAATACGTCATGGACAACAAGGATCTCACTCCTGAGTTGGACACCGACGTTGACGCCCTGATCGAAGAGATCTACCGTCCGGTCCGCAACTACCTGGAGCACAAGGACTACAGCACCGCGATCGATGTGAACCCCAACTACATCACCCCGCGCATGCTGCAGTTCCGTCTGCAGAAGGTTATGGATGAGTACGTTGCCGGTGTTGCTACCTACTACACCACCAACGAGCACATGCTCGACCTGGCTGAGCAGAAGCTGGAGATGCTGAAGGAAGATGCGCTGAAGATGCGTGCGAAAGACCTCCACGAGCTGTTGCGCGCTTGGGAGAACTACCACCGCATCCTCACTGCTGAAGCGCACATGAAACACATTCAGTTCCGTCAAGAGTCCCGTTATCCCGGTTTCTACTACCGCATGGATAAGAACTTCGTCGACGAAGAGAACTGGAAGTGCTTCGTGAACTCCATCTACGATAAAGAGACCAAGACCTACAAGTGCTTCAAGCGGGCACACGTGGATATCGTGGATAAGGCTAAGTTGTTCAAGTAATCCTTGACAGCCTAGTGACTTAGGGGGGTCCGGGTACCGTAAGGTGCCCGGACTTTTCCGTCTTTAAAGCCTGCCATTTGTGCAGTTTTTATATGAACACAGACGTATGGCTATACTCTATATGCTGTGTCCATCTACAATCTGACACCCACAGACCGATCCCTATATCGGAGACAGACCATGAGCGAGAAATTCGATATTCCTTTTAAAAGCAGTTTCGTCCCCGCGGTGCTTGAGCCCGGCGCCAAGATCAAATTCAACTGCCATAAGGGGATCTCCTGTTTCAACGCCTGCTGTAAACATGCCGACATCCAGCTGACACCCTATGACATCCTGCGTCTGAAGGATAACCTGGGGATCAGCGTCACCGACTTTCTGAAGAACCATACCGTGCCGTTTGAGATGGACAAGGATGGTCTGCCCGGGGTGAAGTTGCGCACCGACAACGAAGGTGCCTGCCTGTTCGTCAACGAGGAGGGATGCAGCGTCTATAAGGACCGTCCCACGGCCTGCCGCTACTACCCAATCGGGCACATGGCGATGCGCGAAGCGGGCGCCAGCGACGACGAGGCGCGCTATTTCCTGATCCAGGAGGATCACTGCAAGGGACACGAAGAGGGGCGGGAGATCAGCGTGGATGACTACCGCCAGGAGCAGGAGGTTGAGGCCTACGATCAGATCAATCGGGAATGGCTGCAGCTGATGCTGAAGAAGAAATCCGCCGGCCCGACCATCGGCCGTCCCTCCGATACCAGCCTGCAGTTCTTTTTCATGTGCTCCTATGATACCGATCGCCTGCGTCGCTTCGTCTTGAGCGACTCCTTCAGGGCCTCATACGATATGGATGACGCATTTTACGAAACCATGGAGAAGGAAGATCTCGCCCTGATGCAGTTCGGCGTCCGTTTGCTGAAGCAGGTGCTGTTCGGCGATGTCACCATTCCGGTCAAGGAGAATGCCGCGGAAAAACGCGTCGAAGAGCGCAAGGAGATCCTGGAAATGCGCAGAAAGGCGGAAGCGGAGCTCCATCAACAGAAGCAGGAACAGCAGATGAAGGATGCCATGTCCTGATTTGTTTAGTATTCAGTCCGCAAATGAACGCGAATAAACGCAAATAATTTTGTTTTCGTTCCCACGCTTCCGCGTGGGAACTCAATCCTCTCTTCCTTATTCCACCCACCCTAAGCATTCCCACGTAAGAGCTGGGAACGATTGCAAGGGTAGGGTGCGGCTCTCCGCACCAATGCTTTCCATTTGCATTTTGTTGATCGTAGTTTCCGTTGCGGCAAGCCGCACCCTACTTTGATGATTGATATTTGCGTTTATTTGCGAACTTTTTACTCTGATCCGCTGAAGAGCCGGTCGGTCTTCGCCGCCATGATGAAATCGTTGCGGTGGAGTCCTTTTATCTTGTGTGACCACCAGGTGACGGTGGTCTTGCCCCACTCCGTGAGCAGGGCGGGGTGGTGCCCCTCTTCCTCGGCCAATGCACCGACACCGTTGGTGAACGCCAGGCTTTCGACGAAGTTCTTGAACGGATAGACCTTTTCCAGCTGCATGATGCCGTCGCGTACCTCGATGTTCCAGTCGGGAATGGTACGTATCAGTTCGGCAAGCTCATCATCGCTGACTTTTGGCGCATCAGCGCGACAGGCCTCACACTTTTCTTCGGTCAGCACTGCCATATGGGTATTTCCTCTCTTCTGATATCTCGGATATAGTAAGCTTAGGTGGGTATTCGATACTTGGTACGGGTCTCCACACAGGGATTATCATTCAGATTGCCGTGATAGCATACACAGAATCAATAGGGGAAAGCGGCACTTCAGTGCGGCCTCGGGATCAGTGACTAAACGCGCGCTCATTGTTGATGATTCAAAGACCGCCCGGCAGGTCCTGTCGGGTAAGCTCTCCAACTATGGTATCTCCGTGGTGGCGCTGGAGTCGGCAGCAGCGGCTATCGACTACCTCTATGAAAATGCACCGGACGCCATCTTCCTGGATTATGAGATGCCGGGCATGGACGGCTTCCAGGCACTGAAGGTGATCAAGTCAAATCCCAATACCGCCGTCATCCCCGTGATGATGTACACCTCCAAGGCGGGGGGATTGGAGGTGAGTCAGGCAAGAGCGCTCGGCGCGGTCGGCGTTTTGCCGAAACAGCTGGAGGCCCAGGACCTGGAGGATGTACTCCATTCGCTGCACCTGATGCCTGACCAGGAGTCGCTGGTACCCGGTTTCGAGGATAGCGAGTTGGGCGGCGTTGGCAACATTCGGGGTCAGAGCAATATTCACTCCATACATGAGCGTGATCGCCGCAGGTCCGCCCCGGTTGGACCGATCAGCCTGCCTTTGGATGATTTACAGGGCTCCCTCTCTGCCGGCGATGACTCATTGAAGCGTTTCATACGCAAGGAGCAGTATCAGAGCGAGAATCGGCTGCAGGAGAAGCTGGAGAAACACTTTGCCGAAACCCAGAGCGAATTGTATGAACTCGAGGCGATGCAGGAGGCCTCGCGATCCCATGCCAGAAGGGCGACACTGCTTGGTGTATTGAGCCTGCTGATACTGTTTCTGGGTTTTACCCTCAGCTACTACTTTCTCGTGCTCTCGCCGACACAGCAGCGCACAGCTGCTGCCCTTGACGGCGACAGCGAGGAGCTACTGCAGCTGATTGGCGCCCAAGGCGAGAAGATCGAGCTGTTGTCGCTGAAGATCGATGAGGCCGGTTATCGCGACGAAAGCAATCCGGATGCCCAATTGCCGCTCAAGTTGATAGAGTGGGCAGCGAACCAGGGCACCGAGTTTGCGTATGGTGAGAGACCCTTCAATGATCAGCGGGCGTTATGGCTGTCGGAATTGGTGGATCAACTCAAGGAGGCGGGATTTGTCGGTACCATCGAACTGCGTGCCTCCCACGGCAACTTCTGTCTGCAGAAGAATTCAGGAGAAGAGCTGATTCTGGCCAAAGAGGGATTGGATATCGGCAACTGTCTGTTTGCCGCTGATCATCGCGGCAGCAACGATTGGCTCAACGACCAATCCGTCGCCTTTGCAAACTACATAAACGTGGAGTTGGCAAGAAGCGGCGGCGAACTGGAGATACTCCTTTTCAGCAGCGGTTACAACGATCCTGTAATACCCTATCCGTCGATCTACGAGGTAAAGACGGTTACTGAATGGAACCGGATCGCCGCGCAGAATCAGCGGGTGCGGGTCAGTCTCTACAGTAATCCCTGATCCGTTATCGCCACTCTCCCCGATCCGGGGCATTCTGCAAATGCCGGGACTATGTATGATTCTGCCCTGTGATAGGGTCTCCGCAGCAATCGCGGTTTGACGCCGGGCGATGGCCTGGAATTACTTCACGCGGTAACGGTTCGGCTGGAAGCCCAGCTGCGTAATTGGCCTATCTTCTCAGCCATCAACACCGATAGCGGTCGGGTCTGTTCGATTTCACCGAGGATATGGGCGGTGTCCAGGGGCTCCCTGGATGCATGGGAGGTATAGAGCGCGGCGACTATCGCCTGTTCGATCTCTGCGCCGGAGAAACCCTCGCTGGCCTGCTGCAGTTTTTTCATCTCGAAGCTGGCCGGGTCCTGGTCGCGCTTGGCCAGGTGGATCGTGAAGATCGCCTCACGTACCTCGGCATCCGGCAGATCAACGAAGAAGACCTCGTCGAACCGCCCCTTGCGCAGCAGTTCGGGGGGCAGCATCTCGATATCGTTTGCCGTGGCTACCAGAAAGACCCGGGAGTCACGCTCCGCCATCCAGGTGAGCAGGGTGCCGAGGATGCGTTTCGAAGGGCCGCCGTCCTCGTCCGTGGCGAGTCCCTTCTCGATCTCGTCGATCCAGAGCACACAGGGAGCCATCGACTCTGCCGTCTTCAGGGAGTCGCGCAGATTGCGTTCGGTTTCGCCGTAGAATTTGTTGTAGAGGGTGGCGAAGTCGAGGTGTAGCAGGGGCAGATGCCAGCTGCCGGCGACCGATTTCGCGGCCAGGCTCTTGCCGCCGCCCTGCACCCCGAGGAGGAGGATCCCCTTGGGAAGGTCGAGTCCGCTCGGCGTCCGCTCGGCGACAAAGATCTCCCGGCGCTGTTCCAGCCAGCGTTTCAGGTTGGCGAGTCCTGCCACCTGGCTGAACTTCGCGCTGTCGAGTTCGAGGGAGAGTACCCCGGTGCTGTCAAGCAGGCGATATTTTGTCTTCGCCAGGTCATCGAGATCGGTCTCTGTGAGCATGCCGTCGTCGTAGATGGCGTTGCGAATCAGCTGCCTGGCGTCCCTCAGGCTGAGGCCGGAGAGATTGCTCAGCATGGGTTCGATCACTTCGCGTTTCGCCTTGACGTTGCGGTTGTTGTGGCGTCCCCACTCCCGGATCTCAGCCTGGAGCAGGTTCTTCAGGGCGTCGCGATCGGGCAGCGAAAGCTCGAACCTGGCAGAATGTGAACGCAGTTCGTCAGGAATCTCGGCGTTATGACTGACCAGGACAAGGGTCTGTGAGCGGTTGCCCAGGGCAATCTCCTTGAGTTGACGCAGGGTTAGGGGATCGTCCAGCCAGTGATGCACATCCATCAGCATATAGATCGCGGGCGCGGTTCGGCCAGCAAGCTCGGAGAGGACCTTGGATGGCTCCCTGATCGCAAGGTGGCTGACCTGGTTGGTATGCAGGTTGGTCAGTCCGCTGGCCACGGTCCAGCGCAGCAGCTGGCGACCCAGGTGATTGGCGAGGCGTTCGAAGAGGGTCTCGACCTGCTTTTCGTCATCGCTCTCGATGAAGATGATGGAGGTACCGGATTTAATGATGAGTTCGAGATCTTGTAGGTCGCTCATTCCTTCAGCGGTCTGTATCGTTGCGTTGCTACTAACTGTTGTTTATTTCCGGCCAATCTATCCGTTCAGCTGTTTCTGTTCAACTCTAATCAATATCGGCTAAAGTCGGTGGACATTAAGGATAAAAAAAAGCCCGCCTAAGCGGGCTTTCAAGTCTGAAGTTGGATCGCCTTATTTGCTAGCGATTTCTTCAAGTTGTTTGGCCGGGATCACCTGGCCGTCGAGGGCGGCGTCCTTGGCGCTGCGGCCGAAGGCGACACTCATCAATGTGGAGTAGTAGACCACCGGCATGTTGAACTTGGTGCCGTAGGTATCATTGATGTTGTCCTGGTAGATCTCCACGTTGGCCTGACACAGGGGGCAGGGGGTGACGATCATGTCGGCGCCGTTGTCGTAGGCCGCCTCGATGATGCCCTTGATCATCTCCTGGGACTTCTCCGGCTCGGAGAAGGCCAGGGCGCCGCCGCAGCACTGCACTTTCTTTTCATAAGTCGGGATCGAATCGGCGCCCACCGCTTCGACGATATTGTCCAGGTACTTGGGATTCTCGAAGGACTCCCCGGCGATGCCGAATGGGCGGTTGGTCTGGCAGCCCACGTAGCCGGCGATCTTGAGCCCCTCCAGGGGCTTCTTGACCTTCGACTTGATGCCGTCGAAACCGATGTCCTCCACCAGTACCTCCACCATGTGGCGCACGTTGGCCTCGCCCTGGTACTTCAGGCCCGCCTCGGAGAGGGCGGCGTTGGCGTCCTTGAACATCTGCTCGTCCTCATGCAGGCGCTCCTTGGCCTCCCGGGTGGAGAGCCAGCAGGCGGCGCAGGTGGCGACGATCTCCTGTCCCGAGTTGTGCTCCTCGGAGAGCGCGATGTTGCGCGCGGAGAGTGCCAGACGGGGCAGCTCGCCGCCGCCGCCGTAGCCGATGGAGGCGCCGCAGCAGTTCCAGTCGGGGATCTCGTTGAGCTGGATGTCCAGCTCCTCGCACATGGTCTGTGCCGAGACCAGATAGTTGGATGAGGTGGCGCCTTTCTGTGAGGAGCAACCCGGGTAGAATGAGAGTTCTATCTTAGCCATGTCGGTTGTTCCTCACTTTGCCTCTTTCAGGTTGCCTTCTTCGATCTCCTGGGCCTTCTTCACCATACTCTGGAAGCCGGAGAGATCCTTCACGCTGTGTCCGCCGAAGAACTCCATGGGGTTCATGCGCTTGGCCTTCATCATGTTCTGGCCCAGTTTCTGATTCGCCATGGCGTTCTTGACGCCCTGGCCGAAGCCGTCCTTGAAGTACATGGAGAGGCCCAGCTTCAGCTCGTTGACCCGGCCCTTCTTCATCAGGTTGTCCCAGAAAATCTGCGAGAATTCCGCCGTTGGCTGTTTCTTCTGGGTCAGGCCGAGGCGCTTGGAGTAGACCGCCAGGCCGTGCATGATGTGGGTGATCGGCAGGCCGCGGGGGCAGCGGGCGATGCAGTTGTAGCAGGAGGTGCACATCCACATGGAGTCGGTGCCCAGCACCTCGTCACGCTTGTTGGCGCGGATCATCATGAAGATCTCCTGGGGCGGATGATCCCAGTGCTTACCCAGCGGGCAGGAGCCGGAGCAGACGCCGCACTGCATGCACATCTTGACCCATTCGCCCTCCTCCACATTCGCCTCAACCTCTTTCAGGAAGTTGCTGCGATACTTTTCGATCATTGCGGTATTCAAATCACTCATTTTCTATCCCCTCAGAACTTGAACGGGCTCAGGCCGATCTTCTCGACGGTTTCCGCCATGTCGTTGATCAACTGAGGCGCACGCTCCACATCGGTGATGGCGACTTCATGCAGGATCACCCGTTCCGGTTCCAGATTCAGCGTATCGAGGGTGTCACCCACTTTGCTCATGCGTTCCGCCGCCATGGCCGAACCGCGTACAAAGTGGCATTGGTAGTCGTCATCACGACGACAGCCCATCATGACGATACCGTCATAACCGTTGTTCAATGCATCGGTTACCCAGGAGAGGCTCACCGAGCCCAGGCAGCGCACAGGTATGACACGCGCCCATGGATTGATCTCCACGCCCGCCTGAGCGGCCTGGTCGAGTGCCGGATAGGCGTCATTCTCACAGGCCAGTACCAGGATGCGAGGTTTCTCGTCCCACTCTTCGGGGATCTCCACATTCTTGATCTGCTGGTTGACGGTCTCCACCGAGTAGTTCTCGAATGAGATAACGCGCACCGGACAGGCGCCCATGCAGGTGCCGCAGCGACGACAACGGGATTCGTTGTACATCGGATAGCCCTCTTCGTCCTCGTTGATGGCGCCGAAGGGGCATTCAACGGTACAGCGCTTACACTGGGTGCAGCCCTCCTTGCGGAAACTGGGGAAGGAGAGATCGCCGGAGCGGGGGTGCGCAGCGCGTCCCAGTCCCGCGTTCTCCGCCGCCTGAATCGCCTTCAGCGCCGCGCCGGTGGCGTCGTCGCGGGCCTGCTGGGCGTCCATGGGACGGCGTACAGGGCCGGCGGCATAGATGCCGGTACGACGGGTCTCGTAGGGGAAGCAGATGAAGTGGGAGTCATTGAACCCGTTCTTCAGATGGGGCAGGTCGGTTCCCTGACGGTACTGAAGGTTGAGGATCGAGGGTGGTGCATTCTCAAGAATGGCCTGGGCCTTCGCCTTCTCCTCTTCGTCCTCCGCCTCGTCCACCATCAGCTGGGCGTAGGGATCGGGACCGGAGTTGGGCTCCATGCCGGTGGCCAGGACCACCAGGTCGCAGACCATCTCGGTCTGCTCGTTGAGGATCTTGTCCTCGAACTTGACGGTGAGGCTGTCGCCGGGCATCACTTCCGAGGCGATACCCTTGGAGAAGGTGACCATCGCCTGTTGACCGGCGCGGTAGAAATCCTCGCCGCCGGCGCCGGGGGTGCGCAGGTTGTCGAACAGGATGGTGGTGTCGCAATCCCCGTTCAGCTCCTTGAAGTACATCGCCTGCTTGATCGAGACCAGGTCGGTGACGCCTGAGAAGTAGGAGAGATGGCCCTCCTTATCCGAGCACTGACCGGCGTTCTGGATAAAACAGACTGACTTGATCTCCTTGCCGTCGGAGGGGCGCTTGATCGGACCGCCGTTGGCGGCGACCGCCAGGGCCTCCAGTTCGTGGTTGGTGACCACGTCGGCCGATTTGTCATGGGCGAACTCGGGCAGCTGGCTGGCATCGTAGGGCTTCCAGCCGGAGGCCTGGACGATGGCGCCGATGGAGAGGGTCTCGCTGCTGCCGGATTCCGTGGCAACCTCGACATTGAAACGGCCCGGCGCGCCTTCGGTCTTGGCGAGGGTGCTGTTGAGGTGGACCGTGATCCTGTCGTCGGCCTCGATCGCCTCGATCATGCCGGGTACCGGATTCTCGGCCGGGGCGTCGTAGGGCGAGCGGGTCGGGATGACCTTGTAGTAACTGCCAAGGGCGCCGCCCAGCTTGCCGCTCTTCTCCACCAGGTGGACCGGGTAGCCGGCCGCCGCGGCTTCGATCGCCGCTGTCATGCCGGTGATGCCGCCGCCCACAACCAGAATATTCTTGTTGAGGGTCTGCTCGCCGGAGGCTGAGGGCTGGCTCATGGATTTGAGCTCGGCGCAGGCCATGCGGATGTAGTCGTCCGCCATCTCCTGGGTCGTCTCCTGGTTCTCGTCGCTTTCGGGACGCACCCAGATCACACCCTCGCGCAGGTTGGCTCGGGTCATGGCCACTTCAGGGAAGTTGAAGGCCTCGACCTTGGCCCGCTTGGAACAGGCCGCGATCATGACATGGGTAACGCTCTCGTTGGCGATGTCGTCTTTGATCAGCTGTACACCCTCGGCGGAGCAGAGCATCTCGTGCTGCTTGCAACTCTGCATCTTGCCGTCGCGGGTTGCGGTGGTTTCGAGCTGACCGGCGTCCAGGCGTTCGCCCAGGCCACAGCCGGTGCAGACATATCCAGCAAATTTCTTTTCGTCAGCCACTCTCTTAACCCTCCGTCGCTGCTACGCGATTGACCACTTGGATGGCGCGCAGGGCGGCGCCAGTGGCGTGTTGAACGGCGCGGTTGACATCCAGCGCATCGGACGAGCAGCCGGCAGCGAAGACTCCGCCATTCTCCGGTGCGGGCTCGATAAAGCCCTCTTCGTTGATGACGATTTCCACCGGGAAGCTCTCTTTGTCGACGCTGGGCTCCATGCCGACGGCCAGGACCACCAGGTCATGCTCGTCGGCGTAGCGCTTGTAACCCTCGGTATCGACACCGTGCAGGGTGGGGTTGCCGTTCTCCTTGTTCTCCACGATGGAGGCGACCTTGGATTTGATGAACTTGACGTTCTCCTTAGCCTTCACCGTCTGATAGAAGTCCTCGAAACGGTCGATGGCGCGGATGTCGATGTAGTAGATGGAGATATCCACGTCATCCGCCGGATAGGTGGCCTGCTTCAGGGAGGCCATGCAGCAGATACGGGAGCAGTGCAGCAGGTGGTTTTTGTCACGGGAGCCGGCGCACTGAATAAAGGCGACCGACTTGACCTCCTTGCCGTCGGAGGGGCGCTGCAGCTTGCCACCGGTGGGGCCGTTGGGATCGGCCATGCGCTCGAACTCGACGCTGGTGATGACGTTGGCGATGCGGTCGTAGCCGTAGGGTTGGATCTTATTCGCATCGTAGGGTTTCCAGCCGGTGGCCCAGATCACCGCGCCGGCCTTGAACTCGATGGTCTCTTCCTGCATATCGAGGTCTACGGCGTTGACCTTGCATGCCTCCTTGGCCTTCTGCGCGTCATCGGTGCCGATGATTGCAGGGTCGAGCACATAGCGTTGCGGATGGGCCATGCGGTGGGGCAGATAGGCACCCTTGCGCTTGCCGATGTTGTAGTTGAATTCGTCGTCGAATTCCGTCTCCACTGCCTTGGCGCAGTCGCCGCAGGCGGTGCAGTTCTCATTTATGTAACGGGGGCTGATCTTGACGGTGGCGGTGTAGTTGCCGGCTTCACCCTTGATATCCGTAACCTCGGCCATGGTGATGATGTTGAGGTTCGGATTCATCTTCGCCCGACGCTGGTTGATCTCCAGCCCGCAGGTGGGAAAGCAGAGTTTGGGAAAGTACTTGAACAGCTGGGTGACGCGACCGCCGACATAGGGGCGCTTTTCAACCAGTACGACCTGTTTCCCCGTCTCGGCGGCCTCCAATGCAGCGGTCATGCCGCTGATGCCGCCACCGACCACGAGAATAGTCTCATTGGTTGCGATTACTTCCGTCATGGATTTTCCTCCGTTGCGGAATGGCTCAATTAACTATGGTCAACCGCTGACAGATGATACTTGACTTGTCAGCTTGGTTATTACACTATCGCGGGTCACACTCGGCACCCTAGATTCTGGACCCGATACCTTACTCGTCTTCTCGCGCGCCTGCTATATCCCAGCTGGGAATAATCCATCGAATTTTCGAATGAGGTGATAGACTTGGGTTATGGTGTATAAGTCTTTTCTAATAAATGACGCGGTAGTAAGTGGCTGAGTCACCACGCTTGCGATGGATTCACTCCCCATGACCGGACCGGTCCGTACCAGATCAATCCTTATGACAGAATTGTCCGCTATAAGATTTTATATATGGATTTCCCTAAACAGGGCGCTGTAATCAAGAAGCGGTACGGCCGTTTTTCCGCCTAGCGTCCGTAATTGGAGAAGTGATGGTGAAAGGTCCTTCTGCCCTCAAGCAACATCTCCTCGAAAGTCTCCACGGGAACGGGCGGGCTGTAGAGGTAACCCTGGCCCTCCTGGCAACCCATTTTCTGCAGCAGGGACTGTTGGGCCATGGTCTCGATGCCCTCCGCGGTGATTCTCAGTCCCAGGTTCTTACCCAGTGAGACGATAGCCTGGGTGATGGCTACCGCGTCGCTGTCATGGGGCATATCGCGGATGAAAGACCTGTCGATCTTGAGCTTGTCTATGGGCAGTTGCTTGAGGTAGGAGAGGGAGGAGTAGCCGGTGCCGAAATCGTCAATGGCAATCGACACGCCCAGTTTCTTGAAGACGTCGAGGACGGGGACCGAGTGCTTCATCTGGCCCATGAATATGCCTTCAGTAACCTCCAGCTGGAGCATGTCGGGAGGACAGCCGGAGTTGGCGATGATCTGTTCGAAGCGCAGGATCAGATCGGTCTGCATGATCTGTCTGACGGAGAGGTTGATGGCCATGCGTCCCTGAAAGAGTCCCTGCTGATTCAGGTAGCGCGTCTGTTCGCAAGCCTCCTGCAGCACCCAGTTGCCGATCTCATGGATCAGACCGGACTCTTCGGCTAGGGGGATGAAGCGGGCAGGGGGGATGATCCCGAGTCGGGGATGATGCCATCGCAGCACCGCTTCCGCGCCGGTCATCTCGCCGTTGTGCAGGGATATCTGCGGCTGGTAATAGAGCAGCAACTGGTGTTGCTGCAACGCACTGCGAAGCTCTGTCTCCAGGAGCAGGCGTTCGAAGGCGGTCCGGGTGAGTTCCGAGGTGTAGTATCGGTAGCTGTTGCGCCCCTGCTCCTTGGCCTGATACATGGCGGCGTCTGCGTTTTTGGTCAAATCCGCGACATCATTGCCGTCCTCCGGGTAGATGCTGATACCGATACTGGTGGTGACATGGAGTTCCCGGCCGGCGATCTTGAACGGGGCCTTGAACTTTTCCTGAATCTTGGCAGCAACCACCGCCGCCTGACTTGGATCTTCAACGTTCTCCACCAGAACAGTAAATTCGTCGCCCCCGAGACGCGCGGCGGTATCGTCATCCCGCAAAATATTCTGCAAGCGAGCAGCCACCTCTTTCAGCAGCTCGTCTCCCATTGCGTGGCCAAGGCTGTCATTAATATTTTTAAAACGATCGAGGTCGAGGAACAGCACCGCGAGCTGGCGTTTTTGACGTTTTGCCTGGGCGATCGCGTGTTCGAGGCGATCCTCGAAGAGCAGCCGGTTGGGTAGATTGGTCAGGGAGTCGTGGTGAGCCAGATGCTCGAGCTGTGACTGAGTCTGCTTGATGCTTGTTATATCGGAGAAGACCGCTACGTAGTGGACGATGGAGCCATGTTCGTCCTTGACGCAGCTGATCGTCATCCAGGCCGGATAGGTCTCTCCGTTTTTGCGCTGATTCCAGAGCTCACCGCGCCAGGAGCCTATCTGCTTTACTTCGCTCCACACCTCGTCGAAAAAATCAGGTGAGTGCCTGCTGGAGATTAGCATCCGCGGGTGCTGGGAGATGATCTCTTCCTCGGAATAACCGGTAATCTCGCTAAATGCCGGATTGACCGAATCGATCATCCCGTGGTCATCGGTTATCAGCACCCCTTCCATGGTGTGCTCGATGATCTGCACCGCCTGCTGCAGTTTGACATCCGAATCCTTGCGCTGGGTGACGTCGGTAAAGACGAGCTGGGTGGCAGGTTCGCCTTCATGCTCTGCGGGGCTGACAAAGACCTCGACCTGTATGATGGCCCCGTCTGCGCGCCTAAAGGCAGCCTCGTAGGGTCGGCTGTTGTGATTGCGCAGTAACCTGAATGGTGCTTTCATCAGCTCGGGAGGGGCTTCATACAGTAGTTTGCTGATAGGTTCATTCGTCAGCTGTTGTCTTTCCGATACGGCCAAGGTCTGCTTCGCGGCCTTGTTGAGAAAGACGACCTTTTCATGCTGCAGCAGGAGGATCGGGGTTGGCGAATCGTCAACCAGCTGACGATAGCGATTCTCGCTGCGATGCAGTGCCTGCTTTGTCTCTTCCGCTTCGCGGCGAACCGCGGCCTCCTTGAGCTCGCGTTCTATCGCAGGTACCAGTCTGGCCAGGTTTTTGAAGTTGATGAAGTCGTTGGCGCCAGCCTTTAACAGTGCAACCACCTTCTCTTCACCGATATGGTCCGAAATCAGAATAAACGGGATGTCCAGCTGCCGCTTTTGCAGCAGTTTGAGACTTGTTTCGGGAGGGCAGTCGGTGATGTCCGTGGCAGAGAGGATAAGGTCCCAATCGGCGGATTGCAGGGCGCCTCTAAGAGAATCCAAAGAATCTATGCGTAGGGTAGATGGGTCCAAACCGCCACGTTGGAGGGTCTTGCACAGCAGATCATGGTCATATTCGGAGTCTTCGATTACAAGAGTCCGTAGTTGTCCCGGCATCAACATTCCCTGAAATGTCTCGTAGAGTTGACAATCGCTGATAAAAGGTTGGATCTCATGGTTGTAATCAAGGGTTCCTTTCAGCGGTTGCCAGCAGCCCAATCCTCCGCGTCATCGGCGTAAATTATTGGCTGTACCAACTATTACCAACTATTAATTATAAGTCAGTATGACTCTCTGTTGTTGGCTAACTCGCTGACTGACGAGGATTGAAAGTCCATAAACTCCGATTTTGCCGACTGTTTAACACTCTCGAAGTACCGCTTCGAGAACTAAAACCCCTGTCAAGGTTATGGTTTAATAGGTTGCGAATATTGCCTGGCCCAGATAGTTTTTACGGCCAGTACAGAGAAACCTTGAAGTTCCAATTTTGAAACCTGAAGAGTACTACTTCGAAAAAGAGCCCTACTATGAGCCGGTCAATGATGAGATAGCGGTTTTTGAGGCCGCCTATCAAAATCAGCTGCCGGTGATGTTGAAGGGGCCTACCGGGTGCGGCAAGACCCGGTTCATGGAGCACATGGCGTGGCGTCTGAAGCGCCCGCTGATCACCGTTTCCTGCCATGACGATTTGACTGCCTCAGACCTGGTGGGGCGCTTTCTGGTGAAGGATGGAGAGACTGTCTGGGTCGACGGTCCCCTGGCCTCCGCAGTGCGCGCGGGTGGAATCTGTTACCTGGACGAAGTCGTGGAGGCACGCAAGGACACGACGGTAGTCATCCATCCGCTGGCCGACGACCGACGTGTGCTGCCAATGGAGAAGGTGGGTGAATTGCTTGAGGCGAGTGCTGAATTTTGTCTCGCCATCTCATATAACCCCGGTTACCAGAGTGTACTCAAAGACCTGAAACAGAGTACCAGGCAGCGCTTCGTCGCCCTGGAGTTTGACTATCCTGAACCTGAACTGGAGAAAAGAATCATCCAGAACGAGGCCGCGGTAGATGCAGAGATGGCGGCCAGACTGGTGAAGTTCGCCCATATGACGAGAAATCTCAAGGGCAGCGGCCTGGATGAAGGGGCTTCCACACGGCTCCTGGTGCATGCCGCCAAGCTGATCGCCAGCGGTGTCGAACCGGTTGTGGCCTGCCGTGCGTCCGTCGCCCAAGCCCTCACGGACGACTCTGACATGCTGGCGGCGGTCAATGAACTCAGCGCCTCGCTATTCTAGGCTGGGACTTGATGAGGTCGCAGCTCAATCTGCAGCAAATTCGGCATCTGCTCGACGACTATTTCGAGGTTGAATACAGTTTCCGCAATACCAGGGAGATCGGCGAGAAGCTGGTGCGGATGGAAGCTGATGAACAGGCATTCGTTCTCGACTGGATAAAACGCACCGCGAGTACCCATATCGAGATAGCCTATCAGTTTGCCCATCAGGCACCCCGGGCGCTGCAACTGATGGAAAAAGCAATGATCGAAGCCTGGCTGGTGCAGGGGATGGATATCTACGATCTCTCCGGTCTGCATGCGGCGCTGGCCCTGATCCGCGATATGGATGCATTTGTCGAACAGGGACGGGAGAGGGCTGCCGGTTCTGTGTTTGACGAACAGGTGGGGGTGCTGCTTCCCTTCGTGCAGGGACTTTCCGGCAGGAAGCTTACGTTGGAGAAGGCCGACACATTGCATACCGATGGCGAAGTGATCCTGCTTCCGGCGGTAATGGCCCATCTACCGCGTGAACGGGATAACTTCTTACTCTACAAGGCTGCGGTGGCCTATCACTGGGCGCAGGTTCGTTTCGGGACCTTCCGTGCCGACCTGGTCCCCTATTTGCAGCAGCACCCGACGCCCGACAAGGCATTGCGCTGTTTTCATGCGCTTGAAACGGTACGCCTGAATGCCTGCATCGAACGGGAACTTCCTGGTCTCTATCGGGATATGGAGGCGCTTGAGAAGCGACTCAATCCCGAAGCAAAGCCTGCTGGCTGGGAGCAATGGATGATTACCCTTCGTGCGCCCGGGGCAACAGCCCAGGACTCACTCGATCTGAGTAAACAACTGATCGATGGTCCAATACCCAAACCCTGTCTGTTTCATGGCCAGTTGAAACCGGATTTGGTCCTGGCGGTTATGCAGCGCCGCATAGAGCGGGAAAAGGCCAGGCTTAGAGTAGCCCTAAAGGCGGTCGCCGATGACCTTAAACAACCGAATGCTGATGAAGAACCGATGGATAGGTTTGAGATATCCCCGCTGGACGGCCTCGAATTGGAAAAGGAGATGCAGATCGAGCTGCTGGTCGATGGAAAATCGATGCCGGTTACGGATGAGGTAAAAAATCTGCTGACTTCGATAATTCAGGATCTCGGGGAAATCCCTGAAGAGTATCTGACCCCCGCAGGGCCCGGCGAATACGATCTTAAGGATATCGACGAGGAGCTGTTGAAGCCGGAGGATGTGTGGAGCGGCACCTATCATGAGGATGGCGCCTATCTCTACAAGGAATGGGACTACCGGCGTAAACACTACCGTAAAAACTGGTGTGTGGTCAGAGAGATGCCCGTCAAGGAGGAGCATGATGAATTTGTTGCCGGGGTGATCCACAAGTATCGTCGCCTATTATCGAGTCTGCGCAAGACCTTCGAGGCGATGCGTGACGAGGACAGGCTGCTGAAGCGCCAGACCCAGGGTGATGGTGTCGATATCGATGCCTTTGTCGAAGCCTGGGCCGACATGCATTCCGGACTGGAGATGACCGATCGCCTGTTTACCCGCATGCACCGTGAAGAGCGGAATATCGCGGTGATGTTTATGGTGGATATGTCGGGTTCTACCCAGGGATGGGTCAATCAGGCGGAGCGTGAAGCGCTGGTATTACTGGTCGAGGCGTTGCAGGCCCTGGGCGACCGCTACGCCATCTACGGTTTTACCGGGATGAGCCGCAAACGTTGCGAGGTATTTCCGGTAAAACAATTCGATCAACCGTACGATGTCGGAGTCAGGGCGAGGATCAGCGGTATACGTGCTGGGGATTACACGCGCATGGGAGCGGCGATTCGCCATCTGACCCATCGTCTGAATGAAGTGGAGGCGAGAACCAAACTGTTGGTTACATTGTCAGATGGCAAACCGGACGACTACAATGACGAGTATCGCAGCCAGTATGGTATCGAGGACACACGACAGGCCCTTTTCGAGGCCAGGCGCCAGGGAGTTCACGCCTTCTGTATTACCATCGATGAAGAGGGGCAGGACTATCTCCCGCATATGTACGGTGCCGCCAACTATACGGTTGTCAGTGAGATCGAAAAGCTGCCCTTGAAGGTTTCCGATATCTATAAAAAGATTACCACCTGAAACCTGTGCTCCCTGTCCGAATTGGTTTGTTTCTGATTTCAATCAGTTATTGCACTGGGCCCTGTTTGGCTGGTTAGGCAGTTCAGCGGACGAGGCTAGGAGTGCCTTCAGATGTGCTTGATTTTGCCATCAGCCCTAGGCACTCTCACAGGGAGGACGCAAAGACGTTGCAACCAACAGATCGGAGGATATATGAAACGAATTATTATAACCCTAACCAGTCTATGCCTGTTTGCCGTATCGGCACTGCAGGCGGCACCGGGCTACAGCT